>JAPLNA010000403.1 GCA_026693065.1 Planctomycetota bacterium
TGCCTACGAGTAATGGATCGTTCACACCCATCCTCATCGACAAGGCAGGCCTTTCTTTATTGCCCCCTCAGGCTTAACCTCGGGCCATTGGGGACACAATACTCATCTCGCAACCAAAGGAGCCGGTAGCCAGGGAAGAACAAGAACCGACCCCGAATCATGGCATTCCTTCCGTCGCGCACAAGGTTGCCGCTCGCGGGGGAACCGGGCGGCGGCTGGCCCGGACCCCCATCCCCGGCCCAAACACGCCAGAACAACCGCACGCCCGGTCCGCCCACGACTTCCTCTTCCGGTTCCGTGGGGTGGGTGTGTGGGCCGGGCAGAGGGGTTTGGGGAGAGCGTCCGCACGCTCTCCCCATGTTTGCTGTTAGTGGGGTCGCGGGCGGACCAGGGATTCTCGATTGGACGGAGTGAAGAAGATGGGGGCGATGAAAAGTTGAGAATCTGCACGAATAGTAGCGAATGTGGATAGTGGTGGTACGGGGAACCCCGCCCACCGCAGTGGGCGGGCGTTGGAGGGGGTGGTGGGGCGGACGCGGGACTGGACGGGGTGGTTGCGTGTAGACTTCTTGTTTCGGATTCGTGTGTGTGTGTGTGTGTGGGAAAACTAACCGGCGAGACCGAGGTCTTTCGCCGCGACGCGCATCCCGGCGATGACGTCGGCGATGAGGTCGGTCAGGTCGACGCCGAGCAGGGCGGCGCCCTTTTCGATGACGGCCCGGTCCACGCCGGCGGCGAACCGCTTCTCGTTCCACTTCTTCTTGACGCTCTTGGGCTCCAGGTCCAGGACGCTCCGGGAGGGGCGGACCAGGGCCGCCGCCGCCACCAGGCCGGTCAGCTCGTCGATAGCGTAGAGGGTTTTCTCCATGTCGGTGAGGGGCTCGACGTCGTTTCCGCAGAAGCCCCAGCCATGGCTGACGACGGCCCGGATGAGGTCCGCGGGCCAACCGCGTTCGGTGAGGATCTCGCGGGTCTTGGCGCAGTGCTGGTCGGGGAACACCTCGTAGTCCAGATCGTGCACGAGCCCGACGAGCCCCCAGGTCTCGACGTCCCCTCCGCGTTTGGCGGCCATGTAGCGCATCGCCGCCTCGACGGCGAGGGCGTGCTTGAGGGCGCGGTCGGTGGTGTTGAACTCCTGGAGGAGGGCCCAGGCTTGCTCGCGGGTGGGGGTCGTGGTCATGGCGGCGGTCTCCTTGTCGGCGGCCGTGGGCGGGCGGCCCGGATGGAAAGATTGTAGGGCGGGGGCGGCTGTTTTGCCAGACAAGAGGGGACGCCGCCGAATGCCGGGGCGCCGGCGGGAAGGCTTGACCGCCTGAGGGCCGGGGGATAGGATCGGGGCGCGGCATCGGTAGTGGCGTTCTATTATTGAAAGCGCCCACGAGGGTCGTGGGCGCCGGGACGGACAAATTCGCGGCGGGCGGAAAGGCGGATGGGATATGGCCAGATGGAATGGGCGTAGGATCAGGATGGCGGTGGGCGCGGGCGTGTTGGGGGCGATGATGGGCGGGGGTTTGTGGGCCGGGCCGAACGGGCAGGACGGGCCTCCTGCCACCGGGCCGGCGACCCGGGAGGATGCCAAGAGCAAGAAGACGCGGGAGATTCTGCAGACCAAGATCGTCACCATGGAGATGGACGGCCAGGAGCTCTCGATGGTCTTGGACTTCCTGGGTGAAACGACCGGGCTGTCCATCCACGCGAAGTGGCGGGCGATGGAGGCCGCCGAGGTCAGCCCGCGGATGCCGGTGGCCGTCAAGCTCAAGAACGTGGGGGTCGGGAAGGTGCTGGCGATCCTGCTGAGCGACGCGACCACCGGGGATGTGAAACTGGACTACGCGATCGACGAGGGCGTCATTATCATCTCGACGGCGGAGGACGTGAAGGCCGCCCGGGCCAACCCGCTCTGCCTGCGTGTCGCCGCCGACGAGGGCAGCCAGGGGGCCCGGAAGAAACTCCAGGCTACGATGGCGAAGATATCGCTCCGGGGTTCGACGATAGGCTCCGTCGTGAAGCTCCTGGGGCACCCGTCGGGCGTTGCCTTTCAGGTGCGGGAGGCGGCACTGGAGAAGGCGGGCATCGACATCAAGACGAAGGTCACCACGAACCTCACGGACGTGACGATGGAGCAGGTGCTCAAGGTCGTCCTGGAGGATCTGAGTGTCGGGGACAAGCGACTGGCGTACGTGATCGAGAACGGGACGGTGACGATCTCGACGGCGGAGGACCTGAAGGCGAAGGCGGGCGGGGGGAAGTGAAGGAGGGGGGTTAGTCTTTTAGGATGGTGACACCGTCGGGCGCGACGTAGAGGGTCAGGACGTCGCCGAGTTGGGGCATCGGGCCCGGGGGGGTTTTGACCTTCAGGAGGGTTTCGCCGCTACGGCACAGGAGGTGCCAGGCTTCGCCGACGTAGGTGCACTGGGCCACCGTGGCCTGGAGGGGCAGGGCCTGAGGGGCGGGGGACAGGAGGAAGCGTTCGGGGCGGATGCAGCAGGTGACGGCCTGGCCCTGGAGGGCGCCGGCGCAGGAGGCGGCGGGGAGTTGGCCCAGGGGGGTGTCGACGGCGATGGGGTCGGCGGAGGAGACGAGGTGGCCGCGGATGAAGTTGGCCTCGCCGAGAAAATCGGCGACGAAGCGGTCGGCGGGGCGTTCGTAGAGGTCGGCGGGGCGGCCGAGCTGGGCGATTCGCCCGGCGTTCATGAGGGCGACGCGGTCGGCCATCGAGAGGGCCTCGACCTGGTCGTGGGTGACGTAGACGGCGGTGATGCCGGCGTCCTTGACGAGTTGGCGGAGCTCGGTCCGCATGGCGAGGCGCAGGCGGGCGTCGAGGTTGCTGAGCGGTTCGTCCAGCAGGAGGCATTGTGTGCCTGCGGCGAGGGCGCGGGCCAGGGCCACACGCTGCTGTTGCCCGCCGGAGAGTTGGTTGGGCCTTCGCGAGGCCAGGTCGGCCATTCGGACGCGATCGAGTGCGTCTTTGGCGCGGCGGCGACGGTCGGCGGCGGGGGCGTGCTGCATCCGCGGGCCGAACTCGACGTTCTGCTGGACCGTCATGTGGGGCCAGAGGGCGTAGCTCTGGAAGACCATGGCCGTGCCTCGCCGTTCGGGTGGTGAGGCGGAGACGTCTCGGCCGTCGAAGAGGACGCGGCCGGCGGAGGCCTCGAGCAGGCCGGCGAGGATGCGGAGGAGGGTGGTCTTGCCGCAGCCGCTGGGCCCGAGGAGGAAGAAGAGCTCGCCGGAGGGGATGGCGAGGCTGACGTCGTTGACGGCGAGGCCGGTCTGGCGGCCGTACGTTTTGGAGATGTTTTGGAGTTCAATGTTCATGGAAGGTTGGGGAACCACGAAGGACACAAAGGACACGAAGGACACAAAGGAAGAAGGAGAAGACAAGGCAAGGGAAGAAGAGACGGGTCAACCGCGGAGGGAGTTTGAGGGGCACGTATTGGGAAGAGGGTTTTCAGCATACGATCCTCCGGATGCCGTGCTTGAGGAGTTTGGCGTGGAAGTTGATCAGAAGGCCCAGGCGAAGGCCGGTGCTGAGGAGGTAGCTGAGCAGTTGGCGGTCGTGAATGTAGTTGAAGGCATCGACGGCCTTGAGTTCCAGGATGACGCCGGGCTGGACGATCAGATCGGCCCGCTGGCCCTCGATGAGAAGTCCCTTGTAGGGGACGAGAATCGGCACTTGTTGGTTGACGGTCAGGCCTCGCAGTTGCAGTTCGTGGACCATGGCCCGTTCGTAGACGCCCTCCATCAGCCCGGGCCCGAGGTGCCGATGCACCTCGATCGCCGCCCCAATGATCTCCCTGCCTGCCCGTTCGACCTCCTCGGGCACCGGCCGGTGTTCTCCCCTCTGCTCCAATCTCTCCAACACCTCTTGCCATTTTGCCTCTTCCCTATCCTGTTCCATTTCTTTCCCTCTGCCCGTTTCTTTCCTTCTCTTTGTGTCCTTCGTGTCCTTTGTGTTCTTCGTGGTTCCCCGACCTACGCTTTGAATATCGCGCCCAGTCTCTTGCCCATGACGGCGGCGGCGAGGGCGAGTGTCGCGCCGAGAAGGGCCATGCCGTAGAGGCCCAGGGCGGCGGCCTGGTTGGCGGTTTCGGGCGAGCCGGTGCTGGTGGCCAGAACGTAAATCTGCTTGGCGATGGGGTAGTGGGCGGGGATCTGGGCCAGCACGAGCGAGTCGCTGACCTCGAGCATGCCGTAGGCGAAGACGAGCACGCCGGCGGCGACGGCGTTGGCGGCGATGAGGGGAAGGGTGACTCGGCAGAACGCCCCCGCGCGGGAGGCCCCGAGGTTTCGGGCGGCTTCTTCGAGGGTCTCGCTGACCTGCTCGAGCCCGGCCGAGACGCCGCGGACGGTGAAGGGCAGGCGGCGGACGGCGTAGGCGATGACGAGAATGAGGAAGGGGTTGCCCATGGGGCCGATCGCCTTGAGGGGGCCCCAGGCCGTCAGGGCGACGTACCCGGCAGCGAGGATGAGCCCGGGGACGGCCAGGGGGAGCATGGCCAGGGAGTCCAGCAGCGTTTTGCCGACGATACGGCTGCGGACGAGCAGCCAGGCGATCACCACGCCCAGGAGCATGTCCAGAGCGGTCGAGACGCCGGCGTACTGGAGGCTGTTGAGGATGCTGCGGTAGGTCTGCTCCTGGGTGAGGACGAACTGGAGGTGGTCGGCGGTCCAGGCGGTGGGGAGGACGGAGTTGACCCAGGTTTTGGAGGTGGCCATGAGGACGACGCCGGCGTGGGGGGCGGTGGCGGCGACGATGACCGCGCCGAAGAGCCCCCACGCCCCCAGCGTGCCCAGGACGCCCAGCCGCGGGGCGACGGCGGCGAGGGAGGCCTTGGAGGCCTGGGCGGCGGGGGCGCGCCCGAAGAGCAGTTTGCCGACGACGAACAGCCCGGCCGAGCCGGCCAGCAGGAGGAAGACGAGGCAGTAGGTCCGCCCGCCGACGTCGGCGGCGGCCAGTTCGTTGAAGAGCGTCACCGGGGCCAGGTCCTGGTAGCCGACGACCAGGGGGGTGCCTACATCGGTAAAACTCCATATAAAGACGAGGGTCCCGCCAGCGAACAGGCCGGGGCGCATGAGCGGGGCGGTGACTCGCCAGAAGGCCCGCCAGGGGCGTAAACAGAACAATCGAGAGGATGTGATCCATACGGATACTGTTGGGTTTAGTCCCTCATATTAGCATTCTTGCTGGCAAACGCAGCAGGCGGGCGGGTGGCGTGAGGAATGTCGCGGCACGAGGCGGAGCGGGGAACCCCGCGACGGGCGCGGCGGCTGCGATCTTCACTTGACGCGGAGACGCAGAGACACGGAGAAAAGGAGGCCTCTCTTCACGAATTGCCGGGTGATATTCTCGTGGATCGACATATGAAACAGGCACTCGTTCTTTCGCTGGTTTTCTGCGGCGCCGCGTTCACCGCGGGCTTGGAGCCTTACGGGCTGGAATGCGAAGCCCGAAGCAACCCGGTGGGGATCGACGCCGATCACCCGCGCCTGAGCTGGAAGCTGAAATCCGACGAACGGAA
>JAPLNA010000404.1 GCA_026693065.1 Planctomycetota bacterium
AATCGGGGGGTTGGCGGGAGGGGTGAAATGAGAACTTGGGCTGGGAAAGAAGGTTATGGAATCGGGGGGTCGGGGATGCGATTGAAAGGGTACTTGGACCCGACTGCCTCGCTGAAGCGAGCAGTCCAACAGACTGGATCTTTCCGCGACTCCCAGTTCCTCGTTCCCAGTTCCTTGTTCCTGCCTCCCGAATCCCATGGACCCCCGGACGCGGGAGGGTTAGTATTTTCGGAACGGTGAAATGGAAAGGAGCAGTGAGAAAATGCCCAAGGCGATCTGCGGAGTGGACTGCAAGAAGGCCCAGCTAAGGGAGATCGAGATCGGGCCCATGCTGGAGTGGGACGTGAAGGTGGTGCTCGAGGCCTCGGCCATCAGCGTGGGGACGGAAAGCTACGTGATGAGCACGCACTCGAAGGAGAAGGGGCTGTACGTGCCGGGGTACGCGCCGATCGCGCGGATCGTGGGCGTGGGGGCCCAGGCCGCCCAGGCCGGGTACAGGGCGGGCGAGCGGATTTCGTACTTCATGCCCCAGGCGGCCAAGGGCGTGTGGCAAAGTTGCGGCGGGCATCAGGGGACGGCGTTGGTGAGCGTGAACCCGGCCGGGCGGGACATGCTGGGTAGCGACTGCTACGTCGTTCGCGTGCCGGATGGGCTCTCGAGCGAGCGGGCGGCGTTCGCGGGGATCTCGGCGGTGAGCGATCAGGGGGTGAGCCTGTCGCGCCCGAACGTGGCCGACAAGGCGTTGGTGATAGGACAGGGGCTGATCGGTCAGTTCGCCGCCGCCCACCTGCACCTGCGAGGGGCCGAGGTGATGGTCGTCGACGTGCACGAGAAGCGGCTGGCGGTGGCGAAGGCGTGGGGGGCCGATCACGCAATCAACGTCAAGGGCAAGGACCTGGCTGGGGCGGTTCGGGCGATCTGGCCGGGCGGGGCGGACATTATCGCCGACTCGACGGGCCACTACCCGGCCATCGAGGCCTCCGTCGGGGCGATGAAGTGGCGGGACGGCAAGTACGTGCTGTTGGCCTGGTGCAAAGGGCCCTTCAACCTGCCCTGCTTCCACAACCGCGTGTTCGAGGTCTACATGCCCTGGACGCTCCAGGGCTTCCGCGTGCTCAACGCCTTCCGCCTCATGCGAAGCGGGGCGCTGAACGTGGACGCGATGATCACCCATCGTTTCAAGTACACCGACGCGGCCGCCGCGTACGACATGGTCTTCCAGGCCCCGGAGACCTATTGCGGCATCGTGTTCGACTGGGCCGGGCAGGAGAACGACTAATGGACTACGCGTTTCTCGGTCGCAGCGGATTGAAAGTCAGCCGGGTCTGCCTGGGCACGTATAACTTCGGGCTTCACACCGACGAGGCCGAGGCGTTCCGGATCATGGACACGGCCCTGGACGCGGGGATCAACTTCTTCGACACGGCCAATCACTATCCGGACTTCGTCCACTGCGGGCGGAGCGAGTCGATCATCGGGCGATGGTTCGCCCAGGGCGGCGGGCGGCGGGAGAAGGTCGTGCTGGCGACGAAGGTGTACCAGCCGATGATGGACCCCGCCGACGGGCCCAACAACGACGGCGGGATGTCGAAGTACAAGCTGCACCGGCACGTGGAGGGCTCGCTGCGACGGCTGGGCACGGACTACATCGAGCTCTACCAGATGCACCACGTGGACCATCGCACGCCGTGGGAGGAGATCTGGGAGGGCTTCCAGGTGCTCGTCTACCAGGGCCGGATCGGCTACGTGGGCTCGAGCAACTTCGCCGGCTGGCACCTGGCGATGGCGCAGGGACACGCCCGCGCGCGGAACTTCATGGGGCTCGTTAGCGAGCAGCACCGCTACAGCCTCCTGTGCCGCCTGCCGGAGCTGGAAGTGCTGCCGGCGGCGAAGGCGTTGGGCATCGGGGTGCTGGCGTACAGCCCGCTGGGCGGCGGAGTGCTCTCCGGCCACGCACTGAATCCGCCCAAGGGCTCGCGCGTGGGCGACGGCGCGTGGGTGCAGCACCTTCGCGGGCCTCTGGAAGCATTCGCCGCCCTCTGCCGCGACATCGGCCGACCCGAGCCCGACGTCGCCCTCGGCTGGGCACTGTCCCACCCGGCGATGACGAGCGTGGTCATAGGCCCCCGCACGGTCGAGCAGGTCACCGGCGCGTTGGGCTGCCTGACGGTGAAGCTGGACGAGGCGGCCGTGAAGCGGATCAACGAGGTCTTCCCGGGCCCGGGCGGGTCGGCCCCGGAGGCGTACGCCTGGTAGCGGCGGGGGGCGCGTCAGATGCCGTGGGTGTGGAGATACCACCAATTGGCGGCCAGGGCCAGTCCGCCCGCGATCCAGAGGATCACTCGCTCGGGCCTACTGGTCTGTAGTTGTAGCGATAGCCCAAAGGCCAATCGAACGCCCAGCACCGCCCCTGCGATGGGCAGGACGATCATGGCCAGTGGGTTGAGGCCCCATGCGTCTGCGGGGTGGCCGGTGCAGGCGGCGTGGACGGCGCGGGTCGTGCCGCAGGCAGGGCAGGGCAGGCCCGTGTAGGTCTTCATCGGGCAGAGGATCAGCGGGCGGTGGGTGTAGAGCCCGACCTCGTGATCGATCACCAGCAGCGCCAGCCAGCACCCGACGACGATGACAGACTGGCGAGACCAGCCGGGCCAGCGGCGGACGCGATGGACCTGCAGTTTCACGGGCGGAACGAGGCTTCTAGCGATACCGGGCGTGGGACATCGCCGAGCCCATCACGAAGAAGATGAACACCATGCTGATCAGGATCAGGACGGTGGAGATGATGCCGCAGATCTTACCCGCGTTGGTGTTGCCTCGTCCGGCGGGGTCCATGCGTCCGGCGTCCATTTCACGGAGGTCGCCGCTGCCCATGACCCAGGCGACGATGCCCAGCACGCCGCAGACGGTCAGGCCCAGGATGCCCAGGACGAGGATGGTGGTGCCGCGATGCGGTTTGAGGTACGCCCCCGGTGTCGCGGCGAAGTCGTCGTAGGCCGCCGGCGCGCCGGGCAGGGGCGGGGGGGCCGTGCCGTCGGCCGCCGTCGGCGTCAGCAGCCCGGCGACGCTGTTGGCCGGTTGCCAGGCGGGCATGCCTTCGCACCAGACGTTATCCGTCGGCTGCATCCGCTGTTCCTGAACCCACTGGCGGATCTGCTGGGCCTCGACCGGGCCGTAGGCCTTCCCGCCGATATGACAATGCCACTGTGCCATTCCCTGTTTCCTTTCCATAGTTTTCCGCCCCCGCGGCCCGGGGGCGTTTCAGGCTGTCGGCGCCTGCTGTGTGTGCGAGTGAACGTCGTCATGGAAGCGGGCGTACGCGGTGGCCATGTACGGCATCAACCAGAGGAACCCAATACAGCAGGTCAGAATGCTCAGGATCATCCACCCGAAGAACCGCCAACCCAGGCAGAAGAGCTTCCACTTGTGCCCCATCATGATCTGCTTGCTCAGGCGGAGGGCCTCCATGGGGCCCAGGCGGGTATCTTCCGCCATCAGGTAGAACGTCTGCGAGTACGCCAGTCCGGCGATGATGCCCGGGATGATCAACAGAAGCGCCCAGAGGAAGATGAACAGGGTCATCAACAGATGAGCCGCCAAGGCGTTGCCGAAATAACGGAATCCGACGAAAACCGTGCCGAGATCCGCCCGCCCGCCGCGTGCCAGCGTCAGGAAGAACGCGGCCACTCCGAGCTGGACCGGTCCGGTGAGGATCAGGGCGACGATCGGTCCGGCAAAAGCCCCGATGACCGGCAGGTAGTTTGCTGCTTCCGGGACCAACACGACGATCAGGCTGGCCCCCATGCCCAGGATCCAGTTGCCTGTCAGACGTTTGCGAGCGTCTTCGCAGACCAGTTCATTGGGCATGCCTCCGCCACTGGCCGGGAGCGGGGCGGCGGGAACCAAGGAATACGGCGGGGCGGCCTGGGGCGCCGCCCCGCCGATGAAGAACCCGGGGACACTACCGGCCGGCAACCACTGCTCCATGCCGGCCGTCCAGATCAGCGTAGCGGGATGGACTCGCCCCTCGCGGATCCATTCTTGCAGAACAGACTCCTCGACGGGCCCGTAGCGAGTGCCATCGATCGAACAGTACCAGGTAGCCACGTGCGTTCGTCTCGCTCAGCGGGCGGCGGGGGGGGCCGGCGGGGCGGGGGCGGTGTACTTGGCGTCGCTGAAGGCCAGGAGCGGCATGAACACGAAGGGCAGCAGGATCAGCCCGATCGCGAACGCCGGTTCCTTCCCGAACACCTTGGCCAGAGAGAGCATGATCATGATGGCAGCCACGATGTTAACGCACGGGATCAGCGAGAGGACGAACCACAGGATCGGCAGGCCTACGATCTGGGTAAGGACGTAGGTGTTGTAGATGGGCACAATGCCCTCCCATCCCTGTCGCCCGGCTTTCTCGGCGATCTTCCACAACGACACGAAGATGAGGGCGATAAACGCCAGTTCGAGAATGAATACCAAACCCATGACCGTCTCCCTTCAATAAACATGACCGAACGTGTTTGGCTGGGCTCCGATCCCAGCCGCCACATCATGGTAGAACGCTCGGGCAGGCAACGCAACTGGAATTTCCTACACGAGATAAGAAACTCCCCGGCCCGTCGTTCGGCGCCGGGTCGCCGCCGTAGACTACGCCGCCTTGCGTCCACGGGCAGCCGGGCGCGGGGGTTCACTCGCCTGGGCCGGGGCGGACGAGGGAGTCTCTTGCGGGAAGAATCGCCGCCAGGTCGGGTCATCGGGCATGGGTTGAGTCTCACGGGCCGGGGACAGGGGGCCGGTCGCCAGGCGGGTGAGGATCTCCAGGGCCATCCGCGTCACGTCGCAGGCGCCGGCGGCGTTGACGCGGTCGGCAGTGTCGCGCATGGTGTGGTAGTCGGCGTGCAGCCCGTTGGTGACCAGAAGCGTGCGGACGCCCGCGGCGACGAAGGGGGCCTGGTCCGACCAGTGATGGGCCTGGAGGATGGGGATTGGGGTGTAGTGCGGGTGGCCCAGGCTGGCTCGGGCGGCCCGAATCGCACGCGAGAGCGGCGGGTAGTTCACGTTGCCGATCAGGAGAATCTCGTCGTTCCGCACACGGGCGATCTGGTCGATCGTGAAGCCCATTGCGATCCGCTCCAGCGGCACGGCAGGATGGCGGATGAAATACTTGGAGCCCAGGAAGCCGAGCTCCTCCCCGCTGAAGCCGACGAAGAGCATCGTGCACTGCCGCTGCGGCACGCGGGCCATCGCACGGGCCAGGAGGATCAACGCGACCGTGCCGCTGGCGTTGTCGTCGGCGCCGGGGCGGACGCCGAACCCGCGGTCGCGGGCCTTTTGGCCGGTGGGGGGCAGATGGTCGTAATGGGCGGCGACCACGATCACTGGGACGCGTGGGTTTTCCGGTGCGCCCGGCGAGGCCGGCAGGAGGCCGATCACGTTCCGCCCCGCGCCCTCGACGAGGTTCACCGTGCCGGAGACCTTCGGCCCGACGGCGAAGGAGGCGGGCTGGCCGGTGGCGCGGATGGCGTCGGTGAGTTTGGCGACGGTCTTGCCGGCCCCGGCGGGGGCGAGGAGTTCGTCGGCGGCTTCGCGGCTGATTCGGAGGGCGGGCAGGGGCCCCTGGCCCTCGCCCAGCACGTCGTCCAGCGAGTCGCTCTCGCCCGCGATCGTCGGCGGGGTGACGATCAGGACAGCCACCGCCCCCTCCGCCGCCGCCCGCTTGAGCTTCGCTGCCGTTGGCGCCAGTTCCGTCCAGTGGCCCTTCGTTGCCCAGAGGCTCTGCCCGCCCGCGTCGTGCGGCTCGCCCTGAAGGATCATCACCACCGCCCCGCGGGCGCTGACCGTGGCGTAGTCGTTGTAGCCGCGGATGTGGTTGTGTACGCCGTATCCGGCGAAGACCAGCGGGGCGTCGAAGGCCCCCGCGCACCCGGCCGACGTCGGGGCGAAGTCCTTGCCCAACGCAAACTCCCGCGCCCCGGCGGCCAGGCGACAGGAAGGGGCGGGCAACCGAAGCTTCGGGGCCGTGAACGCCTGATACCACGTTCCGCCGTCCCCGGCGGGGGTCAATCCCGCGGCGGCGAATTGTTCGGCGACGTACTCGCCGGCCCGGGCGTTTTCGGGCGTGCCGGTCGCCCGCCCGGCCATCTTCGGGTCGGCCAGGAAGTTCACGTGCCTCATCAGGGCGGCCGGGGTGATCTCCTCATGCGCCGCCGGCGGGGCCTGCCGCGAGGCCTCGCCCACGCATCCGCCCGCCAGCGCCAACCCCGCCAGCACCCACCAACCCGCGATGGACTTCCGCCGCGATCTCATGGGAACAGATCATATCCGCCCGCGCCCGCGGTGTCAGCCGTCCAGGCAACACACTCCCGCGCCCGGCTACCTGGCGGCGGTCGCGAGGGCGGTCATCGCACGGGTGGCCGACTGCTGCAACTGGGCCAGGGCCTCCGCGGTGGCCTGTTTGGCCAGTTCCGTGTGCTGCTTGCTGACGAAGGCGGCGGGGCAGTCCTTCTTGATCTGCTTGTCGCCGACGGCCGTGCCGAGAATCATCCCCGTCCGGCAATCCAGCACCACCGCCTGCATCAGCGTGCGGTGCTCCAGGGTGTCGCCCGGGGCGGTCCAGAGCCCGATGATCGTCCAGTAGAGGGCGGCGGCGTCGTTGGCCGTGTCGCCGGAGGCGTCGGCCTGGAGGTACACCAGCAGGAGTTCGCAGTTGAGCCTCGCCGCCGCCGTTCGCAGCTCGTACAGCGAGGGCGTGCGGGTGCCGGTGCCGATGGCCAGCGGGGTGACAGGCTGGACGCCGCGGATCTTGGGCACGCCCCGGAGAGCCTTCTCCCAGGCGTCGAACTCCCCCGGCTCGAAATCGGCCAGGTGGGGCTGGGCGCCGCTGTAGTCGCAGCCGACCTTCGCGACGGCCAGACTGGTGGGCAGTTTCGCCTGCACCCGGACGTCCAGCAGGTCGGAGATGTCCTGGTCGGTGAGTTTCTTCTCGAGCTGGCGGCGTTGGTCCGGGCCGTGCGCCAACCCGGCCTTGGCGAGATTGGCGGTGATCGCGGGCATTTCCGAGCAGGCCTGGCAACCGACGAGGGCTCCGGCCAGGGCCAGCATCGCCGTCAACGTCGTGATCGTTCGCATGTCGTGTCTCCTTGGCTTGAAGGTTCTTGGCTGTGTCACGTCAGGAGGCTGTATCCGCCTCTCCGGGCCGTTGCGCAGGAAAAGCGAAGGAAAAGAAGAGAGCCACAAAGGACACAAGGATCACGAAGGTGAACAGCAAGAGAAGCAGCAGGAGAGGCAGCAGGACGAAGATGGGCCGGGGAGGCGACCTCAGTGATCGCTTCGCCCGGCCCGTGGGTTTCTTCGCTTTTTCTTCTTCTAAACCTTTGTGTTCTTTGTGCCCTTTGTGGCCCTCTTCTTTACCTCTTGGGCGGGGAGGCCTCGCGGACGACGGCCCCGTCGGTCTCACTGAGGATCAACAGGGCGAACTTCTCGACGTCGTTCAGGTCGTCGGTGTTGAGCGAGGCGTAGTCGAACTTGCCCCGCATGTCGGTGTACCCGTCCTTGTAGAAGCGGACCTGGCCGTTGATCGGGAGGGCGTAGACCTTGACGTAGACCTTGGCCAGGCCCTTGCCGGTCTCGGCGGAGGCCACCGTCACCTGACCGTAGTTCTCAACGACCTGGACGGCCATCGCGTTGGCGCAGTAGGCCTGGCTCTTGCGGACGGGCCCGGCGACGATCTCGACCATGACGTTCGTCTTGAGGAACTGTTTGGGCAGGGGGATTTCCGTCTTGCCCGCCCCGCCCGGCAGGGCCACCGTCTCGGTGTGGTTGGGGCGGATCATCGAGAACGGGCCCGAATACTGCTGTACGAACGGGTTGCGGCTGAATAGCAGCTCGATGTCCATCGGGTAGTAATTGACGCGAACTTCCGTCAGGGCCTGGTAGTTCAGCCGGATCCGCTGGGCGTCGATGGTGAAGTCGAAGCTCGGCTCGCCGGCGGCCAGGGCGCCCTGAAGGGCCGTGCGGTCCTTGTCGTCCACCACCTTCGCCACGCCCTTGCCGTCGATCTCGTCCAACTGCGTCAGGGCGGTGGCGAAGAGGTTCCGCCAGCGGTCAACCGGGTAGTCCTTATACGCGGCGGCGGTCACGCGGGCGGTCTTGACGTCCTCCCGGCAGAACGCCAGGTATACCTTGGCGTAGTCGTACTGGAGGGCGGTGGGGAGTTTGGCCGGCTCGACGGCGTCGAAGAACGCCCCGGCCTCCTCCACGCGGTCCTGCAGCAGCAGGTAGTACACCAGGGCCATCCGGTCGTCGTTGTCCAACGCGGGGCGGTAGCAGAGGACCTCCATCAGCCGCTCGTACTGCTCGCCGAACTCGTCGTTGAAGATACGCCTCCTGGCCCCCAGGCGGTGGGCGCGGGCGTTGACGAGGGGCCAGTACTCCATGTGCTGGTACGCCCGTCGCGCGACGGTCCTGGTGCTTGAGAAACTCCCGTGCCGCGGCCGGGGCGTCGTGCTTGAGGGCGTACGACCAGAGTACGTTGTGGAAGACGTGCCGCTCGGCGAGCAGGCCGGTGACGGCGGCGAACACGGCCTTGTCGCCCATCCGCCAGGCGATCCGCTCCAGATCCACCCGACCGAGGTTGGCGCCCTTGAGGAACTCCATCACCTGCTCGGTCGTGCCGTTCTGGCTGACCCAGTCCCAACTGGTCATATCGACCTTGCTGAAGGCCGTCACGGCGTTGAGCTTGCCGGCCTCCGTCGCGGCGATCAGCTTGCCCTCGCGGGCCACGTGAACGCCGTAATGCTCGAAGGCCCCCGGCAGGGGGAAGTAGAAGTAATACTCGATCTTCTGCGTGCTGAAGGGATCGAGCTGCACGTGCAGCCCGCGGGTTTCCTGCCCGTTCAGGACGGGTATCGCCCCGCGGGGGATTTGCAGCAGCACGTCGAGCTTCTGGCGGGAACTGGTGGTGTTGGTGACGACCACCTGGCAGCCATAGACGGTCTGCACGAGGAACTCATCCGTCACGAACTTGTCCAACTGCTCGTTGTTGACGTGGCGGTAGCGGTCATCCTGGCGGAAGTAGTTCTGGTTGACCAGGATGGTTTTGTCGGTGGCGAGGGGGGTTTCCTTGATCTCCTTGTGGAAGACGATCAGGGCGGCCGCGGGGGTGAGGGTGAAGGCGGCCTCGTCGAAGCGGCTCTCGTGCTTGGGGGCCTCGAAGGGCAGGTCGAGGACGGCCAGGGCGAGAATGGC
>JAPLNA010000405.1 GCA_026693065.1 Planctomycetota bacterium
CAATCGCACCGCAATGCGGCGCCGCATCTCGAGCCCTTCGATAAACGCTTCCGTGCGCATACCCCCTACCATACATGCCCCCGCGCGATGGCGCAACCCGAACATGCGCCGAACCGCGCGCTTTTTCTATCTAGAGGTCAAGAAACGACCCCGGGACCGCGACTATCTTTGATAGATCGGCAGGAAGCGGTAGGGGATGCCCAGGATGAGGATGGCGAACTGGGTTTCGACGCCGTTCTGGACGGGCCAACTGCCGTCGGCTTGTTGCTTCTTCAGGAGCGAGTCGCGGATGCGGGGATACCACTGGCGGTAGTAGGCGTCGCCGGCCTGGTACATGGCCTGGGCGGCGTAGTAGTGCTGGTAGTAGTAGAACCCGCCGCCTTCGAAGACGCCCTCGGGCTGGCCGCGGAGCCAGAGCAGGCCCTTGGCGACGGCCTGGTTCTCGCGCTGCCCCAGCATCATCAGCGACATCGTGCCCGCGGCGGTCATGGGGAAGCTGGGGGCCTGCCCGGCGGTGTAGCTGAAGCCGCCGGTGGCCTTGTCGTTGCAACTGAGGACGTAGGTGACGGCCCGCTGGATGGTGGTGTCGGGGACGACGATGCCGGCTTCCTTCGCCGAGGCCAAGGCGACCGTCTGCATGACAGTGACGGACAGGTCGGCGTCGGTGGGGGTGGGGGCGTACCGCCACCCGCCGGCGGGGTTCTGGCTGGCCAGGATGACGCGGACGGCTTCCTTGAGCTGCTTCTGCAGCCGCTGGTCGTGGCTCATGCCCCAGGCCTCCGACAGGGCCAGCGTGGCCAGGGCGTGTTCGTACATGCTCTGGCCCATGTAGCCGTGCCCGGTTTCGCAGGCGTCGAGGAGGAACTTGACGGCCTTGGTGAGTTTCTCGCCGTACGGCGGGCGGTCGGGGAAGTGCCCCTTGACCATGAAGGCCATCAGCCCAAGGGCCGTGCCCGCCACGCGGAAGTTCGTGCCCCAGCTGCCGTCTTCCTTCTGGGTTCGAGCCAGGTGTTCCAGACCGGCCTTGATGGCCTTCTCGGCCTGGGGGGTCAGTTCGGCGACGCTGACGCCGTCGGCGTCCTGGGCCAGCATGGGCAGGACGGGGGGGATGGCCATGACGGCGGTCATCACGTACGCGGCGACACGGTATCGGGTGTTCAGTCTCATATTGGGTTCCGTCGCCCGGCGGGCGAGTGACTATTCTCGGGACAGCCTGTCGTAATAGGTCTTGAGCATTTGGCGATACTCGCGGGGCAGATCCTGGTCTGAGGCGAAGTTCTCGTTCAGAACCATCTGATCCCGCTGGGGCAGATTTCCGGCGGCGGCCTCCGTGGCCTCTTCGCCGGTGCGATCGCCGTAGAGCCCGGCGCTCTTGAAGGCGTTGGTATTCCCCTGCCCGCTGACGGGGCCGGCTTTCGGGCTCGCGGCGAGGGCGGGGGAGGCTTTGGCGTTGGGCGGGCCCTGGTTCGGGCCTGCCTGGTCGCCCGGGGTCGTCGGCTTGCCGCCGCCTTGCTTGCCGCGGCTATCGCCCAAGCCGGTCTTGTCCTTGTTGCCTGCGCCTAGCCCGGAGGGGCTTCTGGCGCCCTGGCTCGAGCCGCCCGGCGCCGGCGTGAGGACGCCCTTGTTCGCCGCGGCGCCCGGGGCCTGCTTGGGGGCTCGGGCCGACGGCGGGTCGGCCACGTCCCTGGGCGGGGTGTTCGCGGCGACCGCAGGTTTGGGTGCGGCATCGGCGGGCGAGTTCTTGTCGCCGGCGTTCTTGTCGGGGACGCCCATGTCCGGGGCGTTGGAGGCCAGCGATGGGTCGGCGGGATTGAGGCCGCCGGGCTTCTCGGCCCCGTCGGGGCCCTTGCGTCCGGGATCGCCGGCGGCGGCGTGGCCCTTCCGGGCCGAGGCGCCGTCCGGGTTGAGTATGGCGGCCAGTTGACGCAGGGAAAGGAGAGCGGCCCTCTGATCGTCCAGGCCCGGGAGAATGTCGCGTTGCTCGATGTTGCGGCTGGCCATCAGCATGCGGGCGTCGATCTTCTCGCTGTCGAGGAACTTCATCGCCCGCCCGAGCCGGTCGGCCGTGTCGGGGGTCAGTTCCTCGGCCAGGGCCAGCCGGACGAGTTCCTGTATCTTGCTGGTGCGCTCGGCGAGCTTGTCCTGGTCGGCGGCGATCCGGGCCGGATCGAAGGAGAGTTTGCTCAGCCCGGCCAGGAGCTCCCTGCCGACGGCCTTGGAGTCGTTCTGGAGGGCCTCCTGGGCGTGGATGACGGCCTGGAGCTCGGCGTTGATCAGTTCGGCGGCGTGGAGGGCGTTGGCCAGGCGGAGCAGGCCGTTGAGTTTGTCGAGGGCGTTCTGGAGTTCGGTGCCGGCGGCTTCGAGGCTGTCGCGGCGGGCGCCGGTGTCGTGGGCCCGTTCGTCGGCGTAGGCCTGGCGGAGCAGCTCGGCGGCCTTTCGGACGTGGGTGGCGTCGGTCAGGGTCAGCCCGTTGACGAGGCGGACGATCTCGGCGGCTTTCTTGGGCGGCAGGTTGGAATTGGAGGCCATGTCGGCCACCATCACGCGGAAGCTCCGGACCAGTTCGCCCATCTGGGCGCGGAGGGCATCCTGGTTTCCGGCCTGCCGGCGGATGGCCTCAAGGCTCGCCCCGGAAGACTCGGCGTCCCAGGTGCTCTGGGCAACCGCCCAACCACTGACGAAAAGAAGGCTGCAACCCAGGACCCCGACGATCATTCTGGTTCCCATGTCTTGCCCTTTCCATTACGGTTGCGTTGCCGACGTTTGGCGATATCCTTGGCCGGGGGTTCTTACTTGCGGGACAGCTTGTCGTAATAGGCCTTGAGCATCTCACGGTACTCGCGGGGGAGGTCCTGGGCGAAGTTCTCGTCCAAGGCCATCTGGTCCCGCTTGCCCAGGCTGTTGGACAGGGCGGTCTCTTTGCCGTCGCGGGCGGCGTAGAGGTCGGCGTTCTTGCCGAAGGAGGCCAGGTTACCGAAAGGCCCGGGGATGCGCTGGGCCATGGGGCTCATGCCCGGCTTGGCGTTGGGGTTGGGCGGAGTGGGCTTGCCGTCCTTGGAGGGCTTGCCGCCAGGACCGGTCGGCACGGAACTCTTGCCCTTGCCCTCGCCTTTGCCCTCGCCCTTGCCTTCCTTCTCGGGGTCGCCCTTGCCTTCGCCGGGTCCGCTGCGTTCGCCTTCGCCTCCGCCCTTCATGGCCTTGGCCATGGCGGCGGCCTGCTGCGAGGCTTCTTCCTGCTCGGCCTGCTGCTGGGCCTGTTCGGCCATGGCGAGGGCGTCCTTCATGGCCGCCTCGGGATCGGTGGGGGCGCCGGGCTCGGGGGGCGTTCCGGCGGCCTTGTCGTCCATGGCCATCTGGGCGGTGGCGAGCTTATCGAGGAGTTCGGGGGGGATGTCGGGGAACCGGGCCTGGAAGGATTGCATGTAGAGCATCTTGACCATTTCGCGCATGTTCTGCTCGGCGTTCTTCATGGGCGGAACGGTGCCGGGCTGGTCGCGCTGGGTCATCTTATCGGAGGCCTTGTCCATCTCCTCGCCGGCCTCTTTCGCCGCTTCGCTGGGCGAGCCGGGCTTCTTGGCGCCCTTCTTGCCGGCGGACATGGGCGTCTCCTGCGGAGTCCCGGGTCCGCCGCCGGCGGCGGGCATGTTGCCTCCGCCCTTCTTGCTGGCGGCGGCGGCCTTGGCGTCTTTCTTGTCGGCCTTGGCGCCGGGGGGCTGTTCGCCCTTCTTCTCGGCCTGGTTTTCCTTGGAGGGCAGATCGGGCTTCTTCTCGGCGTCGGCCTTGGCGACGGCGTCCTTGTTCTTGGCCTCGTCGCCGTTGGGGGCCTTCTTCTCGGAGTCGTTCTTCTCGGAGGGGGGCTTGGGCTCGGAGGCCTCTCGCTCGGCCAGTTCCTTGGTGATCGCGTCCAGCCGCTTCTTGATTTCCTTCTGGTCGATGTTCTTGGCCGGGGCGTTCTGCTTGAACTCGCCCTGGTTCATCTTCTCGACGGCCTTGCGGAGTTCCATCTGGCGATTCAGGATCTTGCGGGCCTCGGTCGCCAGGTCGCGGAGGGCCGTCGGGTCGTCCTGCCCGAGGATCTTCGCCAGTTGGTTCAGGGCCAGGAGGGCTTCCTTCTGCTCGGCCAGGCCCGGGAGCATGTCCTTCTGCTCGATGTTGCGGCTGGCCATCTGCATGCGGGCGTCGATCTTCTCTTCGTCGAGGTAGCCCATCGCGCGGTTGAGCCGGGTGACGGCGTCGGACTGGGTTTCTTCGGCCAGGGCGACCCGGACGAGTTCCTGCATCTTGCTGGTGCGCTCGGCGAGCTTGTCCTGGTCTTCGGCGATCTTGCCCGGTTCGAGGGAGAGCTTCTCCTGCCCGGCGAGGATCTCCTTGCCCACCCGCATGGCGTCGACGATCAGAACGTTCTGCCCGCGGATGATGGCCTCCAGTTCGCCGGTGATCATCTCGCCGGCGCGGAGGGCGTTGGCCAGGCGGAGCAGGGCGTTGAGTTTGTCGAGGGCGTTCTGAACTTCATTTCCGGCTTGCCCGAGGCTTTCCTTGCGGGCGGCGGTGTCGCTGGCTCGCTCCTGGGCGTAGGCCTGGCGGAGCAGTTCGGCCGCCCGGCGGACGTGGTTGGCGTCGGTGCTGGTGATGCCCTGGATGAGCCGGTCGATCTCCTGGGCCTTCTTCTCGGACATGTTCTCATTGGAGGCCATGTCGGCCACCATCGCCCGGAAGTTCTGCACCAGCCCGGCCATCTGCCCGCGGACGGCCTCCTGGCTGCCGGCGGCCTGGAGGATGGCGTCCACGCTGGCGGTGAGGGCCTCGCCCTCCGAGGGGTTCTGGGCGATGCCCGGAACGCTCACCCCAAGCAGGCAGCAACTCAGGACCGCGACAATCGTTCTGGTTCCCATGTCTTGCCCTTTCCGTTACGGCTTCGTCGCCGGCTGGGTGGTGGCCTCGCCCTGCCGGTTGATGTCAGAAACGCCCATGGCGGCCCCGCGCTCCGTGTCGGCCAGTTGGCGGAGCCGCTTGAGGAGTTCTTCCTCTCGTTCGGCGATCCGGCGGTCGTAGTCCTCGCGGGAGAGGATCTCCAGCCGGTACTCCCGGGACCGCGCGACGTTCGGGGTGGGCTGGCAGTTGTCGACGACCTCCACCAGGTATTCTACCACATCGCCGGCCTTGAGCCCCGGAATGGCCTCTTTTACTTTCCAGACGATCTCCTGCTCGGAGACCTCCAGCGGCTGGTTGGCGTACCCCTTCAGCGGCCAGACGTTCTCTTTCCGCTTGGGGGCGTCTTTGGCGGCGAGGTCTGTGCCGGCCGGCTCGGACAGCCACCAGACGATCCGGGAGTTGGTCAGTCCGTAGTCGTCCTCGGCCCGGAAGCTCAGCGAGATCTTCTTGTCCGTCGTGGCGGCGGACGGTTCGTCGGTGGCGGTAATGGCCAGCGTGGGGTCGCGGTCGGCGTGGACGCTGACGGAGTAGCTGACCTCGGGCGGATAGGTGAAGCTATCCTTGCGGTCGGCCTTGCGGTCGACGACCAGGAACCCGTACGAGAAGGCCTCGCCGGCGACGACGGGGAAGTCGGAGACGGCTTCCAGCCCACTGTCGGAGATCTTCAGGTCCTTGCTCAGGGGCTGGTCGCCGGGCTTGAGCCCGGGCAGGCCCTGCATGGTGACTTTGTCCACCGGGCGGTCGAACTTGAGCTTCCAGACCAGTTTCGTGCCGGCCAGGACGTCCAGTCCGGCCGTGTCGGCCTCACGAGGATCGATCCGGGTGTAGGCCGGGCTCTCCAGCCGCACGAAGGCCTTCATCGTGGGCGGGGGGACCATCTCGACGCGGAACTTCTTGCTGTTGACGTCGCCGGCGTGGAACCAGAACGTGAAGTCCTTGGCCGCATGCTCGACTTCGTAGGTGAACGTCCGCCGCGGGGCCGCCGGGGCGCTGGTGCTCGTCGGGGCCGTCGTCGGGGCGGTTGTCGGAAGGGGCGTCAGGGGCATAGCCGCCTTAGCGTCGTAGGTCAACTCGATGGCCTCGCGGGGCGAACCGTCCTGCTTGATATAGAGCGTCGCCTCGCCGGGCAGTTCGCCCGTGACGGTGAGCGACAGGGTGACGTTGGCGCCTTGCTGGCAGCGGATGTCGTGGGGGCTGACTTCGACGACGATGGTGGCCGTGGGATACTCGGCCAGGCTGTTGGGGTTGCTCATGCGGTCGAGGAAGGCCCTCAGGAAGGCCGGCTGCCAGTACGCCGCGGCGGCCTCGACCCCCGTGGCCAGCACGACGATCAGCAGGAGGTTGCGAAGGGTGCGGAAGCGGACGATCTTGCCGAAATCGAGGGGGCGGACCTGGACGTCGGCCTCGCGGCACATGGCCCGGACGAGGGCGGGGCTGGAGCCCTCGTGGGCTTCGGGGTTTTCGTGCAGTTGGACGTAGGAGACCAGGAGGCTTTGGAGCTTGGGGTAGAGCCTCTCGACCTGGAGGGCCACCCGAAGGGGGTCGAACGCCTTCAGTCGTCTCAGGGCGTCCCAGAAGAGCACGCCCAGGGCGACGACGACGTTGAGGGCCAGCAGGCCCATGCGCCACCCGCCGGGAAGGTCGATCTGCCAGTCCAGGAGGAAGTCGACGGCGGCCATTGCCGCCAGCCAGACGATCAGCCGCCCCAGCCCGCGGGCGATAACGAACCGCCACTCGCGTCGCCAGGCGCCGGCCAGGCGGCGATCGATGACGCCCGAGCGAGTCGCTCCGGGCATGCCGCTGTCAGAAAGAGCTTGGGTCATGGTGCCTCGCGTAACCTAGATCAGGTGGAAGCGTCGTCTCAGGAACCACTCGGCCCCGACGAACAGGAGGAACAGGACGAAGAAGGGCCAGCGGTCCCAGAGCTCGACGTTCTTGGGATCGATAACGGTCAGAGGCCCGCCTTCCAGCATGCCGGGCAGGGCGGGCAGGTCGCCGATGGTCAGGAACTTCCCGCCGCTCTCGTTGGCCATGTTTCGCAGGAGGGTTTCGTTCATCGCCGTCTCTCGCTGCTCGAGGTCGGAGGGCTCGACGAGCAGGTCGACCTGGCTGGCGAGCTTGACCTTGCCCGGCTCGACGCGGATGACGTATCGACCGGGGAGTTCCGGGGTGGCGAAGCCCTCGAAGAGGCCCGGGGCGCCGGCGACGGCCGTCAGGGTGATCGCCGTCGCCGCCCCGAGAGCGGGGCCGACCGCCGGGGCCGAGGTCGGCGCCGGCTGCGTCTCGGCGCTGATGCGCTCCAGGTACACCTTGTACTGCGGGTCGGTCGCCGGGCGGTAGAACTCGTCCTTGACGTCGGCGTGGATCAGGAGCTTCTCGCCGGCGCGGACCTTGACGAGCCCGCCTTCCTTGGGCCTTTCGGCCTCGGCTTCCAGTTGGATCTGCTTGTTCTCGCCCAGCAGGCGGGACAGAGCCAGGAACGGTATCGCCTGGCCCCAGAACTTGGCGTGGTAGTAGTCGCCCCGCATGAACCGGAGGCGCCACAGGTTATCGGTGGCCACGAACACCACCTTGCCCTTGCCCGCGTTATGCCAGGACACCAG
>JAPLNA010000406.1 GCA_026693065.1 Planctomycetota bacterium
CGAGGAGGATCTTCTGATACCGCTCCATGGCCGCCGCCGTCTCGCGGGCCGACGCCAGCGCCGACGCGAACGCGGGGTTGTTCTGGGCGTAGTCGGGCTTCAGCCGCACGGCCTGCTCGTAATGTCCGATCGCCTCGGGCAATTGCCCCGCCTGCTGCAAAAGGGCCCCGAGGTTGAGATGCGCATCGGCGTACTCAGGATTGATCCGCAAGGCCTCTTCATAGTGCTCGATGGCCTCCCGGGTCTTGCCTTCCCGCGACAGCAGGACAGCCAGGTTGTTGTGGGCGTCACTGGAGCCGGGGTTGAGCCGCAGCGATTCCTCCAGATACGCCAACGCCTCCTTGGGCTTGCCCATAGCGGTCATGGCCGTTCCGAGGCCACAGAGCACCTCGGAAGAGTTAGGTTTGATTCGCCGAGCCTGCTCGAATTGCCCGACCGCCTCGTCGGTCTTGCCCGCCTGGAGCAGGGCCGTGCCCAGAGACAGCTTCAGCGTCATCGCCTGAGGGAACTTCTCGACGAGTACCGCCCAGTGTCGCGCCGCCTCGCCCGGACGGCCGCACCGCATGGCCAGGTTCGCGAAGTGGTCTATCAGGAACCAGTCGTCCTTCGACCGCGCCAGGGCGGCCTCGTACGTCTTCCAGGCCGACCGCAACGCTTCGGGCGTCGTGGCGGCCTGCCGCAGGGACCTCAGGCGTTCCCACCGGGCCGCCTCGCGGACGGTGTGGTCCAACTGATTCGTGAAGGGGGGGTTGGCAGTCTCGGCGGCAACCCTCTCGCCCATGTTCACTTCGTCCCAGGGCGTCAGGGCGAGGCGTTTGGCGCATTGGGTGTTGGAAGGGATGGCGCCCTCGCCCGGGGCCCCCAGGTGCTCCCGCAAGGCCCGGCACGCGGGCCCGAGCACACTCCTCGCAAGTTGGTAGTTACCTTCGAAGGTCAGGTGGACGTGTTCGTAGAACAGGTCCTTGTCGGGAATGCCACAGGCGGCCAGGGCGACGGCCGCGTCGGCGAGGTAGACGCCTTCACCGGCCCCCGCGGCCGCCTCCCGGATCGCCGCATTGATGTGGGGGTCAGCGCGAAAACGTAGCTGGTCCAGGTCGCGGCTGCGAGCGAAGCGATCGGCGGCAGCAGCCCGGTCCCCAGCCGCCGCCAGACATCGCCCCAGGCGATACGGCAACTCGGCGTAGCGGTCGTCGATCCGCTCGGCCGCCAGAAACTTCTCGATCGCCTCGCGCCCTCTGCCGGCCGACTCCAGGGCCGAGCCTTCCTTGGCAAGCGACTCCCATCGACCCAGGTCTTCCGGCGACAAATCCGCCCGGTGCCGCGAGATCACGGGGGGAAAGTCCTCCAGGTTCACGGCGACCGTGGCCAGCACCACCGCCGCCCCGGCATTCCGCCCGACGCGGCAGATGTCCGTGAGGTTCTCCCGAAGGTTGGCGTAGGTCCTCGCCAGCCTCGGATCGTCGGCGGCAACCGGGTTATCCATGAACATGGCCGCCATCGCCCGCCATTGGGGAGGCTCCTTCCCGCCCTGCCCGACGCGGGCGGCGATATCGCCCAGCAACTGCCCGACCCGAGTCGCGCCCAGGCAACTGCCCGTGCGTATCATCCAGAGGCTGGGCGACCACGACTGGAACACGGCCCCAGGCCCGTGCGGGCCGACGACTTCGTTGTTCCCCGCATACACAACGAACAAATCCGGCTCAAACGCCGCACAGTCGCGCGCGATTTCCAGGGCCGTGTGCGAATTCGTCGCCGAAAAGGCAACGTTGACGACCTCGAACGACCGCCCCGGGTATCACGCCCATGGCCGCCGAAGAGCCCAGGACAAAGATGCGGACGACGCCCGCCGGTTTCTTCGCCAGAAGACAGCGGACGGGCTCGGCAATGACCGGCCCGGGAAGATCACGCAGGTTCCGCGGGAGGAACCGCCAGGCGAATCGCTCGTTGGTCCGCCAACCCCCCGAGGCGTCCGCCTTGACGAAGAAACCCGTGGGATACCCGTAGCCCCCCAGCCGAAGCCCGGCCTCCAGGAGCAGGAGGACGATCGCCGGGGCACAAACGGCCAAGCCAACCCGAATCGCCCAAAGCCGCCACCCTCGCAACTTCCTGACTTTTCGCCGTGTGCCCGCCCCGCCCGGGACAAGAAGCGTGGCCTGAGTATCGGGTTGTGACCGCGGTTTTCGCAAAGGCGACTCCTACTTGCGGCCCGGCGCGGCGGCCGGGGCAGGCACGTCCCGATAGCACTTCCCCGCCCGGTACAGTGTCAGCCTGGCCTGGATATCGGCGGCCCCGGCCGGTGGGTTCATGGACTTGGCCAGCGCCAGGGCCTCCTCGGCCGTCGCGACGGCATCGGGGAACCGCCCGGCCTCAGCGTACGCGGCGGCCAGCGTGTCGAGCAGGCCCGGGGCCTTCCGATCGGCCAGTTGGCAGGCGCGTTCGGCCAGACGCACGGCCTCGGCCCCGTCGCGAACAGCCGGGTCGGCATGGGTCGCCAGGAGCCAGGCCAGGTTGTTCATTCCGAGCACGAAGTTCGGCGCCAGTCGGATGGCTTGGCGGTAGTGCTCTATCGACTCGGGGGCCTTGCCGATCGCCGCCATCGCCATGCCGAGGTTGTAGTGCGTCTGGGCGGAGTCGGGCTTCTGCCGCAGCACCTGCTCATAGTGCGAGATCGCCTCCGGGACCCGCCCGATCTGCCCCAGCAGGTTGCCCAGTTCGGTGTGGGCGTCGGCATCGTCGGGCTTGGCGAGGAGGATCTTCTGATACCGCTCCATGGCCGCCGCCGTCTCGCGGGCCGACGCCAGCGCCGACGCGAACGCGGGGTTGTTCTGGGCGTAGTCGGGCTTCAGCCGCACGGCCTGCTCGTAATGTCCGATCGCCTCGGGCA
>JAPLNA010000407.1 GCA_026693065.1 Planctomycetota bacterium
GCGTTTTGAACGGCCCGCCGCAGCAGCCGATATCGCCCAGCCCGACGTCGTCGGCCAGGATCAGGATGATATTGGGCTTGTCCTGCCCGGCCAGCTGGGCCGCCCACGCCGGCCAGCGGGGAACGAACGCCCCGGCCAATCCGGCCCCCGCGACCTTGAGAAACTCCCGTCTCTTCATGATCCTGCCCTTTCCGCAGACGTGCGATTACCTGAGTTGTAGCCCCCCGCGCCGTGACTTTCAAGAAGAACGGATCACCTCCCGAAAACGTGGTAGGACAAACGCAAAGAAGCATGGGGCTCTGCCCCATACCCCGAAGTTTATCGCATTGAGGCTACCGGCAGAATCGCCCGACCTTGTCGCGGAGAATCGTCTGCCGGAGGCGTTCCAGTGTCGTGAACCTCCGGCGAACGGCCTGCCCCCCGTGTCCCGTCCAGACCCGCCGCTTCGACGGGCGAAACAGACGCTTTGGCCAGCATCGGTACAGCCGCTACAATTCCGGCATGGAACTACGGCCCGCCATTCCACGATCCGCAAGGATACCCAGCGCCTCCCACGGTCTTGTCGCCTCGCTTTGGATCGCCGCGATAGCCTCGATCGCCTGCGGGTGCAAGCGGGAGACAAGGGCTGCCCCGACTTCGCCGCCGACATCCTCGCGTCCCTCCCCGCGAACGGAGGCGCTGACCTGGACGACCCGGCCTAGTATAGCCACCTATGTTCCTCCCGGACGGCGCTACCGGATCGCGGTACTGGCGAAGAACGACCACCCCTTCCTTACAGACTCCAACATGGCCCTGCTTGTCCATGACGCCTCCTGGGCCGGGCAGCGCCTCACCCTCCTGGCCGACCCCGGATCGGGCGCCAAACAGAACCTCTACGCCATGCCCGACGGACGGTTCCTCTTCGTCGACGTCAACGCCCACTGGTATATCCTCGACGCCGACGTCGGCACGATCCAACCCCTGGGATGGAAGTTCGGCGAGCCCGTGCCCCGTGAGGCGGTCTATCTAGGCAAGTTCCGGCACGACGGGGCCAAGCCCGACGACATGCTGTTCATTCCGGCCGCCCAAGACCCGGAACCGACAGCGACGGACTTCAAGGACCCCGACCCAACCGGAACCCCCGAGCGTCTCTCCCCGGCGGACACCCGCCCGGCAGATCAATCTCTGGTTCTGCACGGAAAGTGAACGGCCGACGGCAAAGCAGGCTGACAACCCGGGGATCCCGCATCATTCCGCTCTGGCAGTTTCTTAGCCCGCGCAGTGGCGACTGCGCGTAGCCCTACCCGACCAAAGGAAGGGTAGGGATTCAAGGTGGCCTCCCTTCTTCCCTCTCCTTCCCTTTCTTGGAGCCCCCGCAGGGAGGCGACTGAAGCGTCCCGGTCGCGGGCGTCAATCGCCCTCTGCGAGGGCTCTGGAGAAGAAGAGGAAGGGAGGGACCGACCCCCGCGATCCCCAGGCTCCTCCGTCGCCTGGGGCTACGCGTAGTCGCCCGCTGCGCGGACTTTTGAGTGGGGGATGGCCAGCCTTCCCCCGAAAATCCCGAAAGAACAAAAACAACTGCATTCTTCGGATAAACTGGCCGGAATTGCGGAGAAAATGGCGGTTTGGCGCGTATGTCGGCGCGTCCGGTCGGTAGTCAATGGTAGAGCATTGGTTACGCCGAGGGCGGGAGATGTAAGTGGCGGTTTTCACCGCCGTGCGGGCGGTTAATAGTGGAGAGACGCCTTGCGCCGGGAGACAAGTGCATGGCAACAACGCTGGGATCGATCCGACTCAGGACTCACGATTTTCGGTTCCCCGAGTACGGACCGCGACACCATTCGCATCCCCGTCGACGAAAAGAACACGGGGTGCAAGCACCCCCGCTAAACCAGGGGAGGGGAATCCGGTGGTTTCCGAAAGACGATTCACGACTCACGATTCACAACCCGCCTTCGCCCTGTTCACCGCGAATCCCGAGCGCGGCGCAGGTATCTTCCAAGTATCCCTTAAGTATCCCTTGAGTATCCCTTAAGTATCCTTTAAGTATCCCTTGAGTATCCCTTAAGTATCCTTTGAGCATCCCAAATCGGGGGGTGGCGTGGAGGCCGAAATTGCTTAGTCACTACGGGACAGAAGGTTGCAGGAACGGCACACGGCGGCGCGCGGTTCGAGGGATACTATCGCCCGCCGCCGAGCTTCTTCTCGGGCTCGGCGGGGCCCGGGGGTTCGGGCAAGAAAGTTCTTGCGGGGCGGCCGGAATGCGGGACAATAACACATGCCCCGGCTGCGAAATCGGAGCCCGGGCGTGTGCACGTCTGGAAAGGAATCGTCATGAACCGGCATAATACCCCTCCGCGGTGCGAAGCGCTCGAACCTCGCGTGTTGCTGTCGGCGGACCTGGAGGTCACGATCCTGAGTGCCACCGGGCCGGCCGTCGTGGTGCCGGGGGACAAGGGCACGATCAAGGTCCGGATCAAGAACGTCGGCGACGTGGCGTCGGTGGGCAAGGTCGACACGTACGTGTGCGCGTCGTCGGACACCACCTTCGACTGGTCCGACCCGCGGCTGGGCAGCGTGTTGGCCAAGCCGGTGAACCTGGCCCCGGGCAAGAGCATCACCGAGACGATCGCCGGCGTGCTGCCCGATTCGGTCACCCCGGGCACGTACCACATGCTGGCGTACATCTGGATGACCCCCTCCTCCTCCAACAACGCCTCGGGCAACGACACGGCGGTCGTGGGCGGGACGACGGAGGTCAAGTGGCAGTTCGGCAACGTGGGCGGGCGGAGCAACGTCAAGCTCACGCTCCACGACGGCGCGCTCGATCCGGTGGTCTTCACCCTCACGGGCCCGGGGACAGGAACGATCGTCAGGGGCGCCGGCGGGCTCCCCAGCGACACCGTCTCGACCCTGGGCACGACGGGGGCCTCCACCCTCACGATCTCCACGCCCAAAGGCACGACGACGACATTGAAGAATATCCAGGTTCTGGGCGACGCCGGCCCGGGCAGCGGAGCCATCAAGAGCATCTCCGCCCCCACCGTGGACCTGATGACCGGCGTGAGCGTGGACGGAGTGATCTCCAAGTTGGCCCTGGACGAGATCCTCTCCGCCGGTCACTCCATCTCGCTCAACGCCTCGCTGGGAGCGGTTCCCTCCGGAAGCAGCGTCGCCATTACCGCGTACGTGATCAACGACTGCACGGTGGCGACCCACGGGCTGCCCATCAAGAGTTTCACCGCCGCGCTGGTCAGCGGGCTCGACCTGACGGCCCCGTGGATGGGCACGATGACCGTCAGCAGCAAAGACGGCGGCTGGGGGAACCTGGACGGAACGATCGCCCTCAACGGCACGTCCCCGGCCGCCAAGAGCCTCGGCAAATTGACCGCCTCGGGCAACCTGAATTCGTTGGCCCTGACGGCCGCCGGCGCCGTGGGCGACATCAAGGCCAGGAACTGGGCGGCCGGTTCGCTGTCGGCCCCGGTTACCCACAGCATCACCATGGCGGGCGGTCTGGCCGCCGACGTGACCGGCGACGTGGGCGCGGTCACGACGGGCTACAACATGACCGGCACGTGGAACTGCCATCATCTGGGCAAGGTGAAGGTCGGCGCCAACCTGACGAACGCCACGTTCAACTTCCTGGGGGCCGGCGGGTTGACCGACAACGTCCTCGAGAGCCTCTCGGTGCACAACCTCATCTCCTCCTGCACGATCACGTCGAACAACTCGATTGGCTCTATCTCGGCCCTCGGGATCGAGAACTCCAACTTCCTGCTGGGGGTGGGAGGCACGGCGATGCCGACGGGCGTCGGGCAATTCGAAGCGGCCCACACCAGCCGCATCAAGAGCCTGACGATCTCCGGCTATTCCGACATCACCTTCAACCCCGTCGCCAGTTTCATCAACACGAAGATCTCGGCCTGGCGGATCGACAAGATCTCCCTGGCCTACGCCGACACGACGAACGCGACGACCTTCGGTTTCGCCGCCCACAGCATCGGCAAGGCCACGTACGTGCCACTCTCCGGCGGGGCGTCCACCACATGGGGCCCCATGATCCACGCGAGCGATTCGGTCACCATCGACCAGATGGTGTTCCGCATCCTCGAGTAACCCCGGCCGGGGGTGGGCGGCAAGCGCGCGGGCTACTTCTTTTCGGGTTCGGCGGGGAAGAGGGCCCGGAGTTTCGCCGCCGCGGGGGATTGCTCCAGCAGGCGGCCCAGCCCGACGTGGGTGTGGTGGCCCTGGCCGTCTTGGACCCGCACGGTAAGGCGGGCCGTCTTGTGACGCTCGGCGATGCCGGCCAGCGGAATGCGAAGTTCCTTGGGCAACGCGGTGAGGCTGGCGCGTTGGTCGAAGAACTCGGCCTGGCCCGGGAGTTCCACGCACAGGAAGGCCAGCCCGTCGTCGCTGCAGACGACCAGTTCGGCCTTGTCGGCGTCGAGGGAGAAGGTGATGCTGCTGGGTTCCTTGTAGGTGCGTTCGTCCAGGGCAAGCCAGCGGCTGGGCGCCAGGGCGGCCGCCGATACGTCGCTCCAGTACGCCTCCTCCCCCGCCGGGAACTCGATGACCTGTTTGTTGTTGGTGGCGCAGGGCGGATCGATGAACGTGAAGTAGCGGTTGAGCGAGTCGGCCCCGCGGAGCATGATGCCCCGCTTGTGGGCGCGGGTGTGCGGGAGGGTGAGAGTGTGCCCGACCTCGTGAAGCCCGCTGCCGATCGTGGTGGCCGCCGTCGCCCAGACGGCGTACCGCTCGCGGTCGTCGGCGTGGAAGTTGTCCTTGTCGATCTGCACGTCGCTGGTGAAGGTCTTCAGGATGTTCTTGACGCCGGTGGGCCAGGTGTAGAAACACGCCCCGCCCATCATGGCCACGTCCCCCCCGCCCAGGGCGGTGTAGGCCGTCGCGTGCCCCGTCTCCTTCACGTGCCGGCTGAAGGCCACGCACACGAGGTTCTTGTAGAGCCCACCGGGCAACTGCTGGTGAATGGCGTCCGCCGCCGCCCCATACGCCGCGCCGCCCGGGAGTTTCTGCATCTCCTCGAAGCTGCCGGTCCCCTTCACGACGTGAACGACGACCTTGCCGTCGGCGTCCAGTTCCAGGTTGAAGGTCTTCCGCCCGTACCCGTTGCGGAGCATTTCCTCAGCCGTGAACATCTGCAGCATCTTCAGGGCCGCGTCCCACTTGTCGCGGTAGTTCTGGGCGTCGCCGGTGAACTGGCTCTGGTAGGTGGGGTCGCCGGACTTATCGGCAAAGATGACGGCCCGGACCTTGTAGGGGTTGGTCTGGGGCTTGTAGTTCAGGACGAAGTCGGCCACCTGGTCCCCGGCCCGGAGCGACAGGCGATTCTCGCCCGGCACGAGTTCGGCCAACACCTTGAACTGGCCCTTGTGGGCCACGCCCTGCATCTGGGCCGTGTCACGTTTCGACGAGGCGTTCGTCGCCGTCACCTCGGCGATCGACGGATCCCCGAGCCGCCCGCGAAGCAGCACGAGGGGATAGCGGACGGTTTCGTCGTTCTGGTAGTTGTCGACGGCCAGGTTGCCCCCGGCCGCACACCCCGACAACACCGCCGCCATGCACGCACAGAAAAACGCCACCGGAAGAGGAAGGAACCTCGTTGGCAACATGATCGCGTCCTTTCCCCGCGGCGCGCGGGCGTTTTCCAGATGGCCTGTGGCGGGCGGAGGCCCGCGCCAGGCAGTGGACACGATGTTACCCCCCTTGGCCGATTTGTCCAGCGAGTTCCGCCGCGCCCGCTCTCAGAACGACATCTGCACCCGCACGCCGTCGGCGGCGAGGCCGGCTGGGCCGCCGCCGAGAGACACAACACGCCGATCGCCGCCGACACGACGCCAACAAGAACCTTGGGGAGAGCGTGCGGACGCTCCGCCGCGTGGGTCATTCTAGGCCGGCGGCACGATCGGCGAGGCCAGCGGATTGAACGGGTTGATCCGGATCGCCAGCGAGAACAGGTACGGGTAGTCCCGCTTCAGGTGCCGCAGGTAGGAGAGCCACTCGACCACGAGCAGCCCGTAGGCCCGCTTCATGTCGCCCGAGAGGTGGGCCAGGTCGCTGGCGGGCAGGGCGTCGAAACTCTCCCGGCATCGCAGTTCCTCGCTCAGGTGGAAGACCGCCCAGAGCAGGTCGGTGAACCGGTCGTGCTCAAGCAGGTTGGGGTTCTCCAGCAGGCGGAGCAGGAAGTCCACCCGCCCGCGGAGGAACTCGTCCAGGGCCTTGAGCTGGTCGGCGCGGGCGGCCATCGGGTGAGGCCGCCAGGTCCATTCCCGCGCGGCGGCCTTGAAGTGCCTCACCGACCACTCCGGCGAGACGCGGAGTTTCTCCCGGGCTCCCTCGACGGCGTCGTCCGAGGCCGCCAGCGTCCGCATCAGCGTCGTGCCCACCTCGCTGAAGAACGCCCCCACCACCATGTTGAGCTTGCTGAGCATGTTCTGCTTGCTCCGCCACTCGAGCATGCGGTGGATCACCAGCGTCACCAGCAGGCCCTGGATCGGCACGAACGCAACGTCCTGCACCAGGTAGAACAGTTCATCCTCCCCCCGGCGAGGAAAGAACCAGTGCTGGAGGGCGTACAACCCGCCCGACATCGCCACCAGCGCCAGCCCGAGCAGTATCTGCCAACCAAACCGCCTCATCGTATGGGTTCTCCGTCCGGCCGGACCCGCCGGCCGCCGGTGCCGCTCCTGGGCGGCAGCGATTGCATCATTCTACATGCCTCGTGGCCGCCGACACGCCAGAAAACCGGTTTCTGGCACAACGCCGAAAACCGGTTTCTGGCACAACGCCTGCCAAACCCCCACCCCAACAGCGGGATTCCCAGGAACAGAGGAGGGGGACAGGATCCCCGGCGTGTGATTACGCCCGGTTGTGAAAAGGGTTGCAGCTCGCCATTGCCATGGGCTTCGCGGGGCGAAAAACCGCCCGATCCGGGGGATTTAGCTTGACAAATCGCGAGTTTATAGGATAATGAACGTACAAGCTCGAGCCTGCCGCCCATTGCGAGGTCGAATCGGCTACCAGTTCAACGCATTGAATGTAGCTGTCCCCCTCCGCCAGGTTCCGCTTCATTGTTTAGCGTTAATGGAGCTCCCGCGCGGGAGCTTATCGAAAGCGTCAGGAACCCCCCTGACACATTGTTTGAAGCGAATTTCAAGGAGAGAGACGAATGAACATCAAGGTAGTACGAATCGCATTGCCGCTGGCGGCCCTGCTGCTCGCCGCCCCGGCGATGGCAGACAGTGTCATCTATCAACAGGACTTCAACAGCTATGCCGACGGCACCCTGATGACGGCCGTGCCCGGCTGGTATAGCTGGGGTGGTGTCACTCCTACAATTGTGGGTGGAAAGGCTGTCCCCGGCGGCTCCTGGGACTTCCTCCTCGACATGACGGATGTTTTCGGCTATGGCAACACCCAGGCCAGAATCGAGTTTGACGCGATATCCAAGGGTGGTGAGTTCAACGCGTTCTTCGCCCCGGGGTCCGCTTCCGCTACCTCCTTCAACTACGGCGAGGCGATGGGAATGCAGCACGGCGACTACGGTACGGCGTACCTCTACGCCTTCAACCAGGGCGGATGGTCCGCTCCGAGCCCAACCATGACGTTCGCTGACGGCTTCCCGGGTGTGCATCATTGGGTGTTCGACCTGACCAAGTCTGGAACCCAGATTACCTGGACCGCCGGGTATGATGGCAACCCATTCTTCGCGGTTCCCAAGGTGCTCAACGTGACCGATGCAAGCGGGTTGAACACGATGGAGTGGAACGGTCTGAGCGGTGTGGGGCAAACGCTGGACAACATCGTGATTACGGCCATCGGCGTCGGCGGCTGGGACTTCCTCCCCGGCGACTTCAACAAGGACGGCGAGGTCGGCCCGGAAGACTT
>JAPLNA010000408.1 GCA_026693065.1 Planctomycetota bacterium
AGCGTACTCTTGCCCGAACCATTGCGGCCCAACAGCGCAATCCGCTCGCCGGCCTCGATCCGAAAGTCGATGCCCGCGACCACCGGTTCGCCGCCATAGCCGACACTGACGTCACGAAGTGTTAGTAAAGCCATGTTTCACATTCAAGGGCCCGGGATACCGATGCCTGTAACCACCGAGGGCCTATCTGTATCCAACGCCCCCGGGCATCGCTGGGGCTCGTTCCCCGCCTGCGGGCCGTGACACACCGCTCCATGGTCTTCGGCGGCACGCAGGCCAAGAAACGCGGCAGGATGACCGTCGCCTCAGCTGCCCTTCAACACGTAGACACCCCGGCTGACCTTCTTGAACCCGCCCTTGCCCAGCACCTTGGCCACCTGATCGTAGACGGTCTTGGCCTTGGTCGGGAACCCGGCGGCAAGAACGGCCTTTTCGATGCCCGTGACACTCAGCCCATCGGGGGCATTGGCCAGCGCCTCCTGAACAAAGGCGGCGAGCGGCTTGCCACCCTGACCCTTGGGCTTCGCGCCGGGCTTGGAGGCAGCCTTGGGCTTCCTGCCGGCCTTGGCGGCGTCCTTCACCACGGCATCAGCCACAGACTGCCCCTTCACGGTGAACACACCCCTGCTGACCTTCTTGAACTCCGGCGAATTCAGCAGCGCCTGATTCACCAGCAGATGAAAGTCCTTCAACTGGCTCTTGTAGCCGGCCGCCAGCACCGCATCCGCGGCCTCACCGACGCCTACACCCGGCTTGCCCGTCAACGCCGCCACCAATAAGGCCTTCAGACTGCCCTCGCGGGGTGGTTTCTTGCTGGTCTTCCTCCTGACCACGGGCTTCTTCGCCCGCTTCGCGATGGTCATGGCAGGAGCAGCCTCACCCGACGCGTCGGCGATCTGCGCGTCGATGGCCTCGATCAGCTTTTCCAGCCTGGCCCGCTTCTTCAGCAGCTTGGGCAGTGCCCTTTGCCTTCGCGCCAGTTCCGCCTTCAACTGCTCCGTGGTCAGGTGCGCCAATTTGCTTTGCCGTGCCATCAGTTTTCTCCTGTGTGGGCCATTCTTGCCATAGATTACCCGCCTCAGGTTGACTTCAACAGGCCTTTTTGGGGCCCGCCAAGCCGTCTCTGGCCCCAAACCACTTAATTCCCGGCTTTTTTCGGTTATGATTATATGCTCCCCTGTGTGCTGTCCCAGGGCGCCCACTCGGGCGTTTTCGTGCCCCTTTTGGGCTCTTCCTGACGGCCATAGCCGTCCGCTGACGTCCTCTTCTGCTTGCACCTGATCCCCTCCGCCTCGTGGCGGAGGCCTTGGTCCTCCCGACCGATGCCTCCGTCCCTTGGGCGGATTCCTCCGCGCACACGGGGCGCGGCGTCTGGCATTGGCCACCACCAGCCCCGGTACGGAGTTCTCGTCATGATCGCCCCCAACACCCCCGTTCTCGAAGATGTTCGCAACGAGTTCACCAGGTTCCTGCCCGAGCTGTCTGGAAGGCTTTCTCGCCGATTTCGTCACCGAAGGCCTGAGGCCAGGGCCGAGGCCGTTGCCGAGGGCGTCGCCCATGCCTGGGTGCTCTATGTGTCGGCCAGCCAGCGACAGAAAAGCGTCACCCCGGGCACGCTGGCCCACTACTCCGGCCGCATGGTCGAGTCGGGCCGCAAGGTGGCCGGCAACAGCACCGTCGACGCCTTGGCCGATACCCCGTTGTCCCGGGGCCGCGTGGGCAGGCACGTCAGCCTGGACTCACCGGGCGTTGCCGCCGCCGTGTTCTTCAAGACCTTCGGCGACCGCAGGTGGCGATGGCCCGTTCTCGACTGCGTGGCTCCCCACCTCGACCTGGAGGCGTTTCTCACCGGCTGCACGGCCCGGGAACGCCGGCTCATCGGGATGAGGCTCGCCGGCTACCAGCAGACCGAGATCGCCGCCAAGTTGAACGTCTCGCCGCCCGCGATAAATCAGTGGCTGGCGGGCCTGCGACGGCGATGGGAGACGCCGGTGGCCTGACGGCACAGCAGCGGCGGACCGGAGGGGAGGCCGGTCCGCCGCTATTCTCAGCAGGCGGGGGAGGCCGGCCACATGGAACGCCTGCTGGGAACCATCCGTCAGCTCGGGATTACTTGCACGTGGAAGACCACTGTGCGGGCGTGGACTTCTTACTTCGCAACGGGGCGGCGGGGCAGGCGTACAACCTCGGAGCGGGCCACGAGATCAGCGGCGTAAAGGTGGCCGACCGGATCCTGGCTCTGCTGGGTAAATCGGCGAGCCTGAAGGCGTTTGTAACGGACCGGCCCGGGCATGACTACCGCTACAGCGTGGATATGGCCATCGGTCGTCTCGGTTCTCTGGCTTGCGGAGCAACCCGGCTCGTGGAACGGGCGAAGGTGTCAGCGACGGCGTGAAAACGCATGAATCCAGACGGCCCGAAAATGCGAGCGAATTG
>JAPLNA010000409.1 GCA_026693065.1 Planctomycetota bacterium
GGCCCACGCCCGATGCCCAACCAGCCACCGGTCCAGACGGTCGAGGACCGAAGACGGGGAGGGCTCGACGGGCCGTTTGGCCGCCGGTGCCGGGTGGTTCTGGCCGCTGGGTTTCCGCAATGTCGGCACGTGTGGGTTCCTTCCTCCCCCGGCGGGGGGGCGGAAAGGCATTGTAATCCAATCGGCCGGAGGATCGAAGGGGCCTGAGCGATTCGCCCCCGGGCCCGGGGGGCCAGGCCGCTCTTTTTCCTCCGTCCTTCTAACCGCTTCCTCATCTTCGAAAGCCTATGATGAAAGGTATGAAGTGGACGCGAGGAAGATCGATTGCCGCCCTGGTCGCCGTGGCGGCCAGCGCGGCCGGGGGGGGGGCGGCCTACTGGTGGAAGGATTACCCGGTCCACCACTTCGCCGTCGTCAAAGAGGGCGTGCTCTATCGCTCCGGGCAGCCGGACCCGGGCCAATTGCGCCTGCTTGTCAGCCGGTATGGCATTCGGACGGTGGTGAACCTTCGCGGGCTGCGGAGCGACGACCCCTGGTGGCGTGCGGAGGCGGCCTTCTGCGGCCGGCAAGGCTTGCGCGTGCTGAACATGGAGATGGGGGAGGCGCCCCTGGCGGAGGCGAATATCAAGGAGTTCCTGGATATTGTGCGTGATCCGGCCAACCGCCCTGTGCTCGTCCATTGCGAAGCGGGAAGCGTGCGGACGGGTTTCGCCGTGGCCGCCTACCGCATCGCGTGCGAGGGCTGGTCGTATCCCAAGGCCATGGCCGAGGCCGCCGAGTTTCACCTCCACCTCGACAAGGAGGCCTACCGGGAGTTTGAAGAGACTCTCCGCGGCCTGACTCCCGCGATCGGGTTCGTCGGCCAGTGAACGCGGGTATCCATTCCCTGCGTTTCCTCAACTGGGCTTGGTCGTCGGCGGGGGTGTGGGCAGGGGGTTCTCGCGGTCGGGCAGTTTCACCGGCGCCGCCCCGTGCGAACGAAGCAGGTCGGCGATCTCCCCCTGCCCGCTCACCAACGCGATCTGCAGCGGCGTCTGCCCGTTCTTCGCCGCGGCGTTAACGTCCACCCGCCGCGCCAGCAGCAACTCGACGATCGCCCGATTGTTGGCCTGGACGGCGCAGTGCAAGGGCGTCCGCCCGTTCGAGTCGGCCAGCTTGGGGTTGGCCCGGGCGGCCAGCAGGGCCTCTACGGCCTCACGCTGCCCCGACAGGCACGCCTCGTGCAGCGGCGTCCTGCCCGCCAGGTTCGTCGCGTCCACGTCGGCCCGGGCGGCCAGGAGCTTGGAGATCATCTCCACGTCCCCGTCGGCCGCCGCCCAGTGCAACGCCGTCCACCCGATTTCCTTGTCCTTGGCGTTCACGTCCGCCCCCCGGCGGATCAGGTCCTCGATCCCCTTGCGACGCGCCGCCGCGTCGTGCAACTGCGTGAACCCCATGGCGTCCGGGGCGTTCACCCCCGCCCCTGGCGGCGGCGTCGAACCCTCCAACCCCGACGGCGTCGTCGGGCTCGCGCTCCGGCCCTTGTCCTTATCCTTCTCCTTGCTCCCACACCCGCCCAACGCCATCGCCCCGACCATCGCGCACGCCAGCCATCGTTTCGTATTCATTTCTGTTTCTCTCTTCCTATTCGTGTCATTCGTCTTCATTCGTGTCACCTGCCTGCCGGCAGGCAGGTTCGTGTTCTCTCTTCGCCCACGGCTCTCATTTGCCCATCGCCTTACCATAATTCGCGATCATGGCCCGCAGGTCCCACGCCAGCTCCGGTATCTCCTTCCCGCCGGTGAGCAGGCGGATCTGCTCATTCGCCCGCACGGGGTCGGCGGTGGCGCCCTTGAGGGCCTCGGCGATCTGCTCCCAGTGGCGCTGGTAGCTCTGGAACCGTACGGTCGCCCCGGGTACTTTCGCCGGCGCCGCCTTCAGCAGCGGAAGCAGCTTCGTCTCGATGTCCTTGGCCATCCCGCGCGAGGCCTCCGTCATCGCCTGCAGTCGCGTCAGCAGCTTGTCGTTGACCATCTCGCCGACGAGGTCCCCGGCCTTGTAGCCCGTGACGTCGCCGGCCTGCCCGGCCCGGTCGGCGACGATCTCGTCGATCTTCACCCCCTTGATCTTCGCATCCCCCAGCCACGCCAGGTCGGTGTAGATCTCCGGATGGGCCGAGCTGGTCATCGTCTCGAACGACCGCCGGGCGCTCTGGCCCGTCACGGCATGATACGCCCGCCGCCAGGTGTTCTCTGCCGCTTCCCTCAGGTGGATCGGCGAGCCCCGAACCCCCCCGCGCGTGAACGGCACGCCCATCCGGATCGGCTTGCCGTCCTTGGTATACTGCATGAACCGCGGCATCAGCCCGATGTCGTAGTCCATCCCCACCGTGCCCGCGCTGGCGGAATTGCGGAACTCCTGGAACACCCACCCGCCCACGTCGTCGAACTTCTGCTCGATCATCATCTGGCGGAACCGCGTCAGGGCCTCGGTGTGAATCTGCCCCAGCCGCTGGTTGAAGTCCGTGATCATCTCGGCGAACTTCGGATCCTTCCCGACGCTCTTGAGGAACAGCTTGCTCTCGTAGGTGGCGTGGATGCCGCCGGCCTTCTGGCGCAGGGCGGCCTCCATCGCCGCCACCTCGCCGCCCGAGGCCCCGAACTCCATCGCCTTCTGGTACTCGCGGTAACTCCGCTGGTAGTCCTCCACCAGCAGCTTGCCTTCCTCGATCGCCTGCTTGTGCCTCGCGTACTCGAACGCCTCCTGCACCGTGGGCTTCTTGAGTTCCGGCGGCACCCCCCACAGCTTGCCGATGGCGTACTCGACGCCCTTGACCATCGCGAAGGCCTCGACGGCGCGCTCGGCTGCCCCCGCCCAGCCCGTCTTGCCCGAAATCCACCCGCCTTTCTCGTACCCCGCCATCGCCTCCGAGGCCACCAGCCCGGCCGTGTTCGTCCACGCCAGCGACTTCTCGATCGCGTTATACACCCGCGCGGTCTTGGGCCCGTCGACCTCCGCGTAGCCGACGGCGCCCTCGAAGGCGGGCATGACCCACCCGGCCCCGGCGGCGCCCATCGCGGACAGGCCCATGGTGGCGGCGAACATCTCGGCCTCCGCCGTCGTCTTGAGGATCTGGGCGTACTGAAGGTTCCGGTTGGCCATGATGGCCTCTTCCAGACTGCGGGCGCTTTCCCCCTCCCAGTGCCCCTGCACCTTCTCGAATACGATGCGGGAGATCTTCCGCATGGCGCCCACGTCGCCCCAGGTCTCGGCCTTTCCGGTGTGGCGAGCGACGAACGCCCGCAACTGGTCCCGCTGGTCGGGCGGGGCCAGGGCGATCAGCCGTTGCGTCCCCTGGGCGTACCGGCGGATCTGCGCGTCCGGGCCCATGCCGCTGCGACACTCCTCCACGAACTTCGCGCTGTAATACTCGTCGATCGGCGTCCGCGTGTGCACGAACTCGCCCGTGGCCACCTCCTGAATGCGGTCCATCTCCGAATACCAGTTGTGTTTGGCCTGCAAGATCGCCCGCAGGAGCGTCTCGCGGGTGTCCACGTTGGTCGCGGCGGCCAGTTCCTGCTCCCACTTGGCGATGTTCAACTCGCAGATCCGCATGTTGCCCTTGTGGAAGTCGATCCGCTCCTGGCGCGTCGCGGCCAGCCCCTGCTGGCGGACGGCCTCCTCGGCCGTCAGGGGCTTGGGGCCTTCCTTGGCGTACATGTCCGTCTCGTCGTCCAGCGAAATCGGCTGGATCGTCCCGCCCGTCGGATCGAACGTGTAGACGTAGCAGATCTCCGCCTGCCACGGATTGCCCGAGGCCCCGTAGGCCGTCGGATCCTTCACGCCCGGCATCGCGACGGCGCCGGTGAGCTTCTGCGAGACCGAGAAACACAGCGTCATCGTCCAGCCGGCGCCCGGGGCGGCCTTGTTCCACGCCGCCTCCCACTTGCCCCCGCTCCGCTCGAAGGGAATCCGCCACCACCCCGGGTCGAAACGGAACTGGGCGCGGGCGGTGTAGCCCATGCTTGCCCGCCGGCCCAACTCCAGGTCGACGGAGGGCTCCGCCCAGCCGCCGTAGCTCTCGCCCATCCCGCGCCCGTTCGGGGCCGCCAGCACCGCCCCGAACGAAACCGACGCGCTCATCTCCGTCGCCGAGCCGTCGCTGGGCACCTTGTCATTCGTGATCGGCGTCCGCCCGGGCCCGCGCTGGGTGTCTTCCAGCAGGTAGGGCAGCAGCATCATCGTCGAATTCGATACGGTGGGGTCTTCCTTGTACGGGAACACTGCCGGCGGGCGGCGCCAGAGCAGCCGCATCGTCATCCGGTCCGTGCCGTTGGCGATCTTGTTGGGCCCTCTCACCCACCCGCCCGTCGGGCCGTACCCGCCCGTGGGCCGTACGTACTGCCACTTCCGCGTCAGCTCGCTGACGATCGACGTGCCTTCCTTCTTGTACGTCCAGGTCCACTCGTCGATGTCCTGCCGGTCGCCCGTGCCGCTGACCAACCGCCCGGTGAAGGGAGTCTTCTTGGCCTCGAGGCTCTTCTTCGTGAGCACCCAGGCCGGGCCCGTGGCCTTGGCGACCTCGCCCGTGCGGAACGGGCTGACCGATTCGTCGTGGAGCTTTCGGTGCCTGGCCCGGCACAGCCGCGGGTCCGGCGGGTCGCCCAGGTCCTTGATCCGGTACGCCACCGCCTCCCGCCGCGTGCCCAGGTTGACCAGTTGCTGTTTGGCCTCCCACGCCGACGCCATCGCCTCCTCCACGCCCTCGGCACTCTTGTACTCCTTGAGCACCAACGCCGCCCGCCAGGCCTCGTCGAACTGCAACGCCGCCTCCTGCATCGCCCCGTTGATGGCCAGGTACTGCTTCAGCAGCGGGATCAGCCTGTTGAGGTAGTCCACCAGGAGGGGGCAGGGGTATCCGAACGCCGGCGCCCAGGCCTTCTCGAAGGCCTTGGTCTGATCGGGCGTCATCGGGCTGTACACCCGCCGGCAGGCCTCCATCGCCCAGGAGACCGTCGCGGCGTACTCGTACGGGTTCATCGCCGCCACGTTGGGCAGCCCCGGCCCGGGAGTCTCCTGTCCCCTCGCCCCGGCCGGCCAGGCCGCCGCACAAATCCCCGCGACCGCCGCACACAACACGAACCTCGTACCGGTTCTCATGGCCGCTGCTCCTCAAAAGTCCACTTGTCGGATTGTATATGTTGTATCGACGGGCCCCCCGCGTCAAGACCACCCTTCCGTGACTCACTCCCAGATTCGATTCGGGCGAGAGGGAACAGCGGATCGTTCCCCCAATCCCGTTGTAACAGTCGTGCCCTGCCCGTTCCGTGGCGTTACGCGCGGGGGCCGGCCCCCCGAGCCCCCCGGGATTTTGCGCCTCATCGCCTGCCGGCAGGCCGAAGGCGGTAAATCCCGGGGGTTGCGGGGGGTTGGCCCCCCGCGGCCCGTCTACTACGCCCAGGTGCCAAGGCATTGGCATGGAACCTGGAGGGCAGAGCCCCGCCTGAGGATCGAGCGCCGCACCTTCAAGAGCCCTCCGTGAAGCTGGGGAGGAGTCACCACCACTGCCGTCTGCCTCAGGCCTCTTCGAGCGTCTGGGCGAGGCGTTCCCACTCGGCGTAGAGTTCGCGGAGTTTGGCGTGGTCGGCGGCGTAGTCGTCGCCCAGGGCCGTCACGCGGTCCATGGCCCCGGCCGTCGAGGCCTGGGAGATTCCTTCCGTCAGGGCCTTGAGCTTGTCTTCCAGCGCGTGGATGAGCGTCTCGACCTCCTCGAACCGCCGCTGGGCCTCGCGGGTCTCGTTGGCCTGCTTGCGGCGGACCTTCTCGTCCACGCGGCGGCGCTGGTAGTCGTCCTTGCGGGCGTCCTTGGCGGCCTCGCCCCCGCCGGCCAGGGCGGCCTGGGCCTCCATCTGCTTGTCCCGCCAGGCCACGTACCGCCCCCAGTCGCCCTTGAGCGCCACGATCGCCCCCGCGTGCATCGCCCAGATGTCCGTCGCCAACGCCTGGATCAGATACCGGTCGTGGCTGACGAACAGGATCGTCCCGTCGAAGTCGCTCAGCACGTCCTGGAGCACTTCCTGCGAGTGCACGTCCAGGTGGTTGGTCGGCTCGTCCATCACGAGCACGTTGGCCTTCTGCAGCATCAGCCTGGCCAGCACGACGCGGCTCCGCTGCCCGCCCGAGAGCTGGTGGATCTTCTTGAAGGCGTCTTCCTCGCCCAGCAGGAGGCTGCCCAGCAGCCCGCGGGCCCGCTCTTCCTTGATCGACGGGTCCACCTGCCGCACCGCCGCCACCGCCGTCAGGTCCGTCGAGAGCTCCGCGTGCGTCTGCGAGAGATACCCCACGCGGACGTTCGCCCCCAGCTTCACCATGCCCCCCAGCGGCCGCAACTGACCCAACGCCGTCCGAACCAGCGTCGTCTTGCCGCACCCGTTGGGCCCCACGATCGCCACCCGCTGGCCCCGCTGCACGTCCAGGCTCTCCACGGTCACGAGGGGCTTGCCCTTCTCGTACCCGGCCTGGAGTTCCTTCAGGGTCAGCACGAAATCCCCCGTCCGCCCGTCGGCCTTGAACCGCACGGCGATCCGCGCCCGGTCGCGGGGGCGCGGGATGGCCTCGGTCTTCATGAACCGCGCCAGCAGCGTCCGACGCCCCTTGGCCTCGTTGCTCCGCTGCCCGGCGATGTGCTTGCGGATGAAGTCTTCCGTGTCGTTGATGTACTCCTGCTGGGCCTCCCAGCGCCGCATGCGTTCGAGGTATCGTTCGGCCCGCTGCGTCAGGTAGGCCGAGTAGTTGCCCTTGTAACACTCCAGGGTCGCGTCGACGATCTCCCACGTCCGCGTGGTGGCCCGGTCGAGAAAGTAGCGGTCGTGGGAGACGACGACGACGGCCCCGGGAAAGTGCTGGAGCCATTCCTCCAGCCATTCCACCGTGTCGTAGTCCAGGTGGTTGGTCGGTTCGTCGAGCAGGAGGACGTCGGGCTTTTGCAGCAGCAGCCTCGCCAGGTACGCCCGCGTCCGCTGCCCGCCGGAGAGTTCCGTCAGCGGGCGGTCCCACACCTCGTGCGGGAAGTTCAGCCCTGTCAGCACCTGCTCGACGGCGTGGCGGTAGGTGTATCCGCCGTCGACCTCGAACTGATGCAGCAGCTCGCCGTAGCGGGCCAGTTGCTTCTTGCCCGAGTCGCCCTCGAACTGGTGGGCCAGTTCGTGCAACTGGGCCTCGATGGCGTGCAGCGAGGCGAACACCTCCAGCATCGCCCCCTTGAGGCTCGTGCCCTCCAGGGCCGGCGGGTCCTGCGGCAGATACCCGATCCGCAGGTCCGTCTTGAGCTGCATCGTCCCCTCAGTCGCCGGCTCGAGCCCGGCCAGGATCCGCACCAGCGTCGTCTTGCCCTCGCCGTTGGCCCCGACGAGCCCCACGCGCTCCTCCGGCGCGAGCGTCACGCAGACGTTCCGGAGAACGTCCTTGTCGCTCCAGCTCTTGCAGATTCCTTCAGCGACGATCAACGACATAGTCAGCGGGTCCTGGCCCCCGCGGGAGGCCCCCGCGGAGTGCGGGGCATTATACC
>JAPLNA010000410.1 GCA_026693065.1 Planctomycetota bacterium
CGGCGGATTTCGCTAGACGAGATCCGCCGCCTGCCTTTGCGCCCTTGCCTTCGCCGGAGCATGCTCTATAATGCCACCCGTGAACGGCATTGCCGTAATCAACCAGAAAGGCGGCGTCGGGAAGACGACGTCGGTAGCCAACCTCGGGGCGGCGCTGGCCGCCCGCGGGCACCGCGTCTGCCTGATCGACATGGACCCCCAGAGCCACCTGACGCTGCACATGGGCGTCGAGCCCGGTTCGTCGGCCCTGACGATCTACGACGTGCTCACCGGCGACACGCCGATCGGGCAGGCCGCCATGCCCCTGCCCGGGCGTGACCGCCTGAGCCTGGTGCCTTCCGTGATCGACCTGGCCGCCGCGGAGGTCGAACTGGCCGGCACGGTCGGCCGCGAGCAGATCCTCCGCGAGCGACTCAACGCCGCCGGCGACCTGGGCGACTTCGTCCTGATCGACTGCCCGCCCAGCCTGTCGGTCCTGACGCTCAATTCCCTGGCCGCCGCCCAGAACGTGCTGATCCCCCTCCAGCCGCAGTTCCTGGCCCTGCAGGGGCTGGGCAAGCTGCTCGAGACGATCCGCCTGGTGCAGCAGCGGATCAACACGGCCCTTCGAGTGGCCGGCGTGATCTTGTGCATGTACGACAGCACGACGAAGCTGACCGGCGAGGTGGTGGCGGAGGTGACGGACTTCTTCCAGGCCGGGCGGGGCTCCCAAGACCCCTGGGCCGACGCGGCGATCTTCCAGGCCGCCATCCGCCGAAACATCAAACTCGCCGAGTGCCCCTCCCACGGCAAGACGATCTTCGAGTACGCCCCCGGCACCCGCGGCGCGGACGACTACGACGCCCTGGCGGGCGAACTGCTCCACTACTTCAACCCCCAGGCCGAGCCTGTCCCTCCCGCTCCCGAACCGCCATCGACCCCCGAGCCGGACGACTCAGTCGCCCAGCCCCCCCTCGGCGACCTCGATGGCGCGGAGTAGCGCCTTGGCCTTGTTGAGGGTTTCCTGATACTCGGCCTCGGGGACGGAATCGGCCACGATGCCCGCCCCGGCCTGAAGGTAGACCTTGCCCTTCTGGATCACCATCGTCCGCAGGGCGATGCAGGTATTCATATTGCCCGAGAAGTCGACGGTCCCGACGGCGCCGGCGTACGGGCCTCGGCGGGTGGGCTCGAACTCGTCGATGATCTCCATCGCGCGGACCTTGGGCGCGCCCGAGACGGTGCCGACGGGCAGGACGGCCCGCAGGGCGTCGAAGGCCGTCTGGCCCGGTGCCAGCCTCCCCTTCACGTCCGAGACAATGTGCATCACGTGGCTGTACCGCTCGACGGCCATCACGTCCGACAACGTGATGCTCTTGGGCTCGGCGACGCGTCCGACGTCGTTACGGGCGAGGTCGACGAGCATGATGTGCTCGGCCCGTTCCTTGGGGTCGGCCAGCAGTTCTTTTTCCAGGGCGAGGTCCTGCTCTTCGTTGGCGCCGCGGGGCCGTGTGCCCGCCAGCGGACGCGAGGTGATCAGGCCCTCCTCCACCCGGCAGAGGATCTCCGGCGAGGAACCCACCAGCGTCACGTCGGGCGTATTGACCAGGAACATGAAGGGAGACGGGTTGACCACGCGGAGGGCGCGGTAGATGTTGAACGGGTCGGCGGTGGTCTCGACGGCCAGCCGCTGGGAGGGAACGACCTGGAAGATGTCGCCGGCGCGGATGTACTCCTTGCAGGCCTCCACCACCGCCACGAACGCCGGGCGGGTGAAGTTGCTCTGGAAGGGCTTCTGGGGCAGGCCCGTGAGAGTGATTTCCGTGACGGGCAGGCGTTGGCCCTGGCGAAGGCGGTCGATGGTTCGCTCGACGGCGGCGAGGGCCTGGGTGTAGGCGGCGCCCGGGTCGCCCGTCACGTGGGCGTTGGCGACGACCTTGATCGTCTTGGACACGTGGTCGAAGATCACCATCGTCCGGTAGAGCCCGAAGGCCAGGTCCGGCGGGCGCCGGTCGTCGGCGGGCCCCTGGCCGAGATCCTCGTAGTAGCGGATAAGGTCGTAGCCGGCGTAGCCGACGATGCCACCGACGAACCGCGGCAGGCCTCGCAGATGGACCGGCCTGCGGTCCGCGAGCAGGTGCTCCAGGTTGGCCAGCGGGTCGCGGTGCTCGGATGTCCTCTCGCCGTCGTCGGGCGGTGAAGACCACCTCGGGATCGGCCCCGACGAAGGAGTAGCGGGCCACCCGCTCCCCCCCTACCACGCTTTCCAGCAAAAAGGCGTGCTTGGAGGCCGCGAACCCCGTCGGGCTCGCCAGCCTCTGGTAGGCCTCCACCGGCGTCAGGGCGTCGGAGAGCAACTGGCGATAGACCGGGACGATGTTGCCGCGCTCCGCGAGAGCGCGAAACTCGTCGAACGTTGGGTAGTAGTGCTTCATGGTAGTGCGTTTGTACCACGAAACGCCCGGGCCCGACAAGGGCCGCTCGCCCGCCCGCGCGGGAAAATCAGGCCAGCACGTGGCGGGCCAGAGCGGCGGCGCCGATGGCGCCGGCGTCGCCGCCGAGCTTCGCGATCGTCAACTGGGTTCGCGGGGCCGCGAATGTCCAGTGCATCTTCAGGAACTGCTCGCGCAGCGGTTTCATCAGGTCGTCGCCGGCCTTGGTCATCCCGCCGGCGAAGGCGATCACGTTGGGATCGAGCAGGCGGCAGAGGGTGATGCACCCCATGGCCAGGTAGCAGATGGCCCGATGCCAGGCCTCGGCGGCCAGGGCGTCGCCGGCCTGGCGGGCCTCGTTGACGTCCCGCGCGTCGAGCTCGCCCTTGGCGGCGAGTGAGTCGGCGAGGGGGCCTTTCCATCGCCGCTGCTCGACCTGCGTCTTGGCCCACTGGGCCAGGTACGTCGCCGAGCAGTACCGCTCGAGGCAGCCGCGTTGCCCGCAGCCGCACAACTCGCCGTCTCGCTCGACGAGGATGTGCCCGACCTCTCCGCCGACGCCGTTGGCGCCGTGGAGGATCTGCCCGTCGAGAATGATCCCGCTGCCGATGCCGGTGCCGATGGTAACCAGGACCAGCGAGGCCAGCCCCGCGCCGGTTCCGGCGACGTATTCGCCGAAGCCGGCGGCGTTGGCGTCGTTTTCGAGGACGGCGCGGCAGCCGAGGATCTGCCCGACGCGGTCTCGCATGGGCAGCCCGCCCAGCCCGGGAATGTTCGGCGCGCTCAGCACGACGCCCTTGGCCATGTCCAGGGGCCCGGGCGTGCCGATGCCCACGCCGGCCACCTCGCCGCGGGGCACGCCGTTGGCGGCGAGGACTTCAAGCCCGCCGGCGCCCATGGCCTCGAGAACGGCCTGCCCGCCCTTGTCGACGGGCGTGGGGCGCTGGATGATGGCCTGGCTCCGCCCGTCGCCATCCATCAGGCATGTCTTGATGAACGTTCCGCCCAGGTCGATTCCGATGTACCATTTCGCCACGCGTGCGCTCCTTCAGTCTGCCAACCACTTTTCCACGAGTTTGACGCGGTCTTCCCGCCCCGCCGCCAGGTCGTAGCCTGTCAGTTTCGGGGCCGATTCCCGCACGATCGCCACGATCGCCTTTTCCAGAGGGACATTGAGCGGCTCGGTCCGAAGGACCTTGAGCAGTTCGCCCAGGAGAGGCCGAACGGCGCGGTCGCCCATGGCCTGCAAGTCGGCCTGGGCCTTCTTCCGGGCGAGTTCGTCGTTGCCCACGAGCTTGCCGACGGCCTGGGCGACGCGTTGAATGTCGTCGGCCTGCTGCTTGGCCAGGGCCTGCTGCCGGGCATCGGACAACTGCAAGGCCTGCTCCTCGCTCAGCCGCCCGGCCAGGCCCTTCTGGGCCTCGGCGGCCAGCAGGAGAATCGCCGCGTAGCTCTTCCTGCGGTCCAATTCGGTCAGATGCTCGCCCAGCCACGCCATGCCCTGGGCGGCCAGGGCCTTGTCGCCCTGCGCGGCGATGGCGCCGACGACGCCCGGGTCGTCCGCGGCCAGCAGCGCCCGCACCCATTCTCGCCAGACGGCGCCCGCGGCCGGATCCTTGGCCTGTCCGAGGGCCAGGCAGGCCTTGCCCAGGTGCACGGCGCCCTCGGCGGGCTGACTGGCGGCGACCATCGCCTGGCCCAGCTTCCGCTGCGCCGTCGGCAAGCCGGCGGCCTTGCTTGTCTCCTGGAGCGAGACGAGCTTCTGGAGAATCTTGATCCGCTCCTCGACGGCATCGGGGCGGGCGGCGAGAGCGTCGGCGGTTCGCGCCAGGGAGTCCGGGTCGGCCTTGCCCAGCAGTTTCATCACCTCTTCCCACGCCTGTCGGCGGACGGAGGCCTCGGTCTCGACGGCCGTCTCGGTACGCTTGAGGATCAGCGGCAGGGCCTCGGGCCCCCCCGCGGGTCGCCCAGCCCGGCCAGCCCGTTCACCCCCGCCAGGCGGACGGCGGCGTCGGGGTCTTTGAGGGCCTGCTGCAACAGGCCCAGGAATTCGGTTCGCCCGACGATGCTGATGGCCGTCAGCAACTTCTCCCGCAGCGGCGCCCCGTCACCGGTAGCGGCGGCCAGATTGTACCGCTGCGCCAGCAGCCCCGCCGCCCGGGCGCGAGTCTCTTCCGTCAGAGGGGCCTTGGCGGCGATCTGCCCCAGCGCGGTGGCCGCCGCGGCCGACACCCTGTCGTGCCGGGAGGCGATCTCGGGCAGGACGACCGGCACGGCCTTGGGGTCCCGCAGGAGCCCGGTCGCCGTCAGCAGGCCGGCCCGGACCTCGGGGACTTCTTCGTCCTTGAGTCGGGCCAGCAGGCGGTCGACGGCGTCCGGTTCGCCCAGGTTGGCCAGCACGGGCCCGGCGGCGGCGCGGACCCGCCAGTCGGTGTCGGCCAGCAGTTCCTCCACCCGCCGGCGGACTTCCGGGCCCACCCGCTCCCCCGAAACCACCCGGGCGTCCGTCAGCGCCAGCCCCTCCAGCCGCACGTCGGCCAGCGGGTCCTTCAAGAACTCCGTCAGCCGGGCGTAGCGGTTGTCGAGCGCGGTAGCCACGTAGAGGTCGGAGACGGCCTTCCGCAGGCGGTCTCGCACGACGGTGAGTTCCTGCTCTGTTTCTCGCTGCGAACGGGCGAGGGCGTCGGCGAGATCTTCCAGCCACTGCGTGCGGGTCTTGTGTTTGTTGGCGTCCCACCAGGTCTTCCACTGCCTGGCGTCCTGGCCGAAGGCGCGAATATTGGTCATCCTCGCCAGCGACGCCGCCGCCGCCTGGGCGATCGCCGGGGCCGGGTCGTCCAGCAGCCGAACCAGAACGTCCACCGCCTCCTTGTCGAGAACCTTCGCCATCGCCTTGATGACGGCCAGACGCACGGTGCGATCGGCCTTGGCGTTGCCGGCCAGGGCCAGCAGCGAATCGAGCACCTTCGGGTCGCCGCAGCCGGCCAACGCCTCCGCCGCCGGAACCATGAGCGTGGCGTCGTCCCCGGTGAGCATGGCCATGAGGGGCGCGGCGAACTGCCCTCCCCCGGCGGCGCCGTTCTTGGCGATGGCCTGCGCGATCGCCAACCGGGCCGCGTGATTCGTGGGTGAATTCAAGAACTCCACGGCTGCCGCCGCGGCCTGCGGGTAGGTCCTGGTCAAGAGCAGCTCGGCGGCCTCGACCTTCGTCTGCGCCGACCGCGCCGGATCGGCCAATTGCCGCACGAGCGTGTCCAACTCGTTTTGTTGCACGGTCGTCAGAGGCGTCTGCCCCAGGGCGACCCAGGCCGCCAGAACCAGCCCTATCGCCGCCGCCTGCCTTCGTGAAGGTCCCATCATCTACAACTCCGTCGCCACGCCCGCCTCAGGCGGGTCCGGGTTTGTGCGTCCTGCATGCTGTCTCGAAGGGATGTTCCGCGTAGGCGGGGACGCCCATCCGTGACGTCGCGGAACACCGTCATGTCGTCCTTTTCGCCGGGCCGCTCGCCCTGTTCACTGGCCCGGGCCGCTCGCCGGCTGAGTCGCCGGCAGGCAGATCATCGGATCCATCGTCACCCAGGCCAGCCGCCCTTTCACATAGTCTTGCCACAGCGGCTTCTGCTTGTCCGTCAGAAGCGGGAGCACGTCCTGGCTGAGGGCGTCGTAGGCTTCGAGCATCAGAGGCTTGCTCAGGCGCAGGACCTGCTGGCGCGTGGGGCCCCAGTGGTTCACCAGGGCGGCCCGGACCTTGGGGATCTGCTCGTCGGAGAGTTTGACGTCCTGGACGATGCGATCCATCTGACGGTCGTAGAGCTCGACGTGGGTCTGGGGCGGCCCCAGCCGCCGAGGCCCGGGCCTGACCAGAACGGTCAGCCCCGCGCCCAACAGCCCGCCGGCCACGAAGATCAACGCCAGCAGCAGCGCCGTAGTCCCACACGACCGTCCGCACAGGCCCGGTGCCAGAGGCAGTTTGTCGTTTTGTGTCGGAGTCTGGGTCATAGCATGCCAACCATTCCCATGTCGGAAGGGTCCATGGCCGGTCGGGCCCCGTTCATCAGCACCCAGAGGGCCATCACCACGATCACGATCGCCGCCGCCGACGCCGCCGCCGCGAACCAGACGATCAGCCGGCTGGGCCGACGCGCCGCCCGAAGAGACGCCAGCACCCGGTCGGCAACGTCCACAGCCGGCGGAGCGTCCGCGCGAGCGGCCCTCGCCAGCACCTGTAGTATCCGTTCCTCGTTCATGGTTGCGTCTCCGTAAAAAATACCGCTCTGTGTCCGTGTTCTTTATTGGCCTTGTCAATCAGGGCCTTGAGCTTTTTTCTCGCGCGGAACGCCTGCACCTTCACCAGCGCCACGCTCCAGCCCGTCTGCTCGGCGACCTGCGCCACCGACAACTCTTCCAGGTACATCAGCGTCAGCACCAGGCGGTCTCGCGGGGGCAACTGCCCCAGCATATCGTGCAGCACCTGGGCGGCCTCAGAGGCCTCCATCGCCGAGGCCTCTTCCTCTCCGGCCAGGGCGTCCCAGTCCTGCAGCGGCATGTCCTTGACGGCCGTGTCTCGCTTCTTCCAATAGTGGTAGCCCACCCGCGTGGCGATACGGCTGAGCCAGTGCGTAAACGGCGCCTCGCCGCGAAATCCCTTCAGACTGACATACGCTTCGACGAACACGTCATGCACCAGTTCTTCCAGGCGCTGCGGATCACGGACGAACCGCCACATGCGTTTCGTGACGGCCTCCTGATGCCGACGAACCAGCCGCCCGTAGGCGGCGCCGTCTCCGGCCAGCGTGGCCTGGATGTCCTGAAGGTCCGGGTCTACCATCCGACTAAGTATGTCCGGAACCTTCCCAAAAGTCCACAGTCCATCGGGCAAACTCCCGCGCCCTCGGCGCGGGGGAGCCCTCACGTGGCCTGTGGACAGGGGCGCCGGGGCGGTTACACCGAAAACTCCGGCCGAACTGTCTTGAAATCCAGCGGTTGCAGTCGTAGAGTAGCCGTCGGCAAGTGCCGGTCCAATACCCCGGCGACGGCGCCACTAAGCGCCTGTAGCTCAGTTGGATAGAGCAGCGGTCTTCTAAACCGCAGGTCGCAGGTTCGATTCCTGCCAGGCGCGTGGGGGCCCTTGGGCTCCCGGATTTGCGGCCTTTCTCGCGCCCGCATCATGTCCCCGCGCGTAGAAAGAAAGGGTAGCTGGTGGCAAACACAAGGAGACTGTCATGAATCGCGCGATCGTTGTTGCCCTGGTAGCGGGTTTTGTCGTCTCGGCCTGTGGGGCCCAGGACGTGGGGTTCGCCGAGGAGTTCGCCCTGGCCAAGGACCGAGCCGTGCCCCTCAAGAACCTCATCCCCGGCACGGAGGAATACTACTACTACACCTGCCTCCACCTCCAGAACCAGGGGCGGCTCGACGAGGTCGACAAACTCCTGCCCGCCTGGATCGCCCGCGTCCAGGAACGCAACCCCGCCATCCTCGTGATCGAGCACCGCCAGGCCCTCCTTCGCTACGACAAGGAACCCGCCAAGGCCCTCGAGTACCTCACGCGCGTGATGAACCTCCGCTTCGACCACCAGCGCCAGGTGACGGCCAAGGGGCAACTGCCCGCCGCCCTGGACGCCAAGGCCGTCAGTCGTGAAACGCTGACGGCCCGGGCGCTGGCGGCGAACCCCGGC
>JAPLNA010000411.1 GCA_026693065.1 Planctomycetota bacterium
GAAATTCGGGCTCCAACTTGACTTCGACCTTGCCCGCATCGAGGACGATGTTCTTCAGCTTTTCGTCCTTGGCGTCCTTGGTAATGGTAAGAACGGCATTGGCGAGCACGCGAGCGGTGTGCTGGGCGCGGGTCGGTTTGTGCGATGGGTTGTGTCGCATTGCACGGGACATGGTACGGGGAGACTGTTTCGCAGGTCAAGAGAACGCGGTGTCCGCCTTCGGCGGACCGCTAACCGTCGATGCGGGGCGCTTCGGTCAACGCCCGTTGACACCGCGGGGCGTTGGACCTACCATCGGGGGACGAAGGAGAACCCCATGGCGAGCAAGAAGGGCAAGACAGGCAAGAGTTGGCAGTCGCGGCTGACGGCCCAGGCGGACGGGGCGACGGCGAAACTGCTGGCCTCGATCGACGTCGACCGCGCCCTGTGGGGGTACGACATCGCCGGGAGCATGGTCCACGCCCGCATGCTCAGGAAGGTCGCCCTGATCTCCGCCAAGGACCTCAAGGCCATCAACCGCGGGCTGACGGCCGTCGCCGAGGACCTCTCCGCCGGCGTGCTGGCCTGCCCGGTCGAGTTGGAAGACATCCACATGGTGATCGAGAAGGCCCTGATCGACCGGATCGGCGAGCCGGGGCGGAAGCTGCACACCGGGCGCAGCCGCAACGACCAGGTCGCCCTGGACCTGCGGCTGTGGGCGAGGGACGCCGCCGATGAACTCACCGAGGGCGTCCGCGTCCTGCAGAAGGCGTTCGTGGCGATGGCCCAGGCGCAGGGGCGGATCGTCATGCCGGCCTACACGCACACCCAGCGGGCGCAGCCGATCGTCGCGGGGCACGCCCTGATGGCCTACGTGGAGATGCTCCGGCGCGACGTGGAGCGGCTGGCCGACGCCCGCAAGCGGATCAACGTCTGCCCGCTGGGCGCCGGCGCCGTCGCGGGTTCGTCGTTGCCGATCGACCGCCGGATGACCGCCGCCCTGCTGGGTTTCTCCGCCGTCGCCGCCAACAGCATCGACGCCGTCAGCGACCGGGACTTCCTGGCCGAGTTGTGCTTTGCCTGCACCATGCTGGCCGTGCACCTGTCGCGATGGGCGGAAGACTGGATTCTCTACTCGACCACCGAATTCGGCATGCTCGAGCTGAGCGACGATTACTGCACGAGCAGTTCGATGATGCCGCAGAAGAAGAACGCCGACACGCTGGAGCTCATCCGCGGCAAGGCCGCCTGCACGCTGGCGAACCTGACAGGCATCGTCACGCTGCTCAAGGGCCTGCCCCTGGCGTACAACCGGGACATGCAGGACGACAAGCGGTTCGCCTTCGCCGCCGTCGACGCGATGCGCCAGTCGCTACCCGTGGCGACCGGCATCGTCGCGACCAGCCGTTTCCGCCCCGCCCGGATCGCCGCTGGACTGGACGCGGGGTTCCTCGACGCGACGGCCCTGGCCGAATACCTCGTCAACCACGGCACGGCCTTCCGCCAGGCCCACCAACTCGTCGGGCGACTGGTCGCCCAGGCCGAGAGGCTGGGCAAGACGCTGGCCCAGTTGCCCCTCGAAACCCTCCGCGAATTCTGCGGACGGGTGGACAAGGACGTCTATAACTACCTCGGCCCGGCCCGCGTCGTCGCCCACTACCGCCCCGAAGGCGCCGGCGGGACGAAGCAACTGGACCAGCAGATCCGCGAGTGGAAGAAGAAACTCGCCAGGTAGACGTTCGCACGGAAACGCACGGCATGCGTGAACTGGAATTCATAGAGTGGATTTACTCGCAGGGCCGGTTCGACCCGGCGGTGGTCCCGGTCGGGCCGGGCGACGACCTCGCCGTCGTGCAGGTGGGCCCCGAGGGCCTGCTGGCCGGCACGGACCAGGTGCTCGACGGCGTCCACTTCATTCTGGGCGAGCACGGGCCGCGGGCCGGGGGGCGGAAGGCGATGGCCCGGAACCTCTCGGACGTCGCGGCGATGGCGGCCTTGCCGCTGGCGGCCCTGGCGACCGTCTCGCTGCCCAAGGGGCTCTCCCGGCACGATGCGCAGGAGATCTACCTCGGCATGCGGGAGATCGGCGATGTCTTCGATTGCCCGCTGATCGGCGGGGACATGGGCAGTTGGGCGCACCCGCTGGCGATTTCGGTGACGATCCTGGCCCGTCCGCGCGGGATCTCGCCCGTGCTGCGAAGCGGCGCCAAACCCGGCGACGCGATCTGCGTGACGGGGCACTTCGGCGGGGCGTGGCGGTCGCCCAGGCACCTGCTGTTCACCCCGCGGATCGCCGAGGCCCGCGTTCTGGCCGGCCAGTTCGGCCTCCACGCGATGATCGACGTCTCGGACGGCTTGGCCCGCGACCTGGGCCACGTCTGCCGCGCCTCGGGCCTGGGGGCCCAGGTCAACGCCGCCGCCGTCCCCGTCAGCGCCGCCGCGGGCCCGGCGGGCCTGGCCGCCGCTCTCCACGACGGCGAAGACTACGAACTTCTCTTCACCCTCTCCGAGGAAGACGCCAACACCCTCCTCGACACCCAACCCCTGGGCGTGAGCGTCTCGCGGATCGGCACGATGACGCCCGGTGAGGACATGGTGCTGATCGATTCGGCCGGGCGCCGCAAGCCGCTCCGGCCCGGGGGTTGGGAGCACCAGACCTGACATGCCGACCGAACCGACCACCCGACCGGCCCCCGAGCAGCACGAAACCCGGAGCGTCCGCGGGACGGTCTCGCTGGGCCGACGCCTGGCCAGCCGGCTCCGTCCGGGCGACTGCGTCGTGCTGACCGGCACGCTGGGGGCGGGCAAGACGGCCCTGGTCCGCGGGCTGGCCGAGGGGCTGGGCCTGGCCGACGGGAGGCTCGTCGCCAGCCCCACCTTCGTGCTCGTGCGGGAATACCCCGCCCGATGCCCGGTGTTTCACATCGACCTGTACCGCATGGCCGACGCCGACGGCGAGCTCGAGGCCCTCGGGCTGGGCGAAATGCTCCGCGACGGGGTCGTGCTGATCGAGTGGGGCGAGCGGGCGCCAGCCGCCCTGCCGGCGGACTGCTGGCGGATCGAGATCGCCATCACCGGCCCCAAGGCCAGGCAATTCTCCGTCCGCCCTCGCTCGGGCCAAAACGCTTGACGCTCCCGCGGCCCGGGCGTATAGTCTGGGGCTTCTCTTGGATGGATGAATCGTCATGCAGGAAGCCATTGCCAAAGCGGCGACGTTGGTCGAGGCGCTGAGTTACATCCAGCGGTTCCGCGGCAAGATTGTCGTGGTCAAAATGGGCGGGTCCATCATGGACGACCCCAAGGCCATGCTCGACATGCTCACCGACGTGGTCTTCATGAACACCGTGGGCATGTACCCGGTGATCGTTCACGGCGGGGGCAAGGCCATCTCCAGTGCGATGGAGGCCCGCGGGCTCGAGGTCCAGTTCGTCCAGGGCCGCCGATACACCGACCAGCGGAGCCTCACCGTCGTCGAGCACGTCCTGTGCAACGAGATCAACCAGGCCATCGTCGACCAGATCAACGCCCTGGGCGGGCAGGCCATGCCGATGCACACCCTCGGCTCGTGCGTGCTGTTCGGGGAAAAACTCTTCCTCGAGGAAGAAGGCCGAAAGATCGACCTCGGATTCGTCGGCCAGGTCACCGAAGTCAACGGGCGGCTCGTCGAACTGCTCTGCCGGTCGGGCACGGTGCCGGTGATCGCGCCGCTGGCGCGGGACCGAACGGGCGGTCGGCTCAACTGCAACGCCGACACCGCCGCCGGCGAGGTCGCCGCGGCCCTGAAGGCCGAGAAGTTCGTCTGCGTCTCCGACACGCACGGCATCCGGCGCGACCCGAAAGACCCCGACAGCCTGGCCACTTCGCTGACGGAGGCCGAGATCGTCAAAATGATCGCCTCGGGCGTCATCGACGGCGGGATGCTCCCCAAGACCAACGCCTGCCTGCGGGCGCTGGAGGCGGGCGTCTCGCGGACGCACATTATCGACGGGAAATTCCCCCACTCGCTGCTGCTGGAGATCTTCTCCGATCGCGGCGTGGGAACGCTGATTCAGAAATGACGGGCCGGACGCCATGATCAAGGACTTCATCGAGATCGCGGATTTTACGGGCATTCAGTTGGAGCGGCTGCTGGACCGCGCCGCCCACGACAAGCTCGCCTTCCGCGCCGGCAAGCTGCCCGCCTCGCTGCAGGGGGCCACGCTGGCGATGATCTTCGAGAAACCCAGCCTGCGGACCCGGGTGAGTTTCGAGACGGCCATGACCCAACTGGGCGGGCACGCCCTGCACCTGACGCAGAAGGACATCGGGCTGGGCGCCCGGGAACCGGCCAAGGACGTCGCCCGCGTCCTCGGGCGGATGTGCCAGGGGATCATGGCCCGCACGTTCAGCCACGCCCTCGTGCAGGAACTGGCGCAGTGGTCCCCCGTGCCCGTGATCAACGCCCTGACGGACCTGTCCCACCCCTGCCAGGCGATGGCCGACCTGATGACCGTCCGCGAGCGGCTCGGAAGTCTGGCGGGCAAGACGCTGGCGTTCATCGGCGACGGGAACAACGTCGCCCGCAGCCTGGCCGTCGCGTGCGGCAAGCTGGGCATGCACTTCGTGCTCGCCTGCCCGAAAGGGTACGAACTCAAACCCGAAGCGATCGGGGCGTGAGCGATCGGCCTTCCAGATGACCGGCGAGCCGCACCTGGCGGTGAGGCAGGCGGAGGTGATCTACACCGACACCTGGGTGTCCATGGGCCAGGAAGCCGAGAAGGCCCGCCGCGTGAACGACTTCGCCGGCTTCCAGGTCAACGCCGCCCTGCTGGCCGCCGCGCCCCGGGGCGCGATCGTCATGCACTGCCTGCCGGCCTATCGCGGCTATGAGATCTCCGAAGAGACCTTCGAGGCCCACGCCGGCGTCATCATGGATCAGGCGGAAAACCGCCTCCACTTCCAGCGCGCCTTGCTGGCCGTCCTGCTGGCCGAAGGCGGGATCCGGTAGACGGGTGCGGATCTGAGATTCCAGATTTGGAATCTCAGATTTGAAATCTCAGATCTGAGATTTGAGATTTGAGATTTGAGATTCCAGATTGGAGTTCCGCGATTTGGGGTTTCCGGTATCTCGGCCCGGGCGGGTACAATTAACCGACCATGACGAGATTTGTCAGACATGACGGGCGCAAGAGCGACGATCTCAGGCCGGTCCGGATCACGCCGGGGTTCATCCGTTCGGCGGCCGGTTCGTGCCTGATCGAAGTGGGCGGCACGCGAGTGGTGTGCACGGCGAGTTTCACCCCCGGCGTGCCCAAGTGGCGCACCGGCCAGGGGCTGGGCTGGATGACCGCCGAATACGGCATGCTGCCGGCCTCCACGTCGCAACGGAAAGACCGTCCCATCGGCAAGCCCGACGGACGCAGCGTGGAGATCCAGCGGATCATCGGCCGCGTGCTCCGATCGGCGGTGCGGCTGGACCGGCTGGGCGAGAACACGATCTATCTCGACTGCGACGTGCTGGAAGCCGACGGCGGGACGCGGACGGCCGCCATCACCGGCGCGTGGGTCGCCCTGGCTCGGGCGGTAGACTCCCTGGCCGGGCGTGGCCTGTGCCACCGGGAGGCCGTCTCCCCGCCCGTGGCGGCGATCTCCGTGGGCATGGTGGACGGGCGGGCCCTGCTCGATCTGGATTACTCCGAAGACTCCACCGCCGAGGTGGACATGAACATCGCCATGACGGCCGGGGGCAAGTACGTGGAAATCCAAGGCTCCAGCGAAGGCCGACCCTTCGGCGGCTCTGACCTGGAAGCCATGCTCTCCCTGGCGCGCCGAGGCATACGGCGGCTGCACGTCCTGCAGCGTCAGGCCGTCCGAAAGAGGATACGACCATGAAACGAACCCCGATAATCACGGCGGTTGTGGCAGTGGGTTTGGCGTGCGGCGTGTGGGCCTGGCCCGGGTGCGACGGCATGCGGATCTCGCCCCCGACGGCCGAGCCCGTGGCGGAATACCCGGGCGCCGACCCCGTTGGCGCCCCCGCGCGGAGCGGCGTGGACGAGGGGACCCGGTACACGATCCTCCTGTCGACGTACACCGGCCCCAACCATGCCGCCAACGCCAAACAGGTGAAGGAATTCCTCGCCGCCGACCGCAACGCGTTCGCGAAGAAGGGCGATCTGCTGGTCGTCCACAAGGAGGCCGGCAGCGACCTGTACTGGAACCGCACGTACTCCGATGCCGAGAAGGCCAAGGATGACATGATGAAGGCCCGGGGGTATCGCTTCCCCGATGAAAGACAACCGGCCTTCCCGGGGGCCATCACGGTGCCGATGCTTCCGGCGGAGTACGGCCCGCCGGAGTGGAACCTGAAGACCGCGGCGACGTGGGAATACGAATACACGGTCCTCGTGGGGGAATACGAGGACAGCCCGAAGGACTTCTACGTCGGGCGTCGGATCAAGGACTGCGTCGAGCACGTGCGGGAGTTGCGCCGGCTGGGGTTCAAGGCGTACTACTACCACGGGCCCGCCAAGAGCCTGGTGACGGTGGGGCTGTTCTACGAGGCCGCCGCCCAGCAGCAGGTCATGCAGTACAAAGAAGACCACGGCCGGAAAATCCCCGTCTTCGGGCCCAAGCTTGCCGATCCGGAGATCGAGAAGATCATGAAGACCCAGGAACCCCCGCTGTCCTGCCTGGCCTGGAACGGGCGCAAGCAGTACCGGATCACCAAGGGCGCCGACGGCAAGGAGTTTCGCGAGATCGTAGGCAGCGTTCTGTTTCACATCCCGCGGTCGGCCGCCGAAAGCCGTGAAGCGTTGGAAAGACGCCTCAAAGCCAGCAGGGAGCAGCGACTCAATGATCTTCGTAACTACTCGGAACCCGGGGAAACTCCGCGAAATCCGTGACGCGCTGGGCGAGTTGCCCGTACCTGTGGCCGGGCTGGAAGACTTCCCCACGCTGCCCGAGCCGGCGGAAACGGGGGCGACCTTCGCCGAGAACGCCCGCCTGAAGGCCCACTACTACGCCCAGGCCACGGGGCAGTGGTGCTTGGCGGACGATTCGGGCCTGGCGGTGGACGCCCTGGGCGGGCGCCCCGGCGTGCACAGCGCCCGCTTCGCCGCCGAACGCATCCCCCCCGGGGCCAACCGACACGCCGTCGACCACGCCAACAACCAACGCCTGCTCGAGGAACTCGCCGGGCTGGCGCCCGACCAACTCACCGCCCGGTTCCTGTGCCACCTGGCGCTCTCGGACGGCCGGCGCGTCCTGCTGGAGGCCCAGGGCGCCCTGGAGGGGCTGATCGTCCGCCAGGGACAGGGCCACAACGGGTTCGGGTACGACCCCCACTTCTACGTGCCCTCCGAAGGCCTCACGCTCGCCCAGATGCCCGCCGCCCGCAAGAACGCCATCAGCCATCGCGGGCAGGCCGTCCGGCGGTTGGGCGAGCTTCTGCGAGCGCTTCTGGCCCGCCCGTAGCGACCCGTCGGCCGGCCAGCCAAGCCGCGCCCCCCAGCACGCCCGCCAGGGCCAGGTAGACCAGCGCCGCGGCGTACCAGGGCGTGGGGACGGGGGAAGGGTAGCTCCCGCTGTCGCTCACCCAGTACAGCCATCCGATCTTGCCCCAGACGACGTCCGTCCCGGGCCGGAGCGCCGCGGCCGCCGACGCCAGCGGATGCACATGGTAGCACCAGGAGAGGGCCCGCCCGGCGGCGGCGTTGGACAGGGCCCGGATCGCGCCGCCGAGGGCGAACGGGGCGGCGAGAACGGCGGTCTGGATGCCGACGGCGAGCACGGCCGCCGTGTACCGCCCCGCGCCCGTACGGGCGCATCGGGCCGCGGCGATCCCGGCCAGCCCCACCGCCGCCAGCGTGGCATAGGCCCCCATCGCCCCCACGAACGACACGCTCGCCGCCAGCGCCCACAGAACCAGCAGGGCCAGGAACGTTCCGTCGATGGCGCAGCCGGCGCGGAGAATCGCCGCCCCGATGCCGTCAGGCCCGGCGGCCAGGATGGGCGGAGCGAACGTCACCCAGATAACCGCCAGGGCCAGGAAGGCCGTCACGGGATCCCGCCCGGGGACTCCCGCGGCCCGGGCGATCAGGAAGGCTGACAAGGGAACGATCATCCCGCCCAGGGCGGCGGCGATCATGGGGGCCGCCTCCCGCCGGAGCAGGGCGCCCAGCGTGGCCCCGGCGGGCGACGCGGGCGAAGGGGCTGGCGAGGCGGCGGTCATTTCGTCTCGTCCGTCGTCTCGTCCGCCTTCCCATCGCGGGCCGCCGGCCGAGTCGCCGGATCCTGGGCCTCCTCAAGGGCCCGTTGGGCCTCCCGGGCTTTCCGGATCGGCTCGTATGCCGTCAACTGCTCCTGCAACTGCTTGCGGTAGTGCTCCAGGAGGGTTCTCTGGTCGGCCATCCGCTCCAACTCGCTCTGGACCTGGGCGAGGGCCTCGGCGGCCTGGCGACCGGGGTCCACGATCTCCTCGCGGGGGTTGGCGAACATCTTCTTCCACTCGGCGAGCTCCTGCGCCGCCTGGGCCGTCGTGCGAGGAAGGACCACGCCCTGGGGCAACAGCCGCTGCTCGTCGAACTCGAAAACCCCGCCGATCTTGAGCTCATCCCGGACCCGCTCGGCGTCGCAGACGAGTGCCCGGGCGTCGCTGCGGAGCAGACAGGCGCCCTTCTCATGCCGTTGGACGTATTTCTCGGCCCAGGCCCGCAGTTGCGCCAGCGGGACCTGCTGCCCGTGAATGTACGCGTCGCCGTTACGGTCGATCTCGACGAGGGTGCGGGCGTCCGGGCAGGTTCGCCCGCCCGGGACCACCGTGAAGATCAGCTTCACCGGCGTGCCGGGCGGGGGAATGGTCTTCTCGTTGGCGACCAGCTCCTGCCGCCGCTCGTCCTTGGAACTCTCGAACGGCACGTCGATCACGGCGGCGGGGTCATTCGCCACAGCGACCACGACCCCCTCTTCGTCTCCCCGGTACTTGCCGTCGGGCAGCACTTCCGATCCGATGAACACCCACTCCTTGGGCACCGGCAGCGTGCCCTTCTTGGCCGGGTTGATGATCCAGTCGGAGGGCTCGGCCCGGCGGGGCGTGTTGGTCTTCGGGTCCGTCCATTCGAACTCGATCTTGACCTTAGGCCCCCGCGGGGGGATGTAGTGGCCCTTGTCGCCGTCCCAGACCCACGTGGCCGGTTTGCCCGGCGTCAGGCCGAACGTCAACATCGCCAGGTGCAGGTCGGCGGCCTTGGCCTCCGTGCGGAGAATCGCCTCGTACTCGCGGTTGCCCTTGGTGACGGCCAGGAACTCGATGATGCGGTCCCGGGTGCAGACTTCGGCGTCGACGACGACCTTCTGCTCCGGGGCGGTGTGGATGACCATGTGGGGACGCACGAGGACGCCGGGCCTGCTCGCCGGCGCGGTCGCCGGAGCGGACTCCGGCTGGGCGATGGCGGCGGCGGCAAAGGCCAGAAGCGTCCCCAACGACACGAGGGCAGATTTCATCGCAAGTCTCCCAGAAAGCAGCGGCAGGCAATCCGTGGGGCGGCGAGGGCGTCAGTTCCGTCCCGCGGCCCGAACCCCGCCGGGGAATGCCATGTCCTCCCGCTCGGGCGGGAGAATGATCTTCGGGCTGATCAGGAAATACGTCACCGTCCTGTCGCGCATGAAACTTCGGTTGTCGAACGCGCGGTTGACGATGGGGATCTTGGACAGCACCGGCACGCCGATTTCGCGGACCTCCCCCCGCGATTCCTTCATCCCGCCCAGCAGCACCGCCCCGCCGTCCGGGCAGCAAACCGTCGTCTCGAGCATCCGCCGGTCGATCTTCGGCAGCATGATCTTCCCGCCCAGGTCGCCGAAGGCGAACGTCTCGATGTCGGCGAACGGAGTGCTCTCGTACCGGACCGTCATGGTCACGTACCGCAGGTCGCCGCTGACGACCGCGTTCACCTCCAGCATCCGCCCCGTCGCCAGCCACGACACCGTCGGAGTCAACGTGGCGACACCCGCGGCCAGTTGCGGCTCGAAGGAACTGACGTAGGCCCGCATCTCCCCGATCGAGATGTACGAAGTCTGCCCGTTCTGGAGCAGCAGGCGAGGGGCGTCCAGTTGGAGGGTCTGCTGCGAGGCCTGGACGGCCTGGATGAGGAAGTCTACCTGGACGTCCTCGAGGAACGTCCCGGCAACCGTCATCGCCGGGGAAAGCGCCGACACGGCGGTAGCCTCGCTGAACCCGGAGACCGCCGACGCCCAATTCGCGCCGTTCTGGGTGATCTGGTTGCCCGCGAACACGAGTTTCTTGAACACTCCCCCCGGCCCGACCTTGAACGTCAGGTCCACGTCGATCCCCAGCCGTTCAAGGAACCCGCTCTCCAGCACGAGCTGCTTGGCCTCCACCAGAACCTGCACGCCCTGCTGCTGGCGAAGTTCCCGTAGCAGTTTGAGGATCGCCTCGTGCCCGCTCGGGGTCTGCGTGACGACCAGTTGCCCATTCATGACCGTCGGCTTGGGCATCTTGCCCGCCCCGCCTTCCGATCCCTCCCACGACCCCGGTTCAATCATGGTCGTGATGTTTTGCAGGAGGCCCTCTATGATTTCCTTGCGGCTGCGGCGGGGGTTCTCCGTCGGCTGGGCGTCCGCCCCGCCCTCGCCGCCGGCGTCGATCCTGCCGCCGGCCTGAAAAAGCCCCTCGTTGCTGGAGCTCTGCTGGTTGGCGCCGATGTTGCTCATATTGATGTGCGGCCCGTGGAAGTCGGGGA
>JAPLNA010000412.1:0-3293 GCA_026693065.1 Planctomycetota bacterium
CTTGCTGCCGTTCCGCAGGTCATACGGATTGGCCACCGCCGGGTTGGGCGAGAACAAGACCGACTGCCACCCCATCCCCTTGAGCGAGTCCACCGTGTCGATCCGCGTCAGTTCGCTTTCGAGGCTGGAGTAGGCCGACCAGTTGGCCTGGGTGACGCCCAGCCCGCTCTGGTAGGGGTTGTTGATCCGCAGCGGCATGCCCTTGGTGGTGACGATCACGTCGGTCGTCGCCGTCAGCGACTGCAGTATCGGGGCGCGGACCTTGTCCAGGTAGTCCTGCCCGGATATCTCCTCGCCTACTCCGGGCAGGTTGACCCCCAACAGCCGAACGCCGGGATACATCTCCTGGTATTCCTGGGCGATCGTTGCCCCGTCCGGGCTGGCCGTGTTGTAAACGACGAGCACATTCAAATCGTTGATCGCATACCCCGGAGCGGCCCAGGCGAGAACGGTGACAAGGAAGATACCGACCCTCGGGAACGACCACCTGGCTTTTTCGGTCATCCAGAAACTCCCTCGATCTTGAATGGCTGCGACGCAGTCACGGGGCACTACAAGGAAGACCTTATCATGAAATGAGAATCTGTCAACAGAAAAAGGACAAATCCTTGCCGGGGCCTGTCCCGGTGGGCGTATCCCCTGGGCTTTTCCGCGGCACCGTGGTTAAAACAGGCCGGGCGGTCCGCGGAATCCCGCGAACCGCCCGGTGCGTCCCGCCGGCCAGGCCGGCGGAACTGTCCGCTGCACAATCCGGGTGACTCAGGAATAAGTCACCGGGGCGCCCCGACGCCGGAGGCGAATCCGGCGCCCTCCGGGGCGGCCCCCGTGATTGGTTCAGTTCTGGTGAGGCCGCCCGGAGGGGAACCCAACGGCCCGCGTCTATGCGTCGACAGGGCATACATCGGTCGGGGGGAGGGGGGGCTTGATTAGCGGCGAAAAACTTTCACGATTCGGCGCGGGTCGGTCCGGGGGGGAAGTTGGTATAGTACCGCGACGAGCGGGGGGGAGCGAAACGCCCCGCCACGAACGATCATGGAAGACCTTCTGGCCAACCTGAACGAGCCGCAGAAACAAGCGGTTTCTCACACCCGGGGCCCGCTGCTGGTGTTGGCCGGCGCCGGCTCGGGCAAGACCCGTGTTATCACGCGCCGCGTGGCGTATCTCATCGCCGGCGGCGTGCCGCCCTGGCAGGTGCTGGCCATTACGTTCACCAACAAGGCCGCCCGGGAGATGGCCGACCGCGTCGGGGCCCTCGATGTGCCGCGAGGGGCGACGATCTGCACCTTCCACTCTCTCTGCGCCGCCCTGCTCCGCGAGTTCGCCCTCGAGGCCGGGGCCTCGCACAATTATTCCATCTACGACCGCGACGACCAGCTCCGCCTGGTCCGCCAGGCGATGGAGGCCCTGCAGATCCCCACCGACCGCCTGCCCCCCGCGGCGGTCCACTCGGCGATCTCGGCGGCCAAGAACGACCTCAAACTCCCGGGCCAACTCGCCGAGGCCGCCCAGAGCCTGTTCGATCGCCAGGTCGCCCTGGTGTATGCGGGCTATCAGAAGCTCCTGGGCGAAAACAACGCCAGGTCCGCCGCCTGCTCACCGACCGCTACCGCTACCTGCTGATCTACGAGTACCAGGACACCAACCGCGCGCAGTACCTTCTGGCCCGCGGCATCGCCTCCGGGCACGACAATATCTGCGTCACCGGCGACCCGGATCAGAGCATCTACGCCTGGCGCTGGGCGGACATCCGCAACATCCTCCAGTTCGAGAAGGACTTCCCCAACGCCACCGTCGTCCGCCTGGAGGAGAACTACCGTTCGGTGCAGCCGATCCTGTCGGCGGCGTCCAGCCTGATCGCACACAACCAGCACCGCAAGCCCAAGACGCTCTGGACGGCCCGCACGGGCGGGGCGCCCGTTCGCGTCCTGCGCTGCCGTGACGAACACGAGGAGGCCCGCCAGATCGCCCGGCGTATCGCGGCCTACCGGGCCGAGGGGGGCTCGGCCGGCGACGTGGCGGTCTTCTACCGCATCAACGCCCTCTCCCGCGTGATGGAAGAAACCCTCCTGAATTCCGGGCTGGCCTACCGCATCGCCCGCGGCATCGAGTTCTACAACCGCAAAGAGATCAAGGATGTTCTGGCGTATCTCAAGCTGCTGGTCAACGGCGAGGACAACCTGAGCTGCCTGCGGATCATTAACACCCCCGCGCGTGGGCTAGGGGCCACGAGCCTCGGGCGGCTTCAGGCGTTGTCGGCCCGGGAGGGCATTTCCCTTCTGGCCGCGTCGGCGCGGGGGAGTGAGGCCGGGCTGAGCGCCGCGACGGCCGCCAAGGCCGCCAACTTCGCCCGGCTGATCGCCGACCTGGCCGGCCAGCCCGACCGCCCCGTCCGCGACGTCGGCGAGGACGTCGTGCGGCGAAGCGGGGTCGAGGCCACCCTGAATGACGACGAGAGCCCCGACCACCGCGCGTGGGAGAACGTGGGCGAGTTGATCTCGACGGCCGCCGAGTTCGACGCCTCGCACCCCGGCGCGGGCCTGGGCGATTACCTCCAGCAGGTCAGCCTCGTCAGCGACGTCGACCACTTCGACGGCGGGGACGGGGCGGTGACGCTCATGACGCTCCACGCGGCCAAGGGGCTGGAGTTCCCGCGGGTGTTCATCCTGGGTTGGGAAGAGGGACTGCTGCCCTTCGAGCGGGTGGCCGGGCCCAAGGGGGCCCCCGGCGGGAGGCCCACCGACCGCGAGGAAGAACGCCGCCTGGCCTTCGTGGGCATGACCCGCGCGTGCGAGGAACTGACCCTCTCCTGCGCCCGCCAGCGGATGGTGCGCGGGCAGAGCCAGCGCCAGGCCGTCAGCGGCTTCCTGAACGAGATCGGCACGGACGGCGTGACCGTCGAGGACCTGACGTGGGAGGCCGATCCCGCCCCGATGCGCCCCTGGTCCGGGCGGGGGGGGTTCCGCTCCGACGCCCAGGAACGAGCGAAGATCGAAAGCCATTACGATCACGCCGGGGACGACTACGCACCTCCCTTGCCCCCGGAGTACGAGTACCTCGCGGTCGGCTGCCGCGTCCGGAGCGCCAAGTTCGGGCTGGGTCAGGTGGCCCGGATCGGCAAGGAGCCCTGGCCGGAAACGAGGGTGGAGGTCCACTTCGCCGGTTGCGGGCCCAAGAAACTCGTGCTCGCCCAGGCCCACCTGGAACTGCTGGAACACTGAGGGGCCCGGGGCGTTTGTTACTCAACCGGGGCCCGGAACGTGCCGATGTCACCCCACACGCACAGGCCCGCGCCC
>JAPLNA010000412.1:3323-8484 GCA_026693065.1 Planctomycetota bacterium
CCGGCGGAAGGAAGGCCCAGCGAGGACTGCAAATGAACCGTTGTTTACAGCCGACCGGCTTCACGCTCGTGGAGATCCTGATCGTCGTCGTGATCCTGGGGATCCTGGCGATGATCGTGGTTCCACAATACGGCGACGCGGCCACCGAGGCCCGGGAAGCGACCCTGATCTCCGACCTCCGGATGATGCAGAGGCAGATCGATCGATACAAGGTCGACCACAAGGGGCGGAGCCCGCACTTCGCGTCCACCGGCATGCAGGACTATGCCAACTTCGCCGCCCGGCTCACCGGGAAGACGGATATCACCGGGGCCCTGGCGGCCACCGGGACATACGGGCCCTACCTGCCGGAATTGCCCGACAACCCGTTCATCTCGAACTCCAAATTGGCCAGCCTGGTCAAGGTGGGCAAAGGCGCCGTCTCTCCGCGGGATGGAACCACAGGCTGGTTCTTTGAGGCCATCTCCCAGAAGATCATGCCCAATTCCAAGACCGGCGCCCTGGCCGATTTCCCCGCTCCCGCCAGCACCCGCCATTGACGGTTTCCTGATATCGTTGTCTCCCGCGCCCGGCCCGCTCTCGGCAGACCGGCGTGAGAGACTCTTGCACTACGGGGCGAACGTGCGATAATCCACCGGCCGACGTCCACGCGCCCGCGGTACTCGCGGGCGAAGAGAAAGGGCCATCTCATGATGAGAATGAATCGAATCGTTCTGGCGATGCTGTTGGCGGCGGGACTGACCTCGTGTGCGGCGCCCCCGGTGGATACGAAGCCCTTCACCGTCGTCATGCTCCCCGATACGCAGTATTACTCGGCGAAGTTCCCGGCCACCTTTGCCGCCCAGACCCGCTGGGTGCGCGAGAACGCGGGCAAGGAGAACATCGTCTTCGTCACGCAGGTGGGCGACATCGTGGACAACGTCAAGGCCCCGGAGCAATGGCAGGCGGCCGACGCGGGCATGTCCCTGCTGGACGGGGCCCTGCCGTATGGAGTGGCCATCGGCAACCACGACTACGACGACCTGGACAAGCAGGCCAGCCCGACGTTCGCGAGCCATTTCGGCCCGAAGCGTTTCGCCGGACGGTCGTGGTATGGCGGCGGGACGGAGGACGGGCAGTGCTCGGTCCAGTTCTTCCAGGGGGCGGGGCGGCGGTTCATGGTCCTGCACCTGCCCTTCGAGGGCAGCGAGAAGGCTCTCGCGTGGGCGCGGGAGATTATCGCCAAGAACCCCGGCGTCCCGACGATCGTCTCGACGCACTGCTATTTGTGCCCGGGGGGCACTCCGTTCCCGGACAATCCCGCAGCCGGGCGGCTGGGAATCAAGGCCGTGAAGGACAAGCTCATCGACAAGTGCCCGCAGATCTTCCTGGTCCTCAGCGGACACTGCCCGGCGGAGAAACCCGAGCACCGGATGGACGCCAACGCCGCCGGGGGCAAGGTGGTTTCCCTGCTGGCCGACTATCAGTTCCTGCCCGACGGCGGGCAGGGGTGGCTGGTGCTTCTGACGTTCGACCCGGCCAAGGAGGCCCTCACCGTCCGCACCTATTCCCCGACGCTCAACAAGGACCTTCCCGGACCGGGGGGTTTGTTCACCCTTCCGTGGCCGGACTCTCTGAAAGCCCTGGCCCCGGCCGCGTCATGAACCCACGGGGGCATCGGCGGGGTTGGCCGGCTCGTCGGCTCGGCCGGTCTTGCGGTGGTCTGTCTCTGCCGGGGAGAACATGCTCTTTCGAGTTCACGAACGCCGACTTCGATGCGGTCCGAGGGCTTCCGCAAGGCGCTGGGGGACCTGGAATTCGCTTGTCGGGCAGCCAAACTCCGGTAGGATAGCGAACATAGTTGGTGATGGTCGTCAGCGTGAGGCCATCCGGGAATGCCCGGTTTGCATGTCTGCGACAGGAAAGGAAGATTCAATGCCCATCAGAATGCTTGTCGTCGCGGCTTGTCTGGCAGTTGGCGTTATCTGTCCAAGTGCGCAGGCCGACCCGTCGGAGGATGCCATGGAAACTCTCCGCACCGATTCGTTTGCCATCGGAATCGACGCCAAGGGCGTCGTTGGCAGCATTGTGGACAGCGGCCATCAGAAGGAAGTCTTGCCTAAGGGGCGAGTCTGCCCCCTTCTCTCGGTTACGGTCGATGGCAAGACCCTTGCCCCGACGGGGGCGAGCTGGTCGGGAAAGACGCTGGAACTGAGCTACGGCCAGGCCGGGGTGACGGCGAAGGTGGCCGTGGCGGCCAAGCCCACGCACATCACCTTCGAGTTGCTGTCGGTGACGCCCAAGGAGAAGGTGGAAATGGTCGTATGGGGGCCTTTCGCTACCACCAGCGACAAAAACGCGGGCATCTTCGCAGGCCTGCTGTGGGATGAGAGTTTCGTCCTGGGCCTGCAATGTCTGAATCCCAAGACCGTGGTTACGGTCAAGGACAAGGGGGAGAGGTCGCTGCAAGGCCATTGCCGCGATTATGAGCGTCCCCAGCCGGCCTCGGCATACGGTTACAACTTCATGGCCAGCTACCCCGGCACGGGTGTCGCCGGCAGCAAGATCGCCTTGTTCGGCTGCCCGCCGGACAAAGCGCTGGCCGCGATCGAGGCAATCGAACTGGCGGAAAATCTGCCGCATGTCACCTATCGAGGCCAGTGGGTCAAGACGATGCCGGGCCCGGCTTACCTGGGCTTCGAGTTCGGTGAAGACACGATCGACCAGCTTATCAAGGTCGCCGTGGACTCCGGGTTCCAGTGGATCCTCCATCCATCGCCCTGGGAGACCTGGGGGCATTGCGAGCCCAAGAAGTCCCAGTTCCCCCACGGGCGCGCGGGGCTCAAGGCCTGCATCGACAAGGCGCACAAGGCGGGCCTGCGAGTGCACGTGGGCACCCTGGTCTTCATCACCGCCGACGACGCCTACGTGACCCCCAAGCCCGATCCGCGACTGGCGACCTCCGGCGCCAGCCAACTCACCAAGGAAGTGGCCCCCAAAGATACGGTCCTGGACGTCGCCGACGGCGCCGTCTTCAGCGCGCCAGGCCAGAAGAAGATCCTTCGCCTGGGCGACGAACTGGTCGTGTACGGCAAGGTCTCTGGGGACAAGCCCGCGCGCATCGAAGGCTGCTCGCGCGGGGCGTTCGGCACCGCCGCGCAGGCGCACGCCGCCGGCACGGCCGCGGCGAGACTGATCGTGACCGACTTCTTCGGGACCATCTTCCTGGGCAACCGCGAACTCAACCGCGAGTTCGCCCAAAACGCCGCCAAGGCCTGCCGCGAATACGGGGCGGACGGGTTTGGCCTGGACGGCCTGGAAGGCACGCTCAGTTGCGGCCTGGAGTATAGTTGCGCCGATTACTGCCAGACGATATACGACGCGCTGGGCGACCTGAAGGGCAAGGTTACGCTCAGCGGCAGCGGGATCGACGTCTACATGAACCATCTGATGGACGCGATGTGCTGGGGCGAGCCCTGGGGGGCCGAGTTCCGCCACGGAATGCTGGACTATCGTTTCATGCGCATGGAGCAGTACCGCTGCAGCATGCTGCCCAACATGTTGGGGCAGTACGCGGCCCAGATGTACGCCATCGCGGGCCAGGGCCGGCCCGAACTCAACCGCTGCCGCGTCGAGGACATCGAGTGGCTCATGGCTCTGTGGGCCGGAAACGACGCGGGCTTCTCCCTCACCTTCACCCCGGACTGGGAGGCCTACCTCCGCGGCCACAAGACCTCTCCCATCGAGGCCCTGATGCTTCCCAACCTGGACGAGCTGACGGCGGCCATGCGCACCTGGGAGACGGCCCACCAGGCCAAGGCATTCCCCCCGGAGGTGAAGAAGCTCATCGGCGAACGTCATGGGAACTTCCATCTCGCGGCCAACGGCAAGGATTCCTGGACCCTCTACCCCCTCCGTGTCGCCTCGGGCGCCCTGGAGGCGGGCAAGAGTTCCCTGAAGATGGACAATCCGTACGAGAACGCGCCGGTGAACTTTGTGATCTTCAACCAGGGCTCGACCCTCAGCAAGATCGTGCTGAAGCTGCCCAACAACGTGCGCGTGCCCCTGACCGATGCGGAACTCAAGGGCGAAGAGATTATCCGCTACACCGGCGGCCAGGAGGCAACCATCTACGGGCGCAACTGGAACAAGCTGCGAACGGTGAAGGTGGATTCCAATCTCCTGAACGTCAAGAAAGGCGCCACGGAAATCGCCGTCGAGTGGGCCGGCGACGACAAGGTGAAGATAAAGGCCGAGATTCGTCTGGTCGGCCCGGCCTGGGATCTGACGCCGGGAAAGAAGTAAGTGGATGCAGTACTATAAAGAGCGGGTCCCCATTTTAGACGCGGCAAAGAAGGCATCATACCGGTGACTCCTTTGGGTGTCATTGGGCGTTATCGGTCCCGCCGGATAGTATGCCCTCGCGGCGAGAAGATGTCTTCTGCCAAATCCGCCGAGAGAGTACAAATCTCCCACGTCGGCGGGACAGGTTCGCCGACCTGTCTGGCCGATCCCACGAGGCCCGGAGATGGTTACAGCCGTGTACGCCGTGTACGACGGAATTGGCCGGCGATCAACTGGAGGGCTGGGCGGCGAGGCGGACTACGTTTTCCGCCTTGTAACCTTTGTCGCCCTGCACCAGTTCGAACTGGACCTCCTCGCCCTTGGCCAGGGAACGGAAGCCCTCGGCCTGAACGGAGGAGTAGTGGACGAAGATGTCCTCGTCACAGCCGTCCGTGCGGAGAAAACCATAGCCCTTCGAGTCGTCGAACCACTTCACCGTGCCCTTGTTCATGGACGTGTCTCCAGGATGCGCCAGCGCCGGTCAGCCGCCCGAACCGTTCACAGGAAATGCACTGTGCGAATCCCAAATGAAAAGGGAAAAACATGTAACGCAATCTCAATAGTACGAGAGATCGGCGGATTTGCAACCAAAATCCGGGCCATCTTGGCGACAATGGATAGGATTGTGGAGGTAGGGGGAAGGCCCGAATACCCTACTCTTCGGCGGGTTCGGGGGGCTTTTCGGGCTCGGGTTTGGCCGGTTCGCCGGCCAGGGCGGGTGTGGTGCCGGGGGCGACGGGCATGCCGTTGGCGTGGCGGACGACGGGCATGGGATTGGCCTGCTCGTGGGCAACCAGAGCCTTATCCAGGGCGGTTTGGCGGGCGGGGTCGAGGGTGG
>JAPLNA010000413.1:0-9384 GCA_026693065.1 Planctomycetota bacterium
CAACCTGATCGCCTGGAATGTGTGGGGCCAGCCGCGGCAGAGCCCCCAGCGTCTGTGCGACATCCAGTGCTACTACCAGAAGCGTAACCGAGCCTCCTACGAAAGCCGTCGGAGACGCATGACCGCTATTGCGCTGTAGTGATAGTAACGCCGTCATCAGCACAAATCCGCCCCTTTTCGCGGGGCCGCCGCCCACGCGGGCCGGCGCAGGCCTCCACGAAACCCCACCGGGCGAGGTTCCATGGATGGCGTCCCAATAGGTCGCATCGGAACCCGCTTTCGAGTATGCTCGCCGCGTCCGGGAGATTGACATGCTGCTCGAGATCACCACAACTCATCCGCCGGCGACCGACCTGGGCTACCTGCTGCACAAGAACCCCGCCAAGTGCCAGACGTTCGACGGGTCGTTCGGAAAGGTGCACGTCTTCTACCCGGAAGCCACGACCGATCGCTGCACGGTGGCGATGCTGCTGGACGTGGACCCGGTGGACATGGTCCGCGGCCGCGCCGGCGCCAGGAGCGGCGGGCTGATGGACCAGTACGTCAACGACCGGCCCTACGTGGCCTCGTCGTTTCTGAGCGTGGCCATTGCACAGGTATTCGGCACGGCCCTGCAAGGCCGGTGCAAGGACCGCCCGGACCTGGCGGCGACGCCCATCCCGCTGGAGGCCACGATCTGCGTCCTGCCGTGCCGCGGAGGCGAGGAATTCCTGCGGCGCCTGTTCGAGCCGCTCGGGTACGCCGTCACCGCCCGGGGCACCGAGCTGGATGAAACATTCCCCCAGTGGGGACCAAGCCCATACTTCACCGTCACGCTGGCCCAGACAACCACGCTGGCCCAACTGCTGACGCACCTCTACGTCCTCGTGCCCGTGCTGGACAACGGCAAGCACTACTACGTCGGCGACGCGGAGGTGGAAAAACTCCTGGCCAAGGGCGGCGATTGGCTCTCCGGGCATCCCGAACGAGAGACGATCGTCCGCCGCTACCTCAAGTACAGGCCCTCCCTCGCCCGAGACGCCCTCACTCGACTGGCGGAAGAGGACCAACTGCCCGGCATCGAGGCTCAGGAGGCCGACGAGGCGGAACCGCCCGCGGCCGACCCGGCCGAGGAGTTCGTCAGCCTCAACGAGCAGAGGCTCGGGGCCGTGCTGGCCGCCCTGCGAGCCAGCGGCGCCAAACGCGTGCTGGACCTGGGCTGCGGCGAGGGCAACCTGATTCGCGAGTTGCTCAAGGACAGGCAGTTCGAGCAGATCGTCGGGCTCGACGTGTCGATCCGTTCCCTGGAGATCGCCACCGATCGGCTCCGGCTCGACCGCCTGCCGGCACACCAGAAAGACCGCGTCAAGCTCCTGCATGGCTCGCTGATGTACCGTGACAAACGCCTGGAAGGCTTCGACGCCGCCGCGGTCGTCGAAGTAATCGAGCACCTCGATCCCCCACGACTGGCCGCCTTCGAGCGTGTGCTCTTCCAGTGCGCCCGCCCTGGCGCCATCGTACTGACGACGGTCAATCGCGACTACAACGCCCTGTTCGAGTCCCTGCCCGCCGGCGCCTTCCGCCACAAAGACCACCGCTTCGAGTGGACCCGATCCGAGTTCCAGGCCTGGGCCCAAGCCGTGGCCGGCCGGTTTGGGTATAGTGTCCGTTTCCTGCCCATCGGGCCCGAGGACCCCAAGCTCGGCCCGCCGACGCAAATGGGGGTGTTTGCCCGTGAATAGCGGTTCAACCAATCTTCCGCCCATCCTTCCCGTCGGCACGGCCGTCGTGACGAAGGTCAAGGTCAGGCCAGCACACTGCCGGATGCCCCCTCGGCTAAGAACCGGATGGATGCCCTGCTGTTTCGAGTGAGACACAATTCATGGAGATAACGGTTCCCACGTTGTCGCTCGTTGTCCTCATCGGCCCGTCGGGGTCGGGCAAGAGCACGTTTGCGAGGAAGCACTTCCTGGCGACGGAGGTGCTCTCGTCGGATGCCTGCCGGGGGATGGTGGCCGACGACGAGAACGAGCAGTCGGCCACGAAGGACGCCTTCGCCGTCCTGCACTTCATTGCGGGCAAACGGTTGGCGGCGGGGCGGCTGACGGTGATCGACGCGACGAACGTCCAGCCGGAGGCCCGCAAGCCGCTGGTGGCGCTGGCGAGGGAGTATCACTGCCTGCCGGTGGCCGTCGTGTTCGACGTGCCGGAGAAGCTCTGCCAGGAACGCAACCGCAGCCGGGCCGACCGCGACTTCGGGCCGCACGTCATCCGGGGCCAGGTTTCGCAGATGCGCCGGGGCCTGCGAGGCCTGCCCAAAGAAGGCTTCCGGCACGTGTTCGTGCTCAAGAGCCAGGAGGAAGTGGACGCGGCCACCGTCACGCGAGTGCCGTTGTGGAATGACAAGCGGGCCGAGCATGGCCCGTTCGACGTCATCGGCGACGTGCATGGCTGCGGCGATGAACTGGAAGCCCTGCTGCAACACCTGGGCTACGAACCGGGAGAACTCCCTGAGAGCGACCCGGTCTGGGGTTCGCGAGTGTATCGGCACCCGCAAGGCCGCAAGGCCGTCTTTCTGGGCGACCTGGTGGATCGCGGGCCGAGGATACTCGATACGCTCAGGCTCGTCCGGAACATGGTTGTCACCGGGGCGGCGCTCTGCGTGCCCGGCAACCACGACGTGAAGCTGGTGCGGAAGCTCTCCGGCAAGAACGTGCAGATCACGCACGGGCTGGCCCAGTCGTTGGCGGAGTTCGAGGCCCTACCCGAAGACGTCCGCCAACCGATGATCTCGCGGGCCCGGGAGTTTCTGGACTCGCTGGTGAGCCATTACGTGCTGGACGAGGGCAAGCTGGTCGTCGCCCACGCGGGCATGCGGCAGGAGATGCAGGGGCGAGGGTCGGGCAAGGTACGGGAGTTCGCCCTGTACGGCGAGACCACGGGCGAGACGGACGAGTTCGGCCTGCCGGTGCGGTACAACTGGGCGGCGGAGTATCGCGGGCAGGCGATGGTCGTTTACGGCCACACGCCCGTGCCGGAGCCCGAGTGGCTCAACCGCACGGTGAATATCGACACCGGCTGCGTCTTCGGTGGCAAGCTGACGGCGTTGCGGTATCCGGAGAAGGAGTTCGTCTCGGTCGCGGCCCGGGCGACGTACTGCCCGCCGGCCCGGCCGTTCCTGCCGGAGGGCCAGGGGGCGCCGGCGCTTTCGGCCCAGCAGATCCAGGACGACCTGCTGGACATCGACGACGTGATCGGCAAGCGGATCATCGCCACGCGGCTGCGGGCCAATGTGACGATTCGCGAGGCCAACGCCATGGCCGCCCTGGAGGTCATGAGCCGTTTCGCCGCCAACCCCAAGTGGCTGATCTACCTTCCGCCGACCATGAGCCCCTGCGAGACCAGCCGGGAGGAGGGCTTTCTGGAGCATCCGGCGGAGGCCTTCGCCTACTATCGCACGGCCGGGGCGCCCGAGGTCGTCTGCCAGGAGAAGCACATGGGCAGCCGGGCGGTGGTGATCGTCTGCCGCGACGGGGAGGCCGCCCGCCAGCGGTTCGGCGTCACGGGCGGGGAGGCCGGCATCGTCTACACCCGTACCGGCAGGCGGTTTTTCGACGACGCGGCCCTGGAAACCGGGCTTCTCGAACGGGTCCGCCAGGCCATGACCGCCGCGGGATTCTGGGACGAGTTCGCCTCCGACTGGGCCTGTCTGGACTGCGAACTAATGCCCTGGTCGGCCAAGGCGCAGGAGTTGCTGAAGTCGCAGTACGCCGCGGTGGGCGCGGCGGCCCGGGTTTCGTTGCCGGCGGCGGCAGCGGCCTTGACGCAAGCCGCCGGAACGCGGGAGACCCCCTCGGCCCAATCGCTGCACGACCTGGCGGACCGATTCCGCCGGCGCGAGGAGTCGATCGCCAAGTACGTGGCCGCCTACCGCCAGTACTGCTGGCCGGTGGAGTCGCTGGACGATCTGAAGCTCGCCCCGTTCCATCTGCTGGCCACCGAAGGGGCGGTTCACGTCGGGCGCGACCACGTCTGGCACATGGACACGCTGGCCCGGCTGTGCCGCCAGGACGAAGGGCTGCTGCTGGCCACCTCCTGTAAGGTGGTGAACGTGACCGATCCCGTCAGCACGGGCGAGGGGGTGACGTGGTGGCTCGAGCTGACGGGGCGCGGCGGCGAGGGCATGGTGGTCAAGCCACGCGACTTTATCCTGCGCGGGCGTCGAGGCCTGGAACAGCCGGCCGTCAAGTGCCGGGGTCGCGAGTACCTGCGGATCATCTACGGCCCGGAATACACCGCGCCGGAGCACCTGGAGCGTCTCCGCCATCGGGGGCTGGCCGCCAAACGGTCGCTGGCCTTGCGGGAGTTCGCCCTGGGCGTCGAGTCGCTGGAGCGGTTTGTCCGCCGCGAGCCCCTCCGCCGGGTCCACGAGTGCGTCTTCGGCGTGCTCGCGATGGAAAGCGAACCGGTCGATCCGCGGCTGTAATGCCGGCGTGGACGTCGCCGGCCGGCGGCCGCTTTACTTCTCCTGCTGAGTTGGTAGAGTCGATCCGTCAGCAGGCGCACCCGCGCCCGGACTGCGTGGCGGGGCGACCCTGACGGGAGAGGAACGAGAATGGAAACCGCCGCTATCCGCGTCGCCGCCGGCGTTCGGGGAATCCGGATCAGCCCGCACCTGTACGGGCTCTTCTACGAAGACATCAATCACGCCGCCGACGGCGGGCTGTACGGCGAGATGGTCCGCAACCGCGGGTTCGAAGCCGGGCGCACCCCCGAAGGCTGCCGCATGGAAGGCGGGGACGTCGTGAACCCCAAGGGCTGGCGGCAGGCCTACACCCCCGACAGCCTCGAGGGCTGGTCGGTGCTGGCCCGCGGAGACGCCGCCGGAGAAGCGAAAGTCGTCGCCGATAGGCCCCTGAGCGCCGAGAATCCGATGTCCCTTCGCCTGACGATCCGCACGACCGGCAGCGGCGAATTCGGGGTCGCCAACGCCGGCTGGTGGGGAATGTCGGTCACGAAGGGGGCGGCCTACCGCCTGTCGCTGTACGCACGGACGGAGGATTACGCCGGCCGGCTGAGGGTCGCCCTCATCTCGCCGGAAGACACCGTCCTCGCCGAGACGGTCTTCACGGAGCTTTCCAACGAGTGGCGGCGACACGAGGCGCGGCTGGTCGCCCGTGGAACGGAGGCGGCCGCACGGCTGGTGATAACCGCCTCGCAGCCGGGCACGCTCTACCTGGACATGGTGTCGCTTTTCCCGGAAGACACCTTCAGGGGCCGCCCCAACGGGTGCCGGAAGGATATCGCCGAGATGCTCGCGGCCCTCAGGCCGGCCTTCATGCGATTCCCCGGCGGGTGCATCGTGGAAGGCATCTCGCTGGCCAACCGGGTGCAATGGAAGCAGACGATCGGAGACGTCTCCCGCCGGCCCGGACACTGGAACCTGTGGAACTACCACACCAGCGACGGAATGGGCTTCCACGAGTACCTGCAGTTCTGCGAAGACCTCGGGGCCGCCCCGATGTACATCTGCAACGTCGGCATGTCCTGCCAGGGCCGACAGGGAGAGGTCGTCGATTCCCCCGCGGCCCTGGAGGCATATATCCAGGACGCGCTGGACGCCCTCGAATACGCCAACGGGCCGACCGATTCGACCTGGGGCGCCCTTCGCGCGGCCAACGGGCACCCGGCGCCTTTCAACATCCAGTACCTGGGCATCGGGAACGAGAACGGCGGCCCGGTGTATCACGCCCACTACAAGAAGTTCTACGAGGCCGTCAAGGCCCGCTACCCGCACCTGCAGACCGTCGCCTGCCAGGCCGACCCGGCCATGGGGGCCATCGACATCGTGGACGAGCACTTCTACGACGCACCGGGCTTCTTCTCGGCGAACTTCGGTCGGTACGACGGCTACGACCGCCGCGGGCCGAAGGTCTTCGTCGGAGAGTACGCCTGCATGATGAACGCCGGCAAGGGCAACCTGCGCGCCGCCGTCGCCGAGGCCGTCTTCATGCTCGGCATGGAAAAGAATTCCGACGTCGTCACGATGTCCTCGTACGCCCCCCTGCTGGTCAACGTGAACGACCGGCGATGGAACCCCGACCTGATCGGGTTCGACAGTTCGCGGGTGTACGGCACGCCGTCGTATCACGTGCAGAAGCTCTTCGCTCAGAATCGGCCGGACGTTCTTCACCCCACCGACGTGGCGGTCAGTTGGCCCGCGCAGGATCCGACCTGGACGGGACGAATCGCCCTGAGCACCTGGGACGCCGACGTCGAGTTCCGGTCCGTCAGGGTCACCCAAGGCAGCGAGGTGCTCTTCGACGACGATTTCGCCAGCCTGGCCAAGTGGCAAGTCTACAGCGGCCAGTGGCTCGTCGAGAACGGCCTGCTGCGGCAGAAGAGCCCCGACTGGGACACCTACGCCTTCGCGGGGGATGAGGCCTGGGGCGACTACACGCTTCGCGTCGAGGCCCGCAAACGCGGCGGGGCCGAAGGGTTCATGATCGGCGTCCGCGGCAGGGACCCCCAGACCGTGCTCCGCTGGAACATCGGCGGATGGGGGAACTCCCAGTGCGGCGTCGTGCAGTACTACCGGGGTATTATCTCGAACATCGGCGCCCGCGTCGCCGGGACGATTGAGACCGGCCGCTGGTATGTCGCCGAGATTGAAGTCAGGGGCGAGCACATCCGATGCTTCCTCGACGGCAAGCTGATGCACGAGGGCGACATCAACACGCCCACGCCGCCGTCGGTCTACGCCATCGCCGGGCGTGACGAGAAGGCCGGAGAGATCGTCGTCAAGGTGGCCAACGCCAGAGACTCCGCCGTTGGAGCCGATATTGCGATTCAGGGCGTCCCGAACGCCTCGCCGGCCGGCGGATGGATGCTGACCTCGGCGGCCCCGGAGGACGAGAACACGGTAGAGAATCCGCTGGCCGTTTCAGCAAAGCCGGTGGCCTTTGCCTGCGAGGGCGGCGTGATCCGACACGTCCTGCCTCCGCTGTCGGTCACGGTGTTCCGGGTGAAGCCGGGGCCTCGCGACTGACGCGCCCTCCCGGGCCGGAAGCGGCGGACTCGGCCTCGGCGAGGATGGCGTTGAGTTCGTCGGCGACGGCCTGGACGAGCGGGGCCTGGAGCATGACGCGATGATCGCCCCGGATGCGGCAAAGGGCCAGGCCCGCGCTGGCCACCCGGCCCCAGAGCCGCCGCGGGTCAATCAACTCCATCGGCTCCTTGGAGCAGAGGAACTGAACGGGCCTTCCGGCGAAGGGCCCGGGAACGTAGCGGCGGCAGGCGGCCTTGTAGGCCGCGTGGAACGGCCGCCAGTACCGCGCGACGGGGTCTTCGTCGTTGACATAGACCCGCCCGGCCGCCCGCTGGAGAAGTTCGCGCCGGGCGCGCGGGCGGAAGGCATTCAGGAGATAGGCGAGTTTATCTCGCCCGGGCAGGCGGAGGAATGTTCGCGCGTATCGGATGATCCGCCATCGCACCAGGCGGTTGAGGCGAGCGGAGAGCCCGTGCGGCGGGCACCACGCGTCGAACAGGACCAGGGCCGCCACGCGCTGGCCCTGACGCTGCAACCGGCAGGCGGTCTCGTACGCGATGACCCCGCCGACGGAGTACCCGCCGAGCATGTAGGGGCCCTCGGGCTGAATCGCCCGCACCTGGGCGACGTAGTGGTCGGCGAGGGCCTCGATGTCGACGACCGGCTCATGGGCGTCCACGACGGCCAGGGGGTGCAGCACGTGGAAGGGGCGGTGAGCCCCCATCGCGCGGGCCAGGTCCAGGTAGGCAAACGCGTCCATCGGAGTCACGCAGAAGAAGGGCAGCCCCAGGCCCTGGCGGCACAAGGTGACGGCGGGCAGGGCCTGGCCCGACCAACCCTCTCGCTCCAGAACCGCCGCGAGGGATTCAACGGTCGGCGAGTCGAACAAGGCCGCGATGGGTAGCTTGCGCCCCAGTTGTTTCTCGATCCGCGCGAAAAGCCGGACGGCGAGCAGGGAATGCCCCCCCAGATCGTCGAAGAAGTTTTGGTCCAGTCCGATCGGCTCGACGCCGAGCACGTCCTGCCAGATGGCGGTCAGTTCGCGTTCGAGCCCGTTCCTGGGCGCCCGGAATCGCGGGGCGTCCTGGCCCGACCCGATCGCCGGCGCGGGCAAGGCCCCGCGGTCCACCTTCCCGTTGGGCGTCAGGGGCAGGCGGTCCATCAACACGAACGCCGACGGGATCATGTACGAAGGCAGTCGTTGCGCCAGCTCGTCGCGGAGTTGTTCCCTCGTGGCCCCGGGGGCGGCGGCGACGTAGGCGACCAGGCCCTTGGCGCCGGATTCGTCCGCCCGGGCGACCACCACGGCCTCGCGGACGCCGGCCAGGCCGCGAAGGGCCGACTCGACCTCCCCCGGCTCGACCCGGAAGCCGCGGATCTTCACCTGCTCGTCCCGTCTCGCCAGCCACTCGATGTCGCCGTCGCTGTGCCGCCGCACAACGTCGCCCGTCAGGTACAGCCGCCCCTGCGGGTTCCACGGGTCGGGAACGAACCGCCGGGCCGTCAGGGCCGGGTCGTTGAGGTAGCCCCTCGCCACCCCCGGCCCGCCGATGCAGAGCTGTCCGCGGACGCCCAGGGGAACGGGGTTGAGGGCGTCGTCGAGCACGTAGACGGTGGTGTTGGCGATGGGCCGCCCGATCGGCACGGTGGCCTCGCCGTCGTAAATGCCCTTCACCTCGTGCCACGTGGCAAACGTGTTGGCCTCGGTCGGCCCGTACACGTGCACCAGCCGCTGGGGCCGGCCCTCGGCCAGCACCTTCGCCACGGCGGCTGGGTCGCTGGCCTCGCCGCCGAACAGCAGGTGCTTCAGCGAGGCGAAGGCCCGCGGGTGTTCCTCGGCGATGCGGTTGAACAGGGCCGTCGTGACGAACATCGTGGTGATCCCCCGGCGGCGGATCTCCTCGTCCAACTCCCGCGGGGCCAGCAGAGTCCCCGTGGGCACGACGACGAGCCGCCCGCCGGCAGCCAGCGGGGCCCAGATCTCGAAGGTCGCCGCGTCGAACGACGTGTTGGACGCCTGCGCCACCACGTCGGAGGGCGTCAGGGCGGCGTAGTCGGCGTTCACCACCAGCCGCAGGATCGCGCGGTGCGTCACGGCCACCCCTTTGGGCGCGCCCGTGGAACCGGAGGTGTAGATGACGTACGCAAGCCGGTCGGGCCCGCCCGCGTCGGGCAGATCAGCCTCGTCGGCGGGAAGGTGGTCCCAGTCGGCGTCCAGGCAGAGGCACTCGACGGCGCCTTCCGGCAGGGCGTGCCGCCAATCCGACCGCGTCAGGACGATCCTCGCGCCCGTGTCGGCGAGCATGCCCGCCAGCCGGGCCGGCGGATAGTGCGGCTCCAGAGGCAGGTCAGCCCCC
>JAPLNA010000413.1:9400-24405 GCA_026693065.1 Planctomycetota bacterium
CAGCATCGCCACGACCGTATCGAGCGAGCGTTCGAGGCAGACGCCCACGCACTCCTCGGGCCTCAGCCCCCGCGCCACCAGCCCCCGCGCCAGCCGGTTGGCGCGGGCGTTCAGTTGGCGGTACGTCAGGCTCGCTCCGCCGGCGAGGGCGGCGAGGGCGTCAGGAGTTCGGGCGGCCCAGGCTTCCACCAGGGCGTTGACGCTGCCGGCCCGCAGATACTCGCGGGCGGTGTCATTCCACTCCGTCACGAGTTGCCGGCCCTCGGCCTGTGAGAGCATCGGCAGTTCGGCGACGGGGCGGCGAGGGTCGGCGACGATCTCCTCCAGCAGGCGGCGATAGTGCCCCCCCATCCGCTCGATCGTGGGCGGGTCAAACAGCCCGCAATCGTACTCGAATCGCACGTCGACGCCCTGGGGTCTCTGGAGCAGCTCGACGGTCAGCTCGGCCTTGGCGGCGCCGGTATCGGCGGGGAACGCCGCGACCGAAACGTTCGCCAGGGCCAGGTACGTGCGGCGGGCCTCCTGAAAACCGAACATCACCTGCACGAGAGGCGTCCGGCCCTGGGCGCGGTCGCCCTTCAGGTCGGCCACCAGCACGTCGAAGGGGACGTCCTGGTTTTCGTGGGCGGCCAGCATCGTCGCCCGAACGCGGGCGAGCAGTTCGGGGAAGTCCGGCCGCCCGCTCAGGTCGATCCGCAGGGGCAGCGTGTTGACGAAGAAGCCGATCAGGGGTTCGGTTTCGACGGCCGACCGCGCCGAGATCGGCGAGCCGACGATCACCTCGTCCTGCCCGGTGTGCCGGGCCAGCAGGACGGCGAAGGCCGCCAGGTGAGTCATGAACGGCGTGGCGTGGGCCTGCCGCCCGACAGCCGCGGCCGCGTCCGCCAGCGAACGGGGCCAGACCTCGCCCCACGCCCCCCCGCCCGAGGCCCGCGGGGCCGGGGGCTGGCGATCGAAAGGCAAAGCGACGGCCGCGGGGGCGCCCCGCAGTTGCTCCCGCCAGTAGGCCAACTGGCGTTCCACCAACTCGCCCGAGAGCCGCCCCCTCTGCCAGAGGGCGAAGTCGGCGTACTGGACGGGCATCTCTCGCAGGGGCAGGGCCTGGCCGGCCGTCAGGGCGTTGTAGAACGCCGACAGGTCCATCCACAGCACCGCCACCGACCAGCCGTCCGAAATGATGTGGTGCATCGTGACGGCGAGCACGTGATCTCGTTCGCCCAGGCGGATAAGCCTGGCCCGCAGGAGCGGCCCGGCGGCCAGGTCGAACGGGCGGCGGGCGTCCTCGTTCACGAGTTGCTGCGCCCGCTCGACGGAATCGGCCGCAAGGACCTCCAACTCGAACGGCCCGGGCGAATGGACGATCTGGACGGCCTGGGCGTCGACGACCGCGAAGGTCGTTCGCAGCGACTCGTGCCGGGCGACGAGGGCGCCGAAGGACTCCCTCAACACCCCCGCGTCCACCGGGCCGCTGAGGCGATAGGCCTGGCTGAGATTGTACGCGACGGACTGAGCGTCCAACTGGTGCAGGAAGAACAGGCGTTCCTGGCCCGGGGAGACCGGCACGGGGCTCGCCCGCTCGCGCCGCCCAATCGCCTCGCCCGATTCCTCCAGCGTGCGCCGCAGCCGCCGGGCGAGCAGTTCCCGCTTGGCCGGCGAGAGCGAGTCGATTCTCGCGGGCAGGTCGCTCATCCTTCCTCTTCCGCCAGGAGGCGCTGGGCATCGGCTTCGGAGAGGGCCTCGATCTCCTGGAGAATCTCACCGGCCCCGGCGCCCTGGCCCTCGGCAAGCCGCCCGGCCAGGGCCGCGATCGTCGGGAGCTCGAACATCATCTTCACCGTCAGCGACAGACCCAACGCCTTTCGCAGCCGCGAGACGGCCTGGATGGCCAGCAGCGAGTGCCCACCCAACTCGAAGAAGTCGTCGTGAACGCCCACGCGATCGATCCCCAGCAGCGTCTGCCACACTCCCGCGATCGTCCGCTGGAGGTCGTCGGCGGGGGCGGCGTAGGCGGTCATGAGGTCCGGTCGCGGGTGCACCAGGGCAGCCACCAACTCGGGGGCCTCCGGCGCCGCCACGTCGATCGCTGGGGTAAGCCAGGTGGCCATCCGGGCGGGCAGGTCGCCGGTGGAGACGACAATCTGCCCGGCCCACCGGGCCGAGAGGATGCGGAGCATCGCCTGGGCGCCCTCCTCGGGCGTCATGGCCAGGGCGGCCAGGCTCGATCGCGCCAGGGCGCCGGTTTCGGAAAGCTTCCAGGCGTCCCAGTTGACGCTGACCCACCGCGGCTGGCCGGGCGTGCGGTTGGCGCGGGCGGCGAAGGCGTCCAGGAAGGCGTTGCCGGCGGCGTAGCCCGAATACCCCAGCCCGCCCAGCACGGCCGAGATCGACGAGAAGAGCATGCAGAAGTCAGCCCCCCGCCCGACAAGCAGTTCCTCCAGCACGAAGAGCCCGCGGGCCTTGGGGCCGAAGTGGGCTTCGCTCTCGGGCCGGCCGGTAGCGGGCACGGGCGGGAAGACCCACTCTTTCAGCACGCCGGCGGCGTGGAAGACGCCATGCACGGCCCCCCACCTCGCTTCGGCGGCCTCGAACGCCCGGCGCATCGCGGCCTTGTCGGCGGCGTCCGCGGCGAGAACCATCACCTCCGAGCCCAACTGCTCGATCCGCTCGAGGGCCTCGAGCCGCCGGCTAGTCTTGTCTTCCCTCGCGTGCGAGGCCAACCACGCCTGGCGGGCGGCGCCTTCGGGCAGGGGCGATGGCCCCACCAGCACGAGCCTCGCCTGCACGCTCCGCGCCAGTTGCTCGGCGATGGTCAGACCGATCCCGCCCAACCCGCCGGTGATGAGGTACACCCCCCGCGGTCGCAAGCCGCCGTCGGCGGCCTCCAGCCGCATCGGTTCGAAACACTCCGCCCACCGATACCCGCCTCGCCAGGCCGTCACCGGCTCGCCGTCGCCGCCGGTCAGCTCCGCGAGGCATTGCCCGACGCGTGGGTCTTCCGGAGAGAGGGTCGCGTGCGGAACCTCGAGATCGATGAGGCGGCAACGGATGTGGGGATACTCCTGCGAAATCACTTTGCAGGGCCCAAGCAAGGTCGCCGCGCCGGGGCTGAGGGCCTCGGCCCCGGTGATGGCGTGCAGGCCAGCCGATATCGCGTGAACCTGCACGGGGTCGGTCGCCCCGCGGGCGGCGAGGGCCTTGGCCAGGGCGAGCAGGCTGTAGTAGCCCAGATCCTGAAGAGCGTCGAATCGTTCCTCGTCCGTCCCGTCGGCGGGGGCGAAGGTCCACAGGTGGGCCACGTGGGCGGGCAGGCCCCCGCGCCCGGCCAAATCGGCCAACAACGCGGCTACGTCCTCGTCACAGCCAGGACGAACCGTATAGGCGCCGTCCTCCGCGCGGGCGAATTGCCCGCCGGGGGTCACGGTAGTCACGTGGTGGCCCAGTGCGGCGAGTCGGTCGGCCAGGGCCCTACCCAGCCCGCACGCGTCGGCGTAGAGGAGCCACCGCGCCGGCGTCGGACGATCGGCGGCCGCCCGCGGGGCCGGGGGCAGACGCTTCCAGGACGGTGCGTAGAACCACTCGCCGAGGTCGGCCTTCTTGCCGTCCGCGGAGGCCCGCGTCGGGACGGCGGCGGCGGGGTCGATCCAGTATCGCTGCCGCTCGAACGGATAGGTCGGCAAGGGCAGACGGCGGCGGGCCTGGCCGGCGTGATACGCCCGCCAATCCACGCAAGCCCCCGACAGCCACGCCTTGCCCAGCGCCGCCGTCGCGAAGGCCCTCGCCGAACCCCCGTCGCGGGCGCTGGGACAGCCGGCCAGCACGACCGTGTTCGACGAGCGGGACTGCGTCCGCCGCACCAGATCGGTCAGGGTCTGGCCCGGGCCGGTCTCCAGGAGCAGGCACGGGGCGCCCTGGGTGGCCGCCGCGAGGGCCTGGGCGAAACGCACGGGTTGGCGGATCTGGCAGCCCCAGAAGCTCGGGGCGGTCAGTTCCTCGCCGGCCAGCCCGCCCGTCATCGTGGAAAAGAACGGGATCTTCGGGGCGCTGAGGCGCAGGCCGGCGGATACCGCCTCTAACTCGGCGACGATCGGGTCGATCATCTCCGAGTGGTACGCCCTCGGGACCGGGAGCAACATGGCCGGCAGGCGGAGGGCCTTGAGTTTCTTCGCCAGGGCGTGGATCTTCTCGACGGGCCCGGAGGCAACGGAGTGGCTCTCGCCGGCCAGGATCGCCAGAGAAACTCCCGGCTCCAGGTGGGCGGTCAGCTGCTCCTCGCCGGCGGCGATGGCGAGCATTGCCCCGGGCGGCAGGGCCTCGGTCAGTCGCCCGCGGGCGGCCATCATCGTCAGCGCGTCGTCCAAGGAGAACACGCCCGCGACACACGCCGCCGCCACCGCCCCCGTGCTGTAACCGATCACCGCGTCTGGACGGACGCCCCATTGCATCCAGAGCCGGGCCATCGCGTAACTGAACACGAAGACCGCCGGATGCGCCAACAGGGGCCTGGCCAACTCCCGGGCCGCGGCCTCTTCGCCGCCCGGAGAAGGATACACCACCTCGCGAAGATCCACGCCCAGGGGCCCGCGCAACACGTGGGCGCAGTGGTCCACGATGCGGCGGAACTCGGGCTCATCCCGGTAGAGGTCTCGGGCCATGTTGACGTGTTCGGCGGCCTGGCCGGGAAAAGCGAAGACCACCGGCCTCCGCCCCCCGGGGGCCGCCGCGGTAAATGTGCGATCCGGACGGGTGCCGCCCAGGGCCTCGACGGCCTCGGCGGTCGAGGCACACAGGATCGCGCGGCGGTGGCGAAACGCCCGCCGCCCGGCCTGGAGAGTGAAGCACACGTCGGCCAGGTTCAGTTGCGGGTTCCGCTCCAGGTGGCGGGCCAGTCGCCCGCAGGCGGCCTCCAGGGCCGCCACGCTCCGGGCCGATACGGTCAGCAACTGCCAGGGCGTCCCCGGCCCGGTCGCCGGCCCAGGCGGGGCCTGCTCCAGCACGGCGCAGGCGTTGGTGCCGCCGATGCCGAGGGAATTGACGAGGGCCCGTCGCGGATGCCCGGCCGGGGCGGGCCAGTCGCGCCGTTGGGCGTTGACGTACAGCGGCGAGCGGGCAAAATCGATCGCCGGATTGGGCTTGTGGAAGTTCAGGCTCGCGGGCAGTTGTTTGTGCTCCAGCGACAGGGCTATCTTGATCACACCAGCCACGCCGGCGGCGGTGTTCGTGTGCCCGATGTTCGTTTTCACCGTGCCCAGGGCGCAGAACCCCGTGGCCCCGGCGGCCTCGCCCAGCACGTCAGTGAGGGCGCCGACCTCGATCGGGTCGCCGGTGGGGGTGGCCGTGCCGTGGGCCTCGACGCAGGAGATCGTCCGCCCCTCGACGCCCGCGGCGGCCAGGGCCGCCCGGAGAACCCGCCCCTGCCCGGCGCGGCTGGGGGCGGTGTAGCCGGCCTTCGAGGCCCCGTCGTTGTTGACGGCCGAACCGGCCACCACCGCGTGAATGTGGTCCCCGTCGGCCAAGGCGTCGGTGAGCCGCTTGAGCACGACCATGCCCGCTCCCGAGGTGAACATCGTTCCGTCGGCGTCGGCGTCAAAGGCCCTTGTGCGCCCGTCCCGCGAGGAGATGCCCCCGGGCCAGTACATGTGCCCTTCCTTCACCGGCACGCGGAGCGAGACCCCGCCGGCCAGGGCCATGTCGCACTCCCCGGCGGCCAGGCTCAGCCCGGCCAGGTGAATCGCCACCAGCGACGTCGAGCAGGCCGCCTGGACCGACAGGGCCGGGCCCCGCAGGTCCAACATGTAGGCGATCCGCGTGGCGACGTAGTCCTTTTCCGTCCCGATCGTCACCTGATACCGATCCGTGCCGTACAGCACGGCGGGGTTTTGCATCACGTGGTTCAACAGATACCCGTACGTCCCGCAGCCGCAGAATACGCCGATGCGCCCGGGGAATTGGGCGGGGTCGTACCCGGCGGCCTCCAGGGCCTCCCACGCCCGCTCCAGGATCAACCGGTGCTGCGGGTCGGTCAGGGCCGCCTCCCGCGCGCTCATGCCGAAGAAGGGCGCGTCGAACAGGTCGGTGCCCTCGAACATTCCCGCGGCCCGGACGTAGTTGGGGTCGTTCACTTCGGCGGGGTTCAGGACGGAGGGCTCGACTTCCTCCGCCGTCAGCGTCCGCACCGACTCGACGCCGGCCAGCAGGTTTCGCCAGAACTCCTCGACGGAGGAAGCCCCGGGGAACGTCCCGGCCATGCCGACAATCGCCGTCTCGTTGCGCCGCCCGCTCATGCAGGCACCTCATGTCGCCGGTACATCACGGTCACGTCCTTCCCGTCCGGGGCTCGAACCGCCGTCGCCATGCGATGTTCGCTTGTGGGCGCGGCGAGGTCAAACCGCCAGCCCTCGCCCGCCGGATGGTCGCACCGCACGCGGGGGCCGCCGGGGGGGTCCAATTCGAACGCCGCCGAATGCAACGGCAGGTGCAGCCCCAACCCCAGCGCCTTGGCGAAGGCCTCCTTGAGCGTCCAGTATTCGTACAGCCGCCCCGTCCGCTGGGCGGAGGGAAGGGCCTGGCAGTCTTCTCGTTCCGTCGGGGCCAGGAATAACTCGCTCGCCTCGTGGATTCCGGGCCCATCCTCGACGGCCTCGACGTCCACGCCGACCTGGACTCCCGCGCCCACGGCGCAGGCGACGAGCCCTCGCGTGTGCGAGAGGCTGAACCGGATGTCCGCGGCCTGGGCGGGTTCGGCCACTTCCGGCCGCCCGTGCTCGCTCGCCCGGAACCGCCACTGTTCCGCCGGCCCGCCCGCAAGGCTCGACAGGGCCAGCCTCAGCAGCGCGTGGGCCATGACGTACTGCCCCCGGTCCTGGGCCCGCGCCAGCCGCTGACACCGGGCGCGCTCGGAGGCATCCAGCAGACGATACCACCCCGCCGGCGCGGCCAGGTCCTGCGGCCAGGTTGCCCACCAGACCTGCACCAACCCGCCGGCTCGCCAAAGCGCCGTCGCGTCCGGGGCGTCGGTGCCGGGCCTGTCAATTGTCGACAACACCACCATCGTCTGATCTCTGCCGGCGCCTGGCCCAGGGAACTCCGTATCGCACTGGCTCACGACGGCTGGGAACTGGAATGCAACCATTGTCCCACGATCCCGTTCTCCTGCAAGTGTTTTGCCGCCGCCCGCCCCGTCGTAGGCCCTCACGGTTCGGCCGGTATCCCGAACCGGCGGCCGTATCCGCCCAGCCGCGATTCAACCGCCGCCTGGTCCAGCCCGAATTCCTCCAGGCTGTAGCGATGAGGCCCGTACTTGCCCTGGGGGTTATTCGCGAGCCAGTCTCGCATGGCGGCCTCGAACGCGGGGGTGTATTCCAGGCCCAGGCGCCCGTAGAGATCGGCCACGGCGGCAATGGGGTCGCGGCGGAGGCGATCGTAGAGGACGTCGAAGAAGGGCACGCCCGCCGCCCGGTCGCGGACGGCGAGAAAACACTCCATAAGGCTGGTCCAGCTTTCCAGGACCCCCCGGCCCAAGCCGCGGACGTCGATCTCGCGCCGGCGGCGATTCCACGCCGCCCTGACGAGGCTGGCCGTCGAGGGCACACTCTTGCCCGGGTCGCGGTGAGTCTGAACGATTCGGGCGTCGGGGAACGCCCCCAGCAGCGCCTCGATACCGGCCACGTGAAGCGGGGCCTTGAGAATCCACTGCCGACGACGAAGGCGACATTGCAGAATCTGCAACTGCTCGCGGTAGAAGCCGTAGCTCTCCGCCCGCTCCGCCGGGCCCAACCAGCGAAGGTATCGGCCGATCGGCGCCAGCAGGACGAATGACGTGCTCAGGAAGGAGTTTTCCAGAAGCGGGAGGCATTCGTCGGGATCTTCGGCCGTGATGGAGTGGATGGCCGCCAGATGGGGGACCCGGTCCCGGGTGCGTTGCAGGCGGCGGGTCGCGGCGGCGCGGCGAGCGGACGCGTCGCCGGGCGGCTCGTCCGGGAACGGGGCGGGATAGACCGCTTCCCAGTACGGAATGAACCGGTTGGCCCCGTCGAGGGCCAGCAGGCGGTGCAGCATCGTCGTCCCGGATCGGGGCAGGCCCAGGATGAAGATCGGGCGGTCGATGGGCTCCTGGAGGCACGCGGGATTGTCCCGCTGGTATCGGCGGATGAGCAGGCGGTTGACGAGACGGTCGATGAGGATCCCGTGAATGTCCGACCAGGCCGTCAGCCGCACGTGCCGGTCGTGGCGGAGGGCGTCGAGGAGCCGTTCGAGCCCGTCGCGGAATCGTCCCTGGCCCCAGTCGTCGCACCGCGCCCGCTGGACGGCGGCGGCCATCAGAGACTCCCCCCGCCGCCACGCGGGCCCCAGGTGCAGCCGCCCCAGCAGCGGGCCGGCCTGGTTCAACAGCCTTTGGGCCCGAGAAAGGCCCGGGATCTCCGGGATCGTCACGGGCGCCTCGCTTCGAGAATGACGCCTCGGGGCTCTTCGTGCACGGTCGCCAGGGGGATCTCGCGGCGGATCTCCTCTTCGCTGGGGTAGTACGCCGGCCAGAAAGGGCGGAACAGCACCAGCAGGCTTCCGGGTTTCCGGAGGCCCTCGCCCAGGGCGGCCATCTCCGCCCGGTACTCCGCGCGGGGCCGTTCGCTCATCGCGTCGAACTTCGTCGGCAGGCCGAAAACCCGTCGCCCCGTCTGATACTGCACCGCCATGCCGGCGTTGGTGTAGACCGCGACGTCAGGCCCCAGGGCCGCCACCGTGTGCATCGTGTCGGAATACATCCAGGACGCCGCGGCCGTGCCGCTGTGTTGACGGCTGTCGAGCCCCCAGGCGCCGGCGGCCCAAGCGCCCGTGAGGACCAGGGCCGCCGCCGAACAGGCCATCATCGCCCGCTCCCCGGGCCCACAGGCACGGTAGATCGGCCCGGCCAGGGAGCCGCCGGCAACGAGAAGGCACACGTAGAGCGGATACAGCGTCCGGCTATTGAAGGGAATGAGCCCGTCGACGAGCGTCGCCGAGGCGACCATCACCAGGAGATAAACGCCCGCGAACAGGCCCGTCAGCCGGGCGATTCGGGGTATTGGAAACAGGACCCCTTGGCCGGCGTGGCGTTGCCGCCGCCGGATCGCGACGACGACGGCCAGGATCGTGATCGCCACCACGCACACGGCCGCGACCCGAACGGCCCGGGGGGCTTCCAACGGGGTAAACCAGTGGCGGACGGCCTCCGTTCCGTCCTTCCATTTCTGAAGAAGGGGCGGATGGAAGGCGATCGGCCTGTGAGTGGCCGTGCCCGCGACGAGTCGATTGTGGATCACCCAGCCGATCATGGGCAACGAGGCCACGGCGGAGAAGACGGAGGCATCCGCCAGCCGGCGACGGAACGACACGCCCGAACGAAACACCAGGACCAGAGCCCCCGTGCCCACCAACGCCACTCCCACGTACCGCGTCAGCCAGGCCAGGGCGACCAGGATCGCCGCCGACACGAGCCAGACGGCCCGGCGCGACTCGAGATAGGACGACAGAACGGCCAGGCCCGACACGGCCAGCAGCACGAAGACCGGTTCGGACATCGCCTCGGTGTGCATCCGGAAGGTGGTCGGCGAGGCCAGGAACAGCGCGCCGGCGGACAGGGCGCAGCCCCTGCTCCCGCCGGAGGCCCGGTACACCACGTGCGCCAACACCAGCGTGCAGGCCGCCATCACCAGCGTGTTGAGCCACCCCGCCGCCGCCTCCGGCGCCAGGCCGCAGGCGCTCACGCCGGCAATCAGCAACGGGAACAGCGGCGGGTAATGCGTCAGGGGCTCATCCCGGAACCGATGCAGCGGCGATCCGGTGTAGTTCCTCTCGACCGCGGTCAGCCCGTGGCCCTGAAGAAAGTTGCCCGCCGATTCCACGTGGACAATCGCGTCGGGGTTGCAGGCGATAACGTCGTGTCGGGCGGCGCGCGCCCAGGCCACGCCGCCCGCGGCCAACGCGAACACCACCAGCATCCACGGAACGCCGGGGCGCCGTACTCGTTGGATCGTCTCCATCCCCCACCATGTACCCTCGTTTCCGCGCCGCGCCAAGCCTTTCTCCGCCTCCTCCCACGGGGCGAGGCTTGTTGACTCCCCCCTCCGACGGCCATACCATTCGGGGACGAACAAGTCAGGATCGGGCGACGGCAAGGAAAGGAAGGCCGGCACATGATGAATGGCGCGGTGGTACTGGGTGTGTGTCTCCTCGGGGTGATGGCCTCGGCCGCCCCGGCGATTGACGCGAAGGCCGAACGCGAGGCGGCGGTCAAGGCCGAACAGGCCGGCGACCCGGACGCGGCCCTGCGGCATTACGAAACGATCTACGATTCCACGCCGACGACGCCGGCCGAACGCGTCGCCCTGCGGCGGAAGTTCGCCGAGCTCCACAAGAAAGTGAAGCCCAACGAAGACCCCGCCCAGGCCGGGGTCTACAAGGTCAAGGTGTACGTCTTCCGCACCGTCGCCGTCGGGTCGGTCACCAACACGTACAACGAGAAGCAGATCAAGGACGTGAACACGGCCAACGCCGCCTGGGCCGCCGAGGTCTGGAAGGCCAGCCTGGGTACCTGCCGCCTGGTGTGGCAGACGGTGGTGATCGACAAGCCGCTGACCCGCTGGGGCGGGTTCCCCCACCCGGCCGACTGCACGCCCTACTTCACGGACATGAAGCCCGGCGAGGTGGATCACGTCATCGTGTACGGGCTCTCGCGCGGACTGGAGTGCAACTGCTGGGCCGACACGTGGGGGCCCTGCTGCAAAGGCGCCAGCTACGGCGGCTTCAACGACGGAGGCGACGGAGGCACCTGCGGCGACGGCGAGATCCAGGTGCACGAATGGCTGCACGCCATCCAGATGACGATGGAGTGGCACCACGTCTACCCCGACGGGCTGCTCATCAACCCCGACAACGGCGCCAACTGCGGCGCGGACTGCTACCGGCCCAAGGAAGACGGCGAGGGCCTCTACAACTGGTATCGCCACTTGATGACCACCCACCTGACTCGCAAGATGTGGAAAGAGCTTTCCCTGAACCGCCTGCCGGACAATCCGTGGATCAACAAGCTGGGCCTGTGCCCGAAGTTCCTGGTCCTGGGCCCCTTCGACGCCACGAACAAGACCAACAGCGGCCTGGACGTCCCCTTCATCGACGAGGCCGGCGCGGCGCCGGCGGCCGGAAAAAACGCCGGCGACAAGGTGTGGCGCGAGGCCATCCGCGGCGGCAGCTTCCTGGACCTGTCGCGGTGCTTCTACCCCGTCCTGCAGCAGGGGGCCTACGCGGCAGCCCTCGTGCAGTCGCCCCGGGAGCAGCCCGCCCAGGTCCACGCCGGAGTCGGCAGCGCCGCCTACAAGGTCTGGCACAACGGAAAACTCGTGTTAACGCATCGCAACGGCGACGACCCCGGCAACGCGAACGTCACGCTCAGCAAGGGCGACAACCTTTTCCTGATCAAAGTGGTTAATGCCGGCAAGTGGGATTGGAGCGACTGGGGCGTGACCCTGCAGGTCACCGACGCCCAGGGCAACCCCCTGCCGGACATTCAGTATGCCCTGCCGGGAGAGAAGGCCGGCGGGGCGACCAGGCCCAAGAGAGGCAGTTGAAGGCGTTCCCAATAACGACAGAGGAGTCACGATGAAGACGAACATGGTGGCGGCACTGACTTTTCTTTTTGGCCTCTTGGGCGTCCTGTCGGCCCCCGTGGCGGCCGAAGACAAACCGCCGATCACGGTCACCAACTACACCCGCGGCGAGACCGTTCGCTATCCGCTGGCGTTGCTGCGCGGAACGCTGGAGGACGCGTCGGCGGAAAGCGTGACCGTCGTGAACGAGTCGTCCAAACTGGATTCGCGTGAAATGGCCGGCCCGGCGAACAAAGGGCGATTCAAGGCGCTGGCCGAGCTCGTGCCGGGCGAGAACAAGCTTGTCGTCCAGGCGGGTAACAACCGGATTCCCTTCACGCTCACCTACACCCCTCAGACGAACCCCTACAAGATCCGGGCCGTGCTCTTTGCCGACAAGACCGGCGACCCGACCTACGACACGCCCTTCAAGGACGACCCCCAGGACTACAAAGCCAAGTGGGATGCCGCCCTGAAGCTCCTGCAGACGTTCACCGCCGACGAGATGCACCGGCAGGGGTACGGCCGCAAGACCTTCAACCTGGAACTGGATGCCAACGGCAAGGTCGTGGTTCATATTGCCAAGGGCAAGGGAAGCTTCCAGGAGATGCAGAAACTCAGCGGGTACGACGCCTATGACGCCTCGGCGGCTGCCATCGCGGAGCAGTTGCCCCGGGGGCCTTTCAAGAGTCTTGTCTGCGTGGCGTTCAGCCGGCACGTGAAAGGGACCGGAAGCGCCACGGCCTACGCGGCCCTGGGGGGCGGAGACACGGCCCTGATGGGCGGGGCGTGCTTCTACGCCTGGCCGACCGGCGTGAAGAACATCTACAAGACCTTCATGAGCGACGTACCGATCGACGACAAGAACTTCCACGCCGACGACGTCGGGCGTTTCGCCGTATGGGCCACGGCGGCCACGACCATCGGCTGCGGCCTGCACGAGGTCGGGCATGCCCTCACCCTCCCGCACACGAAAAACTACCCCAACGGCATCATGCTGCGGGGGGCGGATACGCTCAATCGCTACCTGGGCTTCGTCGATCCGCCCTGCCGCGGACGCAAGGACTACACTGAATTCAAGGACGACCAGGAGCCCTGCTGGAGCGACGTGTGTGCGGCGTCTCTGGCGGCCAGCCGCTGGTTGGCCCTGGACGACAGACACTACACGGAGAAAAACACCATCCGGTTTTCCCTCGACGCCCAGGCGGGCGATCTCGTTGTCCGCAGCGATGACGGGCTGGCTTTTGTCTGCGTGGAGACCCCCGGGGCATCCGAGAAGTTCGACAAGCGAGCCGGCCTGACCTCGCTGCCGAAAGAGATTCGAATGCCCCTGGCCGACATCGCGAAGTACTACCAGACATCGACGCTTGGCATTCGCGCCGAGGACGGCATGGGGCATTACCGGGATGCCTCCCTCAACGACATGCTCGCCCACGAGACGAATCTGACCACCGGCAAACCCGTAACCGCTTCGCAGGAGGGTTCAACGGATAACGCGGCCGGGGCCGCCGTGGATGGTGAGATGGGCACATACTGGGATGCGAACCCCTACCCGCAATGGCTCCAGGTGGATCTGCAGAAAGCCGTCACGATCGACGAGATTCACCTGTATACCTATGTGGGAGAGGGTCGCTACTACCAGTACACCATCGAACTATCCACCGACGCTAAGACCTGGTCGAAGGCCGTCGACGCGAGCAAGAACGAGGAACGGGCCGCGGATCGGGGATATCGCCATGTCATCCCGGCGACCTCCGCGCGGTACATCCGCGTGACGATGCTGAAGAACAGCACGAACCCGGGGGTTCACATCCGGGAACTGCGGGTGTTCGAACCGGGCAAGCCCCGGAGCATGGCTACCTACGGCCAACTCAAGGCGCTGTTCGAAACCAAGAAAGGGAATTGACCATGCCGCCGGCAAAGAGGCAACTCGTTTCACTTTGTGTCGCGACGCTGACTTGTTGGGCAACGGCCGCCCTGTCCCCGGCGGCGGACCTGAATCTGGTTCCCTGGCCCCAATCGGTGGAACCGAAGAGCGGGTCGCTGGAACTTACCGCCAAGAACCGGATCGTGGCGACGGAGGCGTCGCTGGCGCCCCTGGCGACCGTCTTATCCGAGGAGATCCGGCAGACCACCGGCCGGTCGTTGGCCGCCGCGCAGGGAGCGGCCGCCGCGGGCGACATCGTCCTGAAGCTCGATCCCCAACTCAAGGGCGAGGCCTACACGCTCGACGTGGGCGATCAGGCCGTCGTGACCGGGGCGAACTACCAGGCCCTGGCCTGGGGAACGGCGACGCTGCTGCAGGCGATAACGACGGAGGGCGGCACGGTCGCCCTGCCGCGCCTCAAGGTCGCCGATGCGCCGGAGTACAACCTCCGCGGCATCCAGGTGTGCATCAAGCACCAACCGCACACGATCGAGCAGATCAAGCAGACGATCCAGATGTGCCGCCTGTACAAGATCCGTTACTACATGCCGCACATGTCCATGACGCAGTGGTGGATGATTCTCTCGAAATCGTTCCGCGACAAGCCCACGGGCTACATCGGCCGCGAGGATGGCAACAACCTGTCGCCCGAAGAGATGAATGATTTGGCGGCCTACGCCAAGGTGCGCGGCGTGGCGATCCTGCCGCAGTTCGAGTCGGCGTTCTTCTACCTCTATCCCGAACAGACATTGCAGTCGTTGCCGGATATCTTCACTCCGGAAGTGAAAGAGAGGATCAGGGGGCAACTGTTCCAGGACACCCCGGAGTTCTGGAAGGCCATGGATCGAGTGGTCGGGCAGATTGCCGCCCTGTGTCCGGATTCCCCCTACATCCACGCCGGGGCGATTGGCGGCGAGATGCCGGGCTTCGGCGGCAACCCGTTGGAGCAGGCCTATCTGAAAAAATACAGCCTCCGCCACGGCGGCGACTACTGGGCGCATTTCTACTTGCGGCTCGACGAACTCATCAAGAAACACGGGAAGAAGTCGCTGGCCTGGGAGGGCGTCGGCCAGGACGAGGCGAAGTTCGTCAAGCTCCCCAAGGACGCCGGCTTCACGTCCTACCATTACGGCTACTGGAGCGGGGGCTGGAGCGGGCCCCTGATGCTCGCCGACGGATACAACGTGGTCAACTGCACGTGGGACCCCATGTACATCATCAGCGGGTACCCCGCGGGCGCCTACTACGCCTGGAACCCGCGGATGTTCCGCTCGGAGAAGCAGGTCGCCCCGAGCCCCCTGCTTCTGGGCGCCATCCTGTGCAACTGGGAGCAGCACGGCAATAACGAGATCCCCATGTTCCGCGACCGGGCGGCCCCGTTCGGCGAGCGGATGTGGAACTCCGCCTCGGGCAAGAGCTGGGACGACTTCAAGCGGCGATTCGCCCACACCGACCGCCTG
>JAPLNA010000414.1 GCA_026693065.1 Planctomycetota bacterium
ATCATCTTCTCGTTCCGGCCCGCCGTAGGCGGGTTCGTTTCTGTTTTGTGTCCCCCCGGAGTCTTTTCCGGCTGGCGCGGGGGTTTACTCCACCGTCACGCTCTTGGCCAGGTTGCGGGGTTTGTCCACGTTGCAGCCGCGGGCGACGGCGGCGTGGTAGGCCAGGAGCTGGAGCGGGATCACGGTGAGGATCGGCTGGAAGGGGACGGGGCAGTCGGGCACGAAGAAGGCGTGATCGGCGAGCTTGGCGATCTCGTCGTCGCCTTCGGTGACGACGGCGATGATGCGCCCGCCGCGGGCGCGGATCTCCTGGATGTTGCCCACGAGCTTGTCGTACGTGCCGCAGCGCGGGGCGACGAAGACGACGGGCATGCCCTCGTGGATGAGGGCGATGGGCCCGTGCTTCATTTCGGCCGCGGGCAGGCCCTCGGCGTGAATGTAGCTGATTTCCTTGAGCTTCAGGGCGCCCTCGAGGGCGACGGGGTAGTTGTACCCGCGGCCCAGGTAGAGCCAGTTCTCCTGATCGGCGTACTCGCCGACCATCTCTTTGATGGAGTCGCTGGAAGCCAGCACGGTTTTGACCTGCTCGGGGATGGCGGCCAGGGCCTCGATGTACTTTTCCATGGCGAACTGGCTCATGAAGCGCCGCCGCCCGAGCATGAGGGCGACGAGGCTCTCGACGATGAGCTGGCAGGTGAAGGCCTTGGTGGAGGCCACGCCGATCTCGGGCCCGGCGTGCAGGTACACCCCCGCGTCGGTCTCGCGGGCGATGGTCGAGCCGACCACGTTCACGATGCCCAGGGCCAACGCGCCGCGGTCCTTGGCCTCGCGCAGGGCGGCCAGGGTGTCGGCCGTCTCGCCCGACTGGCTGATGGCGATCACCGTCGTGTTGTCCTCGACGATCGGGTTGCGGTAGCGGAACTCGCTGGCGTACTCGACCTCGGAGGGGATCTTCGCCAGGTCCTCGAACAGGAACTCACCCACCAGCCCGGCGTGCCAGGCCGTGCCGCAGCCGGTGAGGATGATCTTGCGGGTCTTGACGAGTTCGCGGCTGACCTTTTCGAGCCCGCCCAGCTGGACTCGCATGTCTCGCATGTCGAGTCGCCCGCCCAGGGCCATCTGGATCGAGTCGGCCTGCTCCATGATTTCCTTGAGCATGAAGTGCTCGAAGCCGCCCTTGGCGATCTGTTCGAGGGACCACTCGATCTGTCGGATTTCCTTTCGGACGGGGACGTTGTCCAGGGTGGTCGTCCGCATGCCTTCGGAGGTCAGGACGGCCATTTCGTTGTCGTTGAGGTAGATGACGTTGGAGGTGTGCTCGATGATCGCGGCGGCGTCGGAGGCCACCACGTATTCGTCGGTGCCCACGCCCACGATCAGCGGGCTGCCCTTGCGGGCGACGACGAGCGTGCCGGGCTCGTCCTGGCAGACGACGGCGATGCCGTAGGTTCCCGTGACCTCGCCCAGGGCGGCCAGGACGGCGTCGGCCAGGCTGGTCTTGCCGTCGTTGTAGAACGACCCCACCAGTTGGGCCAGCACTTCGGTGTCGGTCTCGCTGACGAAGACGTGGCCCTTATCGATCAGGAACTTCTTGAGCGTGGCGTAATTCTCGATGATGCCGTTGTGCACCAGGGCGATCCTGCCGGTGCTGTCGGTGTGCGGGTGGGCGTTGGCCTCGGTGGGGGCGCCGTGAGTGGCCCAGCGAGTGTGGGAGATGCCGATCGTGCCGGCCTGGACGTCGACGTCCGCCAGGGCCAGGGCTTCCATCTTGCTGACCCGCCCGGCGGCCTTGACGATGTGCAACCGCCCCTCGTGCACCACGCAGATGCCCGCCGAGTCGTACCCGCGATACTCGAGCCTCTTGAGCCCCTCGACCAGGACGCCGCAGGCGCGCTTCTTGCCGACGTAACCGACGATTCCGCACATCGCAGGAGACTCCTATAACGCCTACCGTGAACCTTGCGCTGTCCTGACTATCGACCGTTTCCGACATGGACCTTCGTAGCCGCCGGGAGCAGGGCGTCACTCCATCATATACGTTGGGGCGGGGGATCGGGCCCATTCGGCGATCGGCCACCTTGCGGAATTCCGGGGGCGTGATAGAATAGAGGGTAGACATCGTCCGCCCGGGGCTATTGCCCCGGGGCGAAAGGAGCAGATCATGAAACTCGTCACCGCCGTTGTGGCATCCCTTGTGTTGATGAACCTCGCCGCCCTCGCTCAGGCCGAGCCGACCAACCTCGACGAACAGATCATGGCGATTCTGGAGACCGAAAGTCAGCCGGGCGACGAGGCCGCCCCGGAGGCCGCGGCGCCCGAGGCGACGGCGCAGGCGGCCCCGACGTCGGTCGTGACGGTCAAGTCGGCCCCCGTGACCGTGACGGCCGTGACGGCCAAGGCCGTGCCTATGCCCATGCCGTCGCCGGCCGGTGCGCCCGCTCCGGGCCCGCAGGCGATCATGGCGGCGGTGGCCAATCCGACGGTGTCGGGCTTCATGGCGGTCGGGAAGCTCAAAGCGATGGCCGACGATGCCAAGACCCGCCAGGGGGCCCTGGAGGCCCTGGAGAGCGTGGCGCAGGAAGGGTCCGACCCGGCCATCCAGCGGGCGGCCCTGTTCGTGCTCGCCGACGCCTACCTCGCCCAGGGCCAGGGCGACCGCGCCGCCCGCGTACTGGCCCGCATCGGACGCAGCGTCACCGCCCCGATGCCCATGCCCTTCCATGTCCCGTTCCCCTGCCCGCTGGGCGGGGGAGTTTCCGAAACGGCCGGCGCTCCCTGCCCGATGATGCCCCCGCCCGGCGCGATCGCGGTTTCTTCCGGACAGGCCCATGCGAGCGTCCCCCCGCCGGCGGCGCCGAAGGCCGACAACGCCCAGGCCGAAGCCGCCCACAAGCTGTGGATGGAACGCCAGGCCAAGCTGCGTGAGATCCAGACGCAGATCGAGCAGAAGGAGCACCAGCTTCGCGAGCTGAGCGCGAAGGTTCAGGCGGCCGCGACGGCGAAGCCCGCCCCGGGCCAGGCGGCCGCCGAGGACGCCCTCCGCGCCAAACGCCTGGAGGCCCAGGTGCTCGAAGCCAAGGTGGCCGAGCTGCAGAAGGTGCTCGTGGGGCTGCAGGACAAGGTCAAGAAGACCCAGGCCGACGCCGCCGACCAGGGCGACCGCGCCCAGAAACTCCAGGCCCAGCAGGCCCGGCTCGAGAAGATGTCCCAGACCCTCGAGCAGTGGGAGCAGCGGCTCAAGCAGTGGGAAGAGAAGGTCAACAAGGCCTCCCAGGAGCAGGCCAAGCCCAAGGCCCCCGACGAGGAAGACGAGGACAAGTAAGTCCCGCCCCGTCATGTGCGGAATCATCGGCTGTTTCCCGCGAAGCAGGATACGCGTTGACTTCATTCGCCACCGAGGCCCGGATGGCGAGGGCGTGTTGGAAGTCGGCGAACTGGCCTTCGGGCACACGCGCCTGGCGATCCTCGACCTCGAGCCCCGCGCCGATCAACCGCAGTGGAGTTCCGACGGGTCCGTCCTGCTGAACTACAACGGCGAGATCTACAACTTCCGCCGGCTGGGCGTGGGGGAGGAGGCCTCCGACACGGTGGCGTTGGCGCAGTGGCTGGCGCGGGAGGGTTCTGATTTCGACCCGTCGGCCCTGGACGGCATGTACGCTTTCGCCGCCTGGTTTCCCGCCGGGCGCAAGCTGGTCCTCGCCCGCGATCCGGTCGGCATCAAGCCCCTGTACATCGCCCTGAGCGAAGACGGGGCCCACCTGGCGTTCTGCTCGGAGATCAAAGGCTTTTTCGGCGTGGAGTGGTTCACCGCCCGCCCCAACCGCGACGCCGTCGTGCAGCGGGAGTTCCTCCAATACGGGCGGGCCTTCCCGCGACCGGTCGAACTGTGCTTCCGCGGCATGCCCGCGGCCCTGCCTCTGGTGCCGACGTTGCTGGCGGGCGTTTGGCAGGTGAGCCCGGGCCAGTGCCTGACCTTCTCGCTCGAGGCCCCTCCGTCGGCGCGAGCGGTCCGCCTGCTGGCCCGGGGCGCCGACGACGTCGCGGAGGCCCTGGCCGACAGCGTCGCCGACCAGTCCGTCGCCGACGTCGAGGTCGGCGTGCAGTTGTCGGGCGGGATCGACTCGTCGCTGACGGCCCACGAATTCGCCCGGACGCACTCGCGGGTTCACGGTTTCCACCTGTCGGTCGACTTCAAGAAGCACAACGAGGAGAAGTGGGCCCGCCAGGCCGCCGACGTCATCGCCAAACGCTGCGACTTCCAGTTCCACGTCATCCCCCTGACGCCCGAGGAAGTCCGCCGCGTCCTGCCCGCGGTCATCTGGCACTCGGATGAGCCGCCCATGCGGCATCGCAACATCGTCGGGCCGTACCTGCTGGCCGAGCACGCGCGCTGCACCGGCGTCAAGGTGCTGCTCGCCGGCGAGGGGGCCGATGAAGTCTTCGCCGGCTACGACTGGCACGACGGGCGAACCGTCGAGGGCTTCGACCGCACCCGGCGGCTGTTCGACCTGGGCGGGTCGGACAGGGTCGCCCGCTTCTTCCCCGCCTCCGCCGGGCGAGGCGACATTCTCCGGTGCCAACTCGCCTACGATCGCGCCATCTACCTGCCCATGCTGCTGGCCCACCAGGACCGGATGAGCATGGCCCATTCCATCGAGACGCGCGTGCCGTTCCTGTCGAATCGGTTCCTGACCATGCCGACGCCGGCCAGGCCGGGCAAAGTCGCCCTGAAGGAACTGGCCGCGGGGCTCTTCGGCCGCAAATTCGCCCGACGCCCCAAGTACGGCTCGCCCATGCCCCGCCGTTGGTTCGCCTGGCTGCCCGTGCAGCGCGAGCACCTGGACTGGCTCGTCGAGCCCTGGGAGCCACAGACCAAGAACGAGTCGTGGGCGCTAGCCTGCCTGAGCGCCTGGTCGGCGATGTACCTTCACGGCGGGTGGAAGAACCAGCCCGCCCTCGGGCCCCCGCGGCGCCCTTAGGCGCTCGCCAAGGCCCACAGCCCCTCGAAGAGATCGTTCACCTGCCCGGCCTCGAGCAGGCCCGCGCGGAGGGCGTCGTTGGCGGCGGCGAGCACGCGGGCGTGCAGTTGCCCCTTGTCCAGCGGGGTCGCCGGGTCGAGGTAGCCGTTCTCCGCGAAGAACTCCCGCGCCGGCTCGATCCGATCGGATCGGAAGCCCTTCGTGCGCTTGTCCTGCCGTGTCTCCAACGCGTGCATGAACCGCTTGGCGTCCCAATCGAGCGACTGGGCCATCTCGCTCAGGGGGTCGATGAAGGTATCGCTGATCCCCGCGTCGGCCAGGGCCTCGCGGGTCAGCCCCTTGCCGCGTCCGATCCGCCAGCCTTCGGCGAAGGCGTTCATCGCGGCGGCGTGGGCGGCCATCCGCGACAGCAGGTCGTCGCCGACGTAGGCGTCCACTCGCCCGCAGGCGGCCATCGCGCGAACCTGCCCGTACGTCTCGATGCCCGCCCGCAGGAGGGTGTACAACTGGGCCGGCGTCTCGACGAAATGGGCCAGGTGGTTGGCGTCGGCGCCGGCGGCGGGCGCCAACGGCGGGGCGCCGACGGCCCGGGCGTATTCGCCCAGGCTCATCGCCCCCGGTTCGGGCACGGGGGCGACGTGGGCGGCGGATTCATCCAGCAACGCCGACGTACCTCCCGCCAGCCGACGCAACGCCGCCAGGTCCACCACCCGGGCGTCCTTCTCGGGAATGCCCATCTCCAGGGCGATCTCGCGCCACGCCGCCGCGTCCCCGGGCTGGCAGGTCATGTAGAAGACCTGTCGGCCTTCCTTCACGAGGGCGAGCAGGCACTCGGTGACGGCCCGGTATCGCGTCGGGTCGGTGCTGGAGAGGACCTCGTCGAGGATGAAGGGCAGGGGGGTGCCTCGCTCGGCCTGGGCGGCGAACGCCAGGCGCACCGCCAGCAACAACTGCATCCGCGTGCCGCGGGAAAGTTCCTTCAGGGCCAGCCCGGCACCCCCGGCGGTGTCGACGGCGCGGAACGCGGCGGCCGATTCCTCGATCCGCAATTCGTACCGCCCGCGGGTGAATCGCCCGAACCACTCGGCGGCGCGGCGGAAGACGGCGGGTCGGCTCTCGACCTTGTGCTCGGCCTCGACGCGGTCGAGCAGGAAATGCCCCGCGGCGGCCAGTTGGGCCTCCTCGCGACGGCGACGGAGGGCGTCGGAGGCCTGATCGACGCGGGCCAGGGCCTCCTCCAGCGATCGGTCCGTTCGGGCGGCCTGGAGCTGGGAGCGGATCCCGCCGATCCGCTCGCTGAGCCCGGCCAGTTGGTCGGCCTGATCGGCGAGTTGCCCGGCCCGGGCGTGGGCCTCTTCGAGAGTCAGGGCGGCCAGGCCTTCGGCGGCCTGGACCTTCGCGGCCAGCGGGGCGGCCTGGGCCTCCAACTCGCCCAGCCGTTTCACGGTCGCACGATAGTCACCCAGCGATTTCAGTTTGGCGGCCAGGGCGGCGACGTCGCCATCGGCCAGGCCCGCCTGCTGGAAGAGTTTTTCCAGGCGCTGTCGCAGGGCGTCGGCCTTTTCCCGGGCGGAGGCGGCGGCCTGGGCGGCGCGGTCGGCCTGCTCGCCGGCCTGGCGATGCGACTGCGCCCGTGCGAAGACCGACTCGCTCTGCGCCCGGGCGGATTCATAGGAATCGCAGGCCAGGCAACCGAACTCGCCCAGGAACGCGTTGAGGGTTCCAAGCCTGTCGGTTCGCTCCTTTTCGAGAACGGCCAGTTCCCCCCGAGCGGCCTGTTGGGCGGCGTGGGACTGCGAGTACGCCCTCAGGTTTGCGGCCAGGGCGACCAGGGCCATGTCGCCGCCCTCGACGGGCACGCCCATCGCATCGACGAGCGTTCGCCGCCGGGCCTCCATCGCCCGCCCGTCTTGTTCCAGCCGTGCCAGGTCCTGCCGGCGGGCCTGTCGCTGCTGGGCTCGCTGGTCGCGGAGGCACTCGTCGGCCTGCTGGCGGCGGAGCTCGTGCAGACGATCGAGCACTTCCTGCCGGCCCCACGCGGGCAGGGGGGCCAGGCCGGTTCGGGCGTATTGTTCCTGGCAGAGGGCTCGGCGGCCCGTATCGGCGGGCGCTGGCGCCGGCCACAGGGCGGCTCCAGCCAGGATCGCCGCCGGCGCCAGGCACAGCAGCCACCAGGGGTGTACGACGATCGCCAACACGACGCCGACGGCCGCCAGCGCCAACGCCGCGACGATCGCCGCCGACGGTACGCGCCGGGCGGGTTGGGCGGCTTCGCCCGGGGCGGCGTCGAGCCATTCCTGCAGAATGTTGATGCCGCCGATCAGGGATTCGAGGGATGTTGGGGCCGGTTCGTCCGTCCCCAGGACGTGAAGCTGTCCCTCGACGGCGGCGAGCCGGGCCTTGTGGGCCTGGGCCTCGGCGTGAAAGGTCTCGATCGCGTCGAGGGCGTGGGCGTCGAGGGCGTCGAGGGCCTTTTCGTCGGCCGCCGGGCCCAGGGCCTTCAGGGCCGTCTTCACTTGCGCGTCGGCGTCGGCGAGTTTGGCGTGGACCCCGCGAATGTCTTTCTGAATGTCGCGAAGGGCCTCCAGGTCGCCCTGCTGCTGGTCGATCCGGGGCTGGGCGACGCCCTCCTCCGGCAGGGCGGCCTCGCGGCGGAGGCGGGCGGCGTCTTCCATGGCCGCCCGGGCCTGCGTCGCGGCCCGGGCCTGTTCGTCCAGGTCGTCCTGGATCTGGGCGAGGGCCTGCGAAGCTCCAGAAGCTCGATGGCCGTCCGGACGAGTGAGAGTTGCCACTGCGCCTCCCGCGACTGGCGGGCCTGCTCCTCCAGCCCGGCGAGCTCCTGCTCCTGCCTGAGCAGTTCCTGCTGCCGGGCGCGGATCCCCTCGGCCGCCCGGGTGCGGTCTCGCAGTTCGTCGCGTTCCTTTCGCCCGTGCTTGGCGGAGAGTTTCATCCAGGCCGCCGAGCGCAGGGCGCCCAGGTCGTACCCGCCGGCCATCTCGCGGGCCACGTTGCCGGCCAGGGCCTCGTCGGTCTGCGTGTCTTCGAACAGGTTGTCCACGGTGATGGTGAAGCATCGCGCCAGGTTGGGCGGGGGAAGGGGGGGGCGGTCGGCGGGCACGCCGTCGCGCTGGCAGGCGGTCTTGTCGCCCTCGACCTCCAGCCGCCAGGCGGTGGGCCCGTCGACCCACTCGCTGGCGAGGGACACGGGCGAGAGGCCCGCGAGTTCCTCCGGCCAGAGCAGGCCGCGGATGGCGTGGCAGGTGGTGGTCTTGCCCGAGGCGTTGGGGCCGATGATCAGGTTGAGCCCCTCGCTCAGTCCGGTCAGGTCGAACCCGGCGTTCTCGAAGCCGGGCATGCGGCGGATGGCGAGGGAGCGGATCTTCACGCGGGGCCTTCTTTCTGGGCCAGCAGGGCCTCGAGCATCGCCCAGGCGGCCCGGGTCAGGAGGTCGCGTACGCGTTCGTCGGTCAGTTGGCTGTCGGCGTCCAGGCCGACGAAGGCCCCTTCGTTGCCGGCCCGCTCGATCGCGCGGCGCCCCTGGCGGATCCATTCTTCGTACTCGCCGGCGGGGGCGCGTTCCTCGAGCATGACCAGCCGCCGAGCCAGCAGGCCCGCCGGGTCGCCGGAGGCGGCGATCGGCGCCAGCGGCAAGGCCGGTCGCGAGTCGTCCAGTACCGTCTCGATGAAATACGGCACGCCGCCGAAGGTCGTCGAGAGTTCCTCGGGCAGGTTTTCCGCCAGGCCCGCCAGGCGAGCGTGGATCGGCGTCCGCCCGGTCAGGCGCAGCCGGCAACCGACGGACCGCACGGGTCCCAGGCCCGGGCCAATCCGCTCGTGCCCTGCCCGCATCGCCGCCAGGACCGCCGGGCCGAAGTCGGCCTCGCCGGCGACGTCGTCCAGCGGGACCTCGATGGCCTCCCATCGCAGGGCGGCCAGGGGGATCATCTCGGCCCGGGGCGGCTGCCCGGTTTCGAGGCAGACGAGCCAGGCCCCATGCGGGCCGGCCTCGCCCGGGTCGAGCCCCTGGGGCGAGCCGGGGTAGAGGATCAGAGGCCCGGTGTCGGCCAGCACCGCGGGCTTGTGTATGTGCCCCAGCAGCCAGGCGTCCACCGGCTGGGCCTTCAGGTCCGCCAGCGTCACCGGGCCGTACGGGCTCCCGGCGGCGTTCACGTCGCAGTGCAGCAGGCCGATCGTCGGCAGGGAGTCTCGTTTGGGCGCGCAGTAACCGGTCAGGGGGTTATTGGGGACGGAGCGGCCCGGGAAGGACCAGCCGATGAAGCGTGCGGCGCGAGCCCCGTCGGGGCCGGGCAGAAAGGCTTCTTCCCACTGTCCTCCGCGGCCCAGCAGGCGGACCTGGGGCATCTGGTCGGCGAGGTTTGCCAGCACGTCGGCGTCGTGGTTGCCCGCGACGGCGAAGACGGCGTTGCCGGCCTCGACCAGCCGGGCCAGGCCCGACTGGAGAACGGAATAGGCTTGGAAGAACCGATTGTCCTCGTCGACGACGTCGCCGGTGAGGACGGCGGCGTCGACGTGTTTCTCGATGGCCGTGCGGACGAAGGCCTCCCACGCGGCGGCCGGGCCCAGGGCGCGGGCGTCCAGCCCCTCGGGCAGCCCCCGGGGCGTGCGCCCGACGTGAATGTCTCCGATGCACAGGACGCGAATGGTCATCGCCGGCCTTCCCAACCGCCCGCGGCCGCCGCGGGCTCAAGCGGCATTGTCCCGCCGGATGGCCCCGTTGGCAAGGGGCGCGGGCATCCTCAAAAAGAGGCGAGGCCGGCAGATGGGCCGGCCTCGCCGAAACGGGTATCGCGGGGGGAACGTGCGCGACTACTTCATCTCCACAAGTTCCATCACGACCTGGCCGCCCACTTCGGTCTTGACCATGCCGCCCAGCACGTCGGGGCAGGTCCAACTCTTCGAGACGGTCTGCTTGCCTGCCGCCGACGGTAATGTCTTCGGCGGGCAGATCCTTGGTCTCGGTCTTGACGTCGGGCGTGGCGGCGGGGAGCGTGGCGGCGGTGGTGGCGTAGCGAGGCATCTTCATCTGCTGCGGAGAGCCCGGCAGGTTCGGCATCGCCATGGTTATGTTCACCGTCGCGTTCTCGTCATCCACCGCGGTCACTTCGTAGGTCGTCGTCGTGTCGCCCGCGCCCTTGTACTTGAGCGTCTGGCCAACCTTGGCGTCAAACCAGGGGGTCTTGACCTTCTCGCCGGCGGCGGGCTTGGCCGGTTCGGGCGTCGCCGGCGTCGCGGGCTCGGTGGGCTTGGCCGGTTCGGGGGTCACGGGCGCCGCGGGCGTTGCAGGCGTCGCGGGCTCGGTGGGCATAGCCGGTTCAACGGCGGGGGCGGGCTTGGTCGTGGCCGTGGGGGCCTTCTCGTGGTCCTTCTTCTTGCAACCGGAAATGGCCAAGCTTCCGACAACCAGTCCGACCAGGGCGATCCATGCTATGTTGCGGTTCATGTGGTTTTCCTTTCGTGAGTTGAGGCCTGCCATCGGCCCGTGTTGTTGACACACCAGGCTCCGGGCTCCGCCCGGGCGGGCCACGACGCGTGACCCAAGTTCGCGTTAAGTATAGGCCCGCGTCTCTCGGGCGTCCACAGAAGTTTCTGGCCGGTGGGCTCGCCGCCCGGGCCGTTGCCCATCCCGACCCGGGCGGCTACCATGTCGGCATGCCTTATCTTATCGACGGCAACAACCTGCTCTTCGCCCTGGCCCAGGCGGGCGTTTACGTCGAACGAGGCGGGTTGGCGCAGTTGCTCGAGGGCCTGGCGGCCCGGGAGAATCAGCACGTGACGGTGGTATTCGACGGCCCGGAGCGGGCCGGCTCGCCCCGGGACGAACTCGCCGACGTGCGGGTGCGGATCGTCTACGCCGCCCCGCGGACCGCCGACGAGGTCATCGAAGCCCGGATCGTCGCCGACAGCGCCCCTCGCCTCGTGACGGTGGTCAGCAGCGACCGCGAGATCCTCGCCGCCGCCCATCGCCGGCGTTGCCGAGGCCTGAGCAGCGAGCTCTTCACCCGCCACCTGCTCCACAAGCCCCAGCCCCCCGCGCCCCCCGAGGCCGCCCAGCGGCAAGGCCACCTCGGGCCCGAGGAGACGAAACGATGGTTGAAGGAGTTCGGGCTGGAGGGAGACGACGATCAGGGGAAACCCCCGGGCGGCGAGGCGGAATGAGGACGAGATCATCCCCACGAGTTCGTGTGGCGTTCTCGTGAGCGCAAAAGACAGGCCCGGTCTCCGACGCGATCCCGATCGATTCGGGGCCGCGACGGGCCGGGCCTGATGGGGCGTTCGCAGTTCGCCGTTCTTACTTCGTGCGTCTCCGCAGCATGGGCAGGGCGATCAGGGACAGAAGGGCCATGCTGGCCGGCTCGGGAATGCTGAACTGGCCGGTGCCGTTGGCGGTGAAGGGGAACAGCAGGCCGGTAGTGGGGTCGACGCCCAGGGGCACGGAGGCGTCGAGCAGGCTCCAGGAGAAGCTGCCGCTGGCGCTGGACAGGCCCGAGGCCGCCAGGATCGCGCCGCCGTCATAGATAACCGTGGAGCTGAGGGTCAGGCCGCTGGTGGCCCCGGCGAGCCCTTTGATCTCGGCGGTCTGGGCGAGTCCGCTGAGCAGGAGGACGGGGTTCTCGATGTCCGCGGAGGCCTCGAACGGATCGGTGCTCCAGATCTCAAAGCGGGCGGCGCCCAGGGGCTGGTAGACCAACCCGGCGAAAGCGGCGGCCGAGCCGGCGGGCGGGAAGCCCAGCGTCGCCGGGGAGACCGGAACGATCCTCAGCGTGGCGTCGTAGAAACTCGTGCCGCTGACGCTGTTGATGCCGCCGGGGATGCCGGGGATGTTATAGGGGGTCACGACGAGCAGACCGGGGGCGGCCTGCTGGCCGGAGGGCAGTTGCCCGTCGCCGGGGCCCGGGGTGCCGAAGTTGGTTCCGATGGCGCCGGGCCCGGTGTAGAACTGCGGGATCAGGTTGTTGGGCCCGCCGCCCCAGATAAACTCGGGAATGCCGCCCGAGGCCGGTTCGGGGGAAAACGTGGCGATCAAGAGATCGGTCGGGAGAACGGGGCCGGCCTGGGAGACCGTCGCGAAGGCCGCGAGAACCAGGGCCCTTTTTCCTTTCCTCAACTTCTTATGCCCATAGGTGGGCGAGAGATCGAAGCGTACGATACGTTCCAGGTGCGGGGCGAGAACGTTAGTGTTTCCGCCGCCGCAGGGCCACCATCAGGCCCCCGATCGACAGCACGCCGAGCGTGGCCGGTTCGGGAACCTGTTTGAAGCCGCTGAACTGCCCCACGCCGTTGGCGACGAAGGGGTTCAGCGTGCCGGTCTGGGCGTTGATGCCCAAGACGGGAGAAATGCCCAGGAGGCTCCAACTGAACTCACCGACGGCCTGGGGCCAGTCGGCGGCCTGGAGGATCGCCCCGCTGGTGTAGGTGACGGTGGCGCTGAGCGTGCCGCCCGTGTTGGAGCCCTGGATGCCGGTGATCGTGCCGTCCTGGGCGATGCCCTCGAGCAGGAGGACGGGGTTTTCGATGTCCGCGACGGCCTCAAGGGGGTCGTTGCTCCAGAGGCGGAAGATCGCCGAACCCAGAGGCTGGACGACGTTGCCGAAGAAGGACGCCGCGGGGCCGGCGGCCTGGAAGCCGCCCGACTCCCTGCCGATGGGGATGATCTGGAGCGTCGCGTTGCGGAACGTGGTCGCCCCGCTCACGGCGTTGACCGTGCCGCCGGAAACGCCCGGGACGGCGAAGGGGGTGGTGACTGTGAGTCCGTTGGGAATCTGGTTGGCGACGGGCAGGTCGCCGTCGCCGGCGCCGGGCGTGCCGAACCCGTTTCCGACAGCCCCGAGGCCGGTGATGAAGTCCGTGCCGGTCCACCCGAATTCGGGCGCCGCGGGGGAGGCCGGTTCGGGTTCAAAGTCCGCGATAACCCCCGCGCCGGCGGGACCGGCCAGCACCGCCAATGCCGCCGCCGCCAACACCAGTGTGGTCGAAACACCCAAGCGTGAACGAAGAGCCATTTGAATACTCCTTTTTTCCGAGCTTTGAGCTCCCGAGCACGAGCAGGAGCCAACAAGCTGTTGTCCTAAACAGCCGGGTCAGAGCCGAACGAGCTGAGCCGGCTGAGCCAATCAACGCGAGCCGTCACGAATCTGCCGGACTGAGCCATCGAGCCGAGGTCCGGGGGCTGGAGTGAGCAAGCGCTCCAAGCCGCCGGTTCCGGAATGCTGCAGAGCCGCTCAATCCGAACGAAGCACACCTTGGGGAACTTGGCCTGTGGTGGCCTGAGGCAGCCGCGAGTGAGCGAGCACGCACTTACCTCATTCTTAATGGCATCGCCGCTCCCGAGCAAACGAGCCAGAGCAAACACATCCGAGCGAGCGCAACCTTACTAAGCTCACACATACTACTCCCGAAGGATGGAATTGTCAACTGAAAAGGGGAGAAAAGCGGCAAGATTTTTGCCAATGGTAAAGGCCGCAACCACCCCCCGGCCTGCCTTCGCCGGCCGACGCGGGAGTTGGGGCGAGGAAAAAAGCGTTGAATTCCTACCGGCGTCCGCTACTATGTGCCCTCCGACCGGCCCGCGGGGCCCGGAACATTGCAGGCCCACCGGGCCCGCCTCCGATAGGAAGTAAAGGACCCAGACATGGCATCGAAGATCACCAGCATTCACGGTCGTCAGATTCTCGACTCTCGCGGCAACCCCACGGTGGAAGTGGACGTCCACCTGACCAGCGGCGTCATGGGGCGGGCGGCCGTTCCCAGCGGCGCCAGCACCGGCGAGAACGAAGCCGTCGAACTTCGCGACGGCGATAAGAAGGTCTACCTCGGCAAAGGCGTGCTCAAGGCCGTCGGGTTCGTCAACGGCGAACTGGCCAAGGTCGCCGTCGGGCGAGACGTGTCTGACCAGGCCGGCCTCGACAAGGCCATGATCGAGGCCGACGGCACCCCCACCAAGAGCCGCTTCGGCGCCAACGCGATCCTGGGCGTCTCGCTGGCCGCCGCCCAGGCCGCCGCCGCCGAAGCCAAGAAGCCCCTGTTCGCCTACCTCGGCGGCGACAAGGCCGTCACGCTGCCCGTGCCGATGATGAACATCCTCAACGGCGGCAAGCACGCCGACGGCACGGTGGACTTCCAGGAGTTCATGATCCAGCCGTGGGGCGCCAAGACGTTCAGCCAGGGCCTCCAGATGGGTACGGAAGTCTTCCACGCCCTCAAGAAAGTCCTGAAAAACAAGGGCTACAACACCTCCGTCGGGGACGAGGGCGGCTACGCCCCCAGCCTCAAGAGCAACGACGAAGCCCCCGAGCTGATCTGCCAGGCCATCGAAGCCGCCGGATACAAACCCGGCAAGGACATCTGGCTGGCCCTGGACCCCGCCGCCAGCGAACTGGCCAACGAGGCCCGCGAAGCCGGCAAGGAAGGTTACTGCTTCTTCAAGAGCGACAAGCACGTCGCCTCCAGCGACGAGATGATCGACCTCTGGGCCAAGTGGGTCGACAAGTACCCCATCCGCAGCATCGAGGACGGGCTGGCCGAGAACGACTGGGCGGGCTGGAAAAAGCTGACGGCCCGGCTGGGCAAGAAGGTCCAGCTCGTCGGCGACGACCTCTTCGTCACCAACGTCAAGTTCCTCCAGCGAGGCCTGGCCGAAGGGGCCGGAAACAGCATTCTCATCAAGGTCAACCAGATCGGCAGCCTGACGGAAACCCTGTCGGCCATCGACCTGGCCATGAGCAACGGCTGGACCGCCGTCGTCAGCCATCGCTCCGGCGAGACCGAAGACACCACCATCGCGGACCTGACGGTGGCGCGGAACACCGGCCAGATCAAGACCGGCTCGGCCTGCCGCACGGACCGCGTCTGCAAGTACAACCAGGTGCTGCGAATCGAAGAGGCCCTGGGCAACCGGGCCGTCTACGGTGCGGCTACCTGGAAAAAAGGTTGAGCACCCGCTTCCAGCGGGAAACTCGAAATTCGAAATCCGAAACCCGAAACAAGCATCAAGCACAAAACCCGGAATGGGATGAGTGCATCCGGCAGCAGAATGGTTTCGGTGCTTGGGATTTTGGGTTTTGGATTTGTTGCCCTTCGGGGCGCCTTTGGCGTCGGATTTCGTGCTTCGGATTTCGAATTTGACGCCCCGGCGCCCCCGGGGCGTTGCAGGAGCTTCGGCGTGAAGGATCGGCGGTTTCATATTCGTCCACCCGCCCCGGCCCGGGCGCCCTCGGTGCTCTGGCCGGTGGTAAGGAATGTCGGGTTCCTGCTGCTGGTGCTGGCGGGCATGGCGATCCTCCAACTGACGCGGCGGCTGGCCCAGGGCATGCAGGGCACCGGCGCCCCCGGGTTGCCCATCGACCGCGCCATGGGCCTCGGGGCCGACTTCCTGGCCCCAGGCGAAATCTCCGTCATCGAGGCCCCACTCCCCAAGAAGCCCAACACCTGGCTGATGGACGCCGCCCGGAAAGTCGAAGACCCGCCCACCCGCCGAGGCCTCCTGCTCCTCTTCGCCGGCGCCATCACCGCCGCGGTCTACCTCTTCGACCCCGGCGGCCGCCGAAAACGCAAACCCCGCACTGCTTGAGAAACCCGGTATTCGTTCCTCGTGAATCGTTCGTAGTCGAGACAAGAACCACCGCGCTACCGACCCGCGATTGGGTCGGACGGCTTGCTTCAGCGACCCCGTTGGCTCCCCGTTTTCTCCCTCCCTCTCCTTCTCCATTCTCTCCTCTCTCGCGGGCGATGCCCGCGTTCCGCTTCAGTGGCCGGCGCCGGGCCGCTGCGCCCGACGCCGGCCACCTCCACGCTGTCCGCTCTCCGGACATCCCCGGCCATTGTCTTTCGTAAGTCAAAACCCTACCCGCCCCGAATGACAACCCTATGACACTCGAATCGGGAAAAGAGAAGATCTTTTCATGACCGCGGCGCCAGCGCCACCGCCCCAACCCCTGCTCCGCTCGTCCGCCTTCGGCGGACCGCTGAACTTCAGGGCGGTGGTTGCCCGGGGACAAGGTGGGGGTCGGGGCGGGGTCCGGAAAACCCCCGCGATCGCCGCCAAGCATCCCTCGAACCGCATTCACTCGTCGCCGCTATTCCTAACGCCATATTGTGCAGTATGTTGCCGAAATTGACCCCTCGCCACACCCCCGATTACGGATGCTTCCGGGATACTCAAAGGATACTCAAAGGATGCTTAAAGGATACTTAAGGGATACTCAAAGGATGCTCAAGGGATACTCAAAGGATGCTTCGCCCGCCGGGTGGGGCAGGAGCCGGTAGCCAGTAGCCTGTAGCCGGGCGAGAAGACAACCATCCAACGTTCTGGCGAGTTCATTCCTGTGCCTTCCTGCGGCGGCCAGCCGCATCCCACCGGCTACTGGCCACCGGCTCCGGGCTACTCTTCGCCGCCCCGCGGCGACACATCTTGGAGGTATTGTCAAATGTTGTGGATGGAAGGGGATCAAGCGGCGACCTCCTGGGTGTCGGATCGAATGCCGTCTACGAACGATACTCCTTGGATGATGTCCAGCAGCAACGCACTGCCGTTGAGCCGGCGCCAATGACTCT
>JAPLNA010000415.1 GCA_026693065.1 Planctomycetota bacterium
CGGGGGGTACAAGATGCTCTTCCCCGGCTGCGCGGGGCTGGAGACGATCCGCGGGCTCCACCGCCTGGGTCTGGGCCGCCGCCCACGCCAGATCATCGGCACGGAGGCCGCCCGAAACCCCATGCGCCGGGCCATCGACGCCGCCGGGGCCGCCCTCGACGCCGCCCACGGCAAGACGTTCTCCGTGCAGTTTCTGCTGGATGCCGCCGACCGCCCGGCCGCCGTCGCCGCCGGGGAGGTCGTCGCCGCCCAGACCATGCTCGCCAAGCAGGCGGCCATCGCCTGCGGCGTCGTCACCGACCAGGGCGCCGACGTCGTCATCACCAATGCCTACCCGCGTGACCTGGACTTATGGCAGTGCCTCAAGAGCGTGGTGAACACGCTGTGGGCGGCTCGGCCGGGGGGGGCGGTCATCTGCCTGGCCCGCTGCCCGGCGGGGCTCAACGGCATGGTTCCGCCCAAGCGATGGCCCATCAACCCGGCCTGGACGCGGCGGCTCGTCCGCTTGCTCCATCCGGACCCGCTGGCGACCCTGGTGACGCGGCTGCTGCCCAACGTCGCCGGCGACGCGGCGTTCTTCATCCGCCTGGCGTTGCAGTCGCTCTACCGCAACCACATCTTCCTGGTCTCGCCCGCCCTCTGCCAGGCCGGGGCCACCTTCCCGGGCCTGCCGATCTTCCCCACGCCCGCCGAGGCCATCGCGGCGGCCTCCGCCGTCCTGGCCGAAGGCCCCCAACGGGTCTGCGTCTTCCCCGCCGGCGGAATCACCTACCCCGTCCCCTCCCAGCTCGTCGAGGAATAGCGCTCGCGGGCGAAACGATCGCTCTGTCGCGGGTGCCATGCTTCCGCCGTCTTCTTGCCGGAAGCATGTTCGCCGGATGCCCCTGGGCATGCTTCTCCGCTGCGCGTAGAAGCATGGCACCCGGTGATGGACCGGTGAAGGACTGGTGATGTAAAGGCCGTCTGGGTTGACGTTGAGGGTGATTCAGGGGAACCGCAGCTTGAGGACCCAGGTTTCCCAGTCCTTCTTGAACTGGTCCATGTCGGCGGCGCCGAGGGTTTTCTGGAGGGTGGCGTAGCCGGTGGGGTCGGCGGCGGCCGCGGCGCGGAACGCCTGGTAGTACTCCCGCAGCTTCCCCTGCTCCTGAAGGTAGTAGCACAGGTAGCGGGCCTGGGCGTAGTTGGTGCCCCGGTCCTTGTTGTAGAACTCACTCGTGGTGGTCGCCGTCAGGGCCTTGAACGAGGGGACGCTCTTGGCGCGGATGGCCTTCTGCAAGCCCGCCAGCCGCCAGTTCGTCCGCCCGGCGATGTGCCCGTCGCGGTCCTCGCACTGCTCGTACAAACTCGCCAGCCCTTCGTTGAACCACGATGGGCAGGCCGGGAAGTTCGCCGCCATGAACGGGTGAACCATCTCGTGCACCAGCGTGCCCCCGCCCGTGGCGATGTTCATCACGAGGGCGTTGTGCTCGGAGGAGAAGTACCCGTAGGGCGTGCTGGGGGTCTCGCCGAAGAGTTCCTTGGCGTGCCGGGTGTAGCTGTCGGCGTCCTTGAAGAGCCAGACGTCGATGATCTCGTCGGGGCACTTGGGGAAGTAGTCCCGCATGAGCCGTTCGGAGGCCCACTGGACGGTCTGCTTGGCGCGGAAGGCGACGGCGTCTCGCCCGTCGGCGGCGGTTTCATCTCCGATGACGACGAAGGGCCTCTGCACGACCATGCGGAAGCCCCCCTCCTTGGGGATCGTTCCCTTGAGGGTGCGGCAGTGCTGGGCCAGGGCCGCGGCGTCCGGGGCGGCCCCAGCCGCCGGCGCGGCGATCCGCCCCGCCTGACACCGCAGCCGCACCACCGTCCACAGACTCGTCGTGTACTTCAGCGGCCAGAGCGAAATCAGCCTCGCCCGCGACATGCGTTTGTTGGCCCCGTCGGCCAGGGCCGGGTCGTGGTAGACCACCTCGTCGGCCTTCGGGTCGTAGCCCACGATCAGCCGGAAATGCTCCGGCGCCGTGGGCTTCTCGTCGTATCGCGTGCAGACGATCGAGGGCACGCCGCCGGCCAGGTCGGCGTGCAGGGCCGCGAACTGGACATCCATCTCGCCCTCCAGCCGCCCCGGGTCGATCTGCCCCGAGGCCCCGGGGGCCACGAACCCCAAGGCCGTCATCGCCCGCTCGAGCTCCTTCGTATAGCAGCCCCGCCCCAGGGCCGGGTCGACCCCGGCGGCGTCAAAGACGGCCTCCTGCGCGACGTCGTGCCCGAGCTTCTTGAGCACCATGGCCACGCACGCCTCGCCGCAGAAGTCGGGCTCCTGCTTGACGTGGGGGACGCCCTTGACCATCGCGGCCGCGTACGCGGGCCTGCTGGCCGGCGCGGAGGCCGGCTGGGTGCCGGGAGTTTTCCCCTGTGCATTCCCCCTCGCATTGGGCGCCGCCCACACCACCAGCGCGCACGCTGCCCCCGCGGCCGCCGCCGCCGTCACCACCAACGTCACGCGCTTCATCGTCCACGTCCTCCCTGAGGGTATTCTCTTGGACTCCCGCAATCCGTCAAAGTTCCATCTCTTCCCCCCCCCAACTTATACCCACCCGACGAATGCCCGCCCACTGCGTGGGCGGGATTCTTCCACGTCTCCCCGAGACTCACCCGAGCACCCGGGACTCCCCCACGATTCCCCGTGGTTCTTCGGGACTCCCCCGGAGAATCTTGCGGGTGTCCGTTTCTGCGACCCCGCCCACCGCCGTGGGCGGGCGTTGGGGGACTGAGGAAATAGACCTCAGTCATTCGCCGGAACGATCTCTTCGTCGGTGGGGGGGTGCGGTTTCTTTTGCTCCTCCGCTTTGTTCAGCGGCAGCAACTCGCCCTTCCTGGCGGTAAGATCGAATTCCCCCGCGTAGGACGCGGACGTCATCTCTCCCCTGTCGAGCAGGTTCAACCGTCGCAACTCGTCATCCAGCCGGGTCATCTTTGCACGCATATCTTCCACATCTTTCATCCTGCGTTCCAATACGGCTTGCCGTTCCACGAGATCCCGGGCGGTGGCCTGGTCGTTACGGAACAGGGAAGTCAGTGTGACCATTCGGGCCCTGATCCGTCCCAACTCGCTTTCGGCTTCTTCCATGGCGTCGGAAGCCATTTGGTTGGCGATGCGGTCCTGGGTCTCCTTGAGAAGCATCTGAAGGCCGCTCAACTGCTTCTCCATGGCCTGGAGTTTCTCGTTGGCCTGGCCTTCCCCCCGGGCCTCGACCAGTTCCACCTGCCGTTTCACGATCGCCGCCCGGACGGTCCGGACGTCTTCATGCTGGGCGGCTTGCCTCCGCAGGTCGGGCAACTCCGCCGCCGGCTGCGAGGGATTCTTCGCGACGGCCTTCTTCAGGATTTCGAGATGGCGGGTGAGTTCTTCCGCCCGCACAGTGTACGCCTGCATCTCTTTCTGTTCGGCGACAATCTGCGCACCCAGTTGGTTCTCTCTTTCGGCTATCTGCGGCACGGCCATCTCCCGCCGAATCTCGTCGATCTCCTTCCACTTGGTATCCAGCACACCACGCAAAACCTGCAGTTCATCGGTGCAGAGCGCCATCTTTCCCTGGCGGCCGCTCTTTTCGTCCGTTTCCAGGACACGCACGCACGTCAATCCATGGCCCATGGCGATGTTCCTGGCGTCGAGGACGTTGTCGAACCCGCCGAAATATGCCACCACAAGGTGCTCTTCCCCCTGGCCGACAATCCGCACCTTCATCCGCGATAGCAAGGCCTCCGGATTGTCGATCTTTCCCCTCACAGCGTTGGCCACTTCCAGGCGCTGCAGGGTCTTCTCGGCGCAACTCTCGGAAGCCAGACGGGTGGCCACGAGTAGCGGGTTGCCGCCCTTGCCCACGTGGATCACCACGGCTGACTGGTAGGCGTTCTCGGGGATGCTCGGGTCAGGCTGGATCCGCTGAAGGAATTGCTCCTCCGCGCTCTTTCCCTCCGGCCGCGGGTCCGCCGCCCCGGGCCTGCTCTGCCCGTGGCACACTCCCGCGCCCAGAATCGCCAACGCCGCGACCGTTACCCAAACCCTCTTCGTCTTCTTCCACATGTGTCGTTCCTTTCCAATCCGCCCGCCGCCAGTGCATCCACTCAACTCGATTTGTCCGTCAAAGGCCCGCCCACGGCGTGGGCGGGAAACGGCTACCGATACCGCACCGGGTCCCTCACCCCCGCCTGCTCGAACCCCGCCCGTCGCAGCCGGCAGGAGTCGCACTGCCCGCACGAGGCCCCGTCGGCCGAGGGGTCGTAGCAACTGTGCGTCAGCGAGTAGTCCACGCCCAGGGACAACCCCGTGCGGATGATCTGGCCCTTCGTCAGGTCGATCAGCGGGGCGTGGATGGTGAAACGGCCTTTGTCTTCTACGGCGGCCGCCGTGGCCAGGTTCGCCAGACGCTCGAACGCCGCGATGAACGCCGGGCGGCAGTCCGGGTAGCCGCTGTAGTCGACCGCGTTGACGCCGATGAAAATGTCGAACGCCCCGACGACCTCGGCGTAGCCCAGGGCGATGGAAAGGAAGATCGTGTTGCGGGCGGGCACGTACGTGACGGGAATTCCCGCGCCGGGCCCGGCCTTGGGGACGTCGATGCGGTCGGTGAGGGCGCTGTGCCCGAACCCGCCGGCGGCCGTCAGGTCCAGCGTGACCACGCGGTGATCGACGGCGCCGAGGGCGGCCGAGACGGCGCGGGCGGCCTCCAGCTCGAACCGGTGACGCTGACCGTAGTCGAAGCTCAACGCGTGGCAGGCGAAGCCCGCCCGGCGGGCGATCGCCAGCGTCGTCGCCGAATCCAGCCCGCCGCTGACCAGAACGACCGCTTGTTTGGCTATCTCGGACATCCGTGCTCCATTCCGCCGGTCGATCTCCGCCGGGTGCCATGCTTCTACCGCAGGCCGCAGGCCGAAGGGAGAAGCATGCCGCGCCTCTCCACGCCGCCGGGGCATGCTTCCGCCAAAAGACGCGGAAGCATGGCACCCGCGCTTTCGAGGGGCCTGGCTCGGGAGCATACCCGGCTTTTCTTTTGGGTTCAACCGCTGTAGGCTAATGGGACCATGGCCCAGATAGAAACCTTCGACAACCCGCACCCGGGGCGTGACTACGTGATCCGTCACGTCGCGCCGGAGTTCACCAGCGTCTGCCCCAAGACCGGCCAGCCCGATTACGGCACGATCACGGTCGAGTACGTCGCCGCCGCCGCCTGCATCGAGCTCAAGAGCCTCAAGCTCTACTTCCAGGCCTATCGCAACCGCGGGGTGTTCTACGAAGACGTGGTCAACCGGATTCTGGACGACCTTGTGGCCGCGTGCGGCCCGAAGCGAATGACCGTCACGGGCGAGTTCACCCCGCGTGGGGGGATTCACTCGACGGTGACGGCGAGTTACCCGGCATGATCAAGAGCCGCGCGAGTCGGATTGCTGTGGCCTTCCTGCTGGCGGCGATGCTGGCGGGGGGGATCTACGTGGCGGCGGCCGCCCGGGCGACCTACCGGGCCGACGTGCCGGAGGGCATCCTTCACCCAGCGGGGCGGCTGGCCGTGACGGCCAAGCGGCTCGACGCCGCCGACGCCCGCGCCGCCCTGACGGGCGGACAGCGAACGCTGTCGAATGTCGCCGATCGGATCCGGGTGGGCGCGATGGAATTCCGCGGGCGGGTCTCGACCGCCCCCGCGAGGGGCAAACCGGCCCCGCTCTCGCCCCAGGTTCTGGAACTCCTGCAGATCGCCCGCGAACTGACGAAGCAGACCCACGGCGCCTTCGACCTGACGGCGACGGGCGCGGCGGACCTCTGGCGTCGCGCCGACCGGCCCGACCAGGCGCCCACCCAGGCCCAGATCGACGCCGCCCGGGCCGCGGGGGGGTGGGGCCGCGTCACGATCCAAGGCGCCGATCTGAAATTCACGGGCCCGGCGTTCCCGCTCGACCTGGCGCAGGCCGAGTCGGCCTTCGCCGTCGACAAGGCCATCCACGCCCTCACCGGCGAGGGCGTGTTGGGCGGGATGGCGGCGATGGGCGGGGCCACGCGATGCTTCGGGACCTCCAGTGACGCAGCGGGCTGGCCCGTGAACGTGCCCGACCCGTTCGCCAATGGCTCCCCGCTCGCCACGCTCGCCCTGGACAAAGGCGGCGTGTACACGTTCACCAGTTACGACCGGCTGGCCCTGATCGGCGGGCGACGGGTCTGCATGAACGTGGATCCGCGGACGGGGCGGCTGGCCGATGCCCCCGCGTCGGCGACGGTGGTTGCCCCGTCGGCGACGATCGCCTGCGGGTGGGCGCGGGCGCTGACCGTGCTGGGCCCCGAGGGCCTGCACCTCGTCGGCGGGGCCACCGGCATCGAGGCGATGATCGTCGTCGGGACGAAAGACCACTGGACCTGGACGGCCACCCCGGGGTTCGAGAAGCTCCTGTCCTCGCCGCCGGCGGCCTCCCGCCGTCGCGCCGTGCCGCCGCCGACTCCGCCGGGGAGTCAACCGGCCTCGACCAGCCGCCCCGCGCCCGCGACGGGGCCGCGGCCATGAAGAGACGCCTGCCGAGAATTCCCCCGGCCTTGTCCCGGGCGATGACCATCGCGATCGGGGCGGCGTTCCTGGGCTCGGGGGTGACCTCGATCACGGGCAAGCCGCCGTTGGCGATGGCGGGGATGACGCTGATGGCCGCCGTCGCCGGGGCCACCAGTTCGGCCCTGCGGCGAGGGCTCGTTCGCGGCCTGTTCATCGGGCTGATCGGCGGGGCGGCGATCGTCTTCTCGCTCAACCACATGCGGGTGCAGAACGCCTATCTCCAAGGCCCGCCGGCACCGGCCGAGGCCCCCGCCAGCCAACCCGCCACCTCCAGCCGCCCGGCGTCGGGCCCGGTCTGGCAGTTCCGTCCGCAATGGGTCGTCGCCGACCGCGAGATCGCCGGCATCGCCGGGGCGACGTTGGTCATGTCCCTCGCGGCCGCGGGAGTCTTCGCCTGGGCGGCGCAGAGACGAAGAGATTTGATGGGGTGATCTTCCGTGAGCCCGAAGGGCCCGCCTTCGGCGGACGAGTAGACCTGATGGGGTGGTTTCTCCCGAGCCCGAAGGGCGAATGCGCGTAGCCCCACCCGACGAAGGAGGGTGGGGATAACAGGGACGCCCCATTCACCTCCTCCTCCTCCTTCTTCTTCTTATTCTGGAGCCCTGCCAGGGGCGAATGATCGCCGGGTTGCCAACGCGTCAATCGCCCCCTGCGGGGGCTCGATGAAAAGAGAGAGGAGGCGTTCGCAATCCCCACCCTCCTTCGTCGGGTGGGGCTACGCGCAATCGCCCTTCGGGCTCGGGAGCCAGAGACCGGAGGCACTACGGGGTCGCGGGGTTTTTTCTCTGGGTCTTCGCCTGCATGCACTCGCGGAGGAAGTCGCGAAGGGCGTGAACGTAGAGGTCGCCCGAGACGGCGAAGCCGTCGTTGTGGCCGCCGGTGAGTTCGACGAACCGCTTGGGTTCGGCGGCGGCCTCGAAGAGCCCCCGGCCGTGATGGATGGGCACGATCTCGTCGGAAGGGCTGTGGAGGATCAGCAGGGGGCAGGCCACCGACGCCAGGGACGCCCGCGTCGGGTAGTGGTAGCGGGACATGAGGCGGACGGGGAGGAACCAGTAGATCTCCGCGCCGCGGTCGTCCAGGCTGGTGAAGGCGGATTCGAGGATCAGCCCGGCGGGGGTGACCTCGCCGGCCAGGTGGGCGGCCACCGCCCCGCCCAGCGACTGCCCGTGCACCACGATCCGCCAGGCCGGCAGGCCCTTGACGTTGGTGAGGTAGTCCCACGCGGCCCGCGCGTCGCGGTAGGTGCCCTGCTCGTCGGGCGAGCCCTCGCTGCGGCCGTACCCGCGGTAGTCGAAGATCAACACTCCCGCGCCGGCCCGGTGGAGGGCGTTCAGCAGCTCCAGCCGGTGGGAGATGTTCCCCCCGTTGCCGTGGCAGTGGAGCACGACGGGGGAATCCGCCGCCGTCGGGGGCACGTACCAGGCCCCCAGCGTCAGGCCGTCGGAGGTCTTCAGCGAGACGTCCTCATACGCCAGTCCGGCGTCGCGCGGCGTGCCCGCCAGCTCGCGCCGGGGGAAGTAGACCAGCCGTCCCTGGAAGAGGAACACCACCGTCGCGACGGCGAGATACGCCGCCCCGGCCGCTGCCAGTATCAACCAGATCATTCGCGGCATCTTTCGTTTGCCAGGCATGAAATATCAAACCGGATCCTGTCAAGGACTCATCATCTCGCGCGAGGGGTGCATTGCCAATGGGCAACCTCCGATCTTGCCCGCGGCGCGGGGGAGTTCACTCGATCACGTGGCGGGACATTTTCAGCCGGCGGCCGTGCTGGTAGGTCACGTGGTAGTCCAGCAGTCGCATGACGGCGCGGGCGGCCGGTTCGGTGAGGTTGGCTTTCTGCCCGGCCTCGGCGGCGGCCAGGGCGGCCAGGCCGGCCAGGGCGTGTTCGTCGGCGTAGAGTTTTTCCGTTACGGCGGGGTGGCAGGCGTCGCAGAGGAGCCCGCCCTGGGCGGAGGAGAAATACACTCGTCCGCGGCCGCTCGCTCCGGCGGCCGGGCCTCCGCAGCCGGCGCACGCGTGCATCTGGCCCAGCAGGCCCACGTTCCGCAGCAGCCGCCACTGGAAGTACGCCGTCACCGCCGGCACGGGGGCCCCCGGTTTGCCCAGGCGGGCCAGCAGGTTGTGCAGCAGGTCGAACACCTCCGGGTGCGGGTCGCTCTCGGCCAGGGCGGCCCCGACGAGCTCCAGGGCGTACAGCCCGGCGTTCAGGGCCCCCGCCTGGCTGCGGAGCGAACGCCGCGAGACGCTCTCGGCGAACTCCGTCAGCACCCCCAGGGCCTGGCCCTTCTTGGCAATGAACACCAACTCGCCCTCGGCCATCAGGTCGATCGCCCCGCCGGCCGGGCCCTTGGGCCGCTTGGTCCCCTTGCCCATCAGCGAGATCACCCCCGACTCCCGCGCCAGGAACTGGAGCACCTGGGAGGTCTCGCTGTAGTCAACGGCCCGGAGGCAGATCGCCGGTTCTCGCTGTGGCATGGCGTGAGGATATCGCGCCGCCCCGGCCGACACAACCGAGCGGTTTTCCTGAGGTGAGCGGGCACATTGGCGTAGGGAGGTACGAGAGAAAGGGATTCAGGGATTACATGATTAGGGGATAGAAGAGAATGATACAGGGAAGAAACAGTTCGCCTTGGCGGTTCCCAGCCGCCTCCGGCCACATCCCCGGCGCCAGACTCTCTCTTCGTTCCTTCTTTGCGATTCAATCCCCTAATCATGTAATCCCTGAATCCCTTTCTCTCGTACCTGCGACCGCCACGCGATCTCCGACCTGTTCGCTGCACCGCGAACTACGATACCGACCGACACCACCAAACGGTTTTCGCTTGACCCGGACAACCGTTCGGTATTACGATATGGATGACTCGTAATACCGACCTGATAGAGGTTCTTCGCAGGACAGCATGCACATTCCCGACGGGTTTTTGGATGTCAAGACAGCGACGGCCACCGGCGTTCTGGCCGCGGCCGGACTTGGTCTGGCCCTGCGACAGGCGCGGCGCCACCTGCCCGCCCGGCGCGTGCCCCTGCTGGGGTTGTCGGCGGCGTTTGTCTTCGCCGCCCAGATGATCAACTTCCCCGTCGCCGGGGGCACGAGCGGGCACCTGATCGGCGGCGTGCTGACGGCCGCCCTCCTGGGGCCCAGCGCCGCCTTGATCGTCATCTCCGCCGTCCTCATCGTGCAGTGCTTCCTCTTCGCCGACGGGGGCGTAACGGCCCTGGGGGCGAACCTCTTCAACATGGCCCTGATCGGCGGCGTCGGCGGGTGGGTGGTCTACCACCTGCTCAGCAGGGGGGTGAAAGGGCTGTTCGGCCGGCTCGTCGCGGCCGTCGTCGCCGGCTGGGCCAGCACCGTCCTGGCCTCGATCGCCTGCGCGGGGGAATTGGCGGGCTCGGGCACGGTGGGATGGCGGTCGGCCTGGCCCGCGATGGCCGGCACGCACATGGTCATCGGCATCGGCGAGGGCGTCATCACCGCCCTGGTCCTGGCCGCCATCGCCAAAGTCCGCCCCGAACTGCTGGGCCTGACCGCCCCGGGCGCGGGAGTCTTGGAAGGCGCGGGTGCCGTGGTTTGCGGCGAAGCCGCAACCACGTCCGCCGAAGACCCGGTCGTCTCGCGAACGTGGTTGCGGCGGCGCCGCAAACCACGGCACCCGGCCACCAACCTGGTATCGGCCGCGAATGGGGAAAGAACCGGCCCGCTGGTGGTGTTCGGCCTGCTGATGAGCGTGGGGCTGGCCCTGTTCGTCGCCCCGTTCGCCTGCGGCTGGCCGGACGGGTTGGACAAGACGGCCGAAACGCTCGGCTTCAAGGACAGAGAATCCGAGCATCGCGCCCTTCCCGCCCCCGCGCCGGACTACAAAACGCCGGGCATCAGTTCCGAGGCCCTGGCCACCGCCATTGCCGGGGCCGCCGGCACCGTCTTCGTCTTCGCGTTGGCCTGGGGCCTGGCCCGGGCGCTGTCGCCCAAGTCGGCCCGGCCCCCGCACGGGCGAGCCTGATCGCACGAGAGCCCATCGAATGCAGGCAGACTTTCTCGACCGACACAGCCGCCTGGACTCGCCCGTCCATCGCCTGCCCGCCGGCGCCAAGCTCGCCGCGGCGCTGGCCCTGGTGGTCGCGGCGGTCGCCCTGCCGCGTTCGCAGGCGATCTGGCTGGCCGCCCTCGCCGGGCCGCTCCTCGCCGCCGCCGCGATCAGCCGCGTGCCGTGGGGGTTCCTCGCGCGGCGGATGCTCCTGCTCGAACCGTTCGTGATCGGGGTGGCCGTCCTGGCCCTGTTCGCCCCCGGCGGCGGGTGGGCCTTCGCCTTCCTCGTCGCCCGGGCCAGTGTGTGCCTCTTCGCCATGCTCCTCCTGGCCAACACCACCCCCTTCGGCGACCTGCTGCGGGTGCTCGGGCGTCTTCACGTCCCGGCCCTGCTGGTGACGACGCTGGCGCTGATGTACCGCTACCTGTTCGTGCTCGTCGACGAGGCCCAACGGATGAAACGCGCCCGCACCAGCCGCACCTTCCGCCCCGGCCGATCGCGGACGTGGCGAACGTCGGCCACCGTCATCGGCCAACTGTTCATCCGCGCCAGCGAGCGGGCCGAGCGAATCTACGCCGCCATGTGCGCCAGGGGGTGGCGATGACTTCTTCCATGACACCCGCGATTTCTCCCGGGATTTTTCCTGGGAAAACTCCCGCGATGGAAGTCCGGGACCTGCGCTTCCGCTACGACGACGGCACGGAGGCCCTGCGCGGCGTGAGTTTCAGCGTGGCCGCGGGCGAGAGCGTCGGCCTGATCGGCCCCAACGGGGCGGGCAAGAGCACGCTGCTGCTTCACCTCAACGGGCTCTTGCCCGAGTCGCATAACGCCCCGGCGGCCGTCCGGGTCGACGGCCTGCCCATCGCCCCGAACAACCTGCCCGACATCCGCCGCCGCGTCGGGCTGCTCTTCCAGGATGCCAACGACCAGCTTTTCTGCCCGACGGTCTTCGAGGACGTGGCGTTCGGCCCGCGGCAACTGGGGCTGAGCGACTCCGACGTCGCCCAACGCGTCGCCGATTCCCTCGCCAAGGTCGGCCTGGCCGGTTTCGACCGCCGCGCCCCGCACCACCTCAGCGGCGGGGAGAAACGCCGCGTGTGCCTGGCCGGCGTACTGGCCTGCCAGCCGTCCATCCTCATCCTCGACGAGCCCACCAGCAGCCTCGACCCCAAAGGCCGCCGTGAACTCAAAGAGCTTCTGCATCAGATCCCCCTGACCAAGCTCATCGCCACGCACGACCTGGAACTGGTCGTCGAGCTCTGCACCCGCGTAGTCATCCTCGACAAAGGCCTCATCGTCGCCGAAGGCCCGACGGTGGAGCTCCTCTCCAACGAACCCCTCATGCTCGCCCACGGCCTGGACCGCCCCCACATCCTCCGCCACACCCACCCGCACTGAGGGCGGCCCTTGTGGTGCAGGCATCCTGCCTGCCCTCCCGGATGCAGGCAGGATGCCCGCACCACAATCGGATCCCGCCGCCTGTCATGGCCCTCGCCGGGCTGCGGGCCTTCTGATTCCTCGCGTTCTCCCCGGGCACAGCCGGCATGGTTGTCCCCCTCAATCCAATCCAATCCAAAGAAATATTCAAATTGCAATAGATGCAAACACAATGAGTTACCTGACGCCATGACACTTTCCCTGCTTGGGGCTGGAGTTTTCGCGCTTGTATTTGCTAATCGCCGGTACAATACTACACAAAGGTCATCGACGTAGTCGGTGATTCTTTGGAACATGTGAGCCTGAGAGGAAGTCCCGTCAGTTCGCAGGTTGGATCGGCGTTACGCGTCTATTCTGTCTTTCGTGGGCGTTGCCTGCGGGACAAGAAGTGTTTCGGGCGTACGCCGGAGCCCCCGGCCAAGCCGGGAGAGAAGGAAGGGAAAGAACCATGGGCACGAGAAGAACGACAATTTGGATGGGCATGATAGCGGCCATACTGTTGACGGCGGGGTCGGCGAAAGCCAACCTCTTTGGCATCAACAGCCCCAGCAGCTCCTACGCCCTAATCAATTTCGACGACACCACATCTCTTAATCCTTCCGCCGTGCCCGGGACCACGAATTATACCACCAGCACGAGCCCCTGGAACGGATCGAGCTTCACCATGGGAACGCAGATCGATCCCAACACGCTCGACGAAGCCAAGGGCAACCTCCTCGGGCAGATCCTCGGCCCGACGACCTATGACGTCAGCTTGAACAGCGTCAGGCTCATCCAGACAGCCGGGAACTCCGGCTACGCCCATCTCAATCTCCGGTTCAATATCGAGTACCAGTTGGACAGCGGAGGGCTGGGGAGCCAGGCCACGATCTCCCCGATCTTCACCGTGGATGGCACGGTCCAGACGGGAGGCGGGTTTGCCCAATTTGGCGGCACGATCGACTACTATGGCATGGACTCCAGCTATAACCCCTATTTGCTGGATACCGTGGTCTACTCTCCCGCCATCTGGACAGCGCCTGGCCCGTTCAACGGCACCGTCTCCGGCGTGGCGATCAACGGCACGACGCCCATATTGCCGGGCACGGTGGGGGGGAATAATTCCACGCTCACCCTGGTCGGCAACTTCAGCTTCATGGTGGACCCGGCCACGATGAACGTCGCCACCGTCCCCGAGCCGGCAACGGTGTCCCTCCTGGCCCTGGGCGGCCTGGCCGTTCTCCGCCGCCGCCGCCGTCGTTAACGGGCGCAGCCAGCCTGGCCGGCCCCCGCATCCGCCGCCGCCCACCCGCCCACACGGGGCCGGCCTTTGGCGGACGCGTAGCCCCGCGCGGGGAACGAGCCGGGGATTACGGGAGGGAAACCGTTTTCGCGGGTCCACCGGCCATCTGAGGTCAACCGTACGTCCAGGTCCGCAACACCCTCCCCGCAGGCCTGCGAGGGGAGGGTGCTGCTCATGGCCTGCAGATCGGCACTCCGACGCGGCCAGGCGCAACGGCCACGCCAGGCCAACAGCCGCCCGTCATGGCCCTTGCTGGTCCGCTGGTCTTCCGGTTCACTGGGCAGAATCCTGCTCCCGTTAAGCTACCAGCAACGCAGAACAGCTCGCTCCGGGCAATTTCGTTTTCACCCAGCCCGCCGCCTCGACCTCGATGACATGGTATCCCTCGGCCAGACGGGACGGCCCGCCGTTGCCCCGGGCCGAGTGAAGCCGTAGAATCCCCGCATGGGCAGGACGAGGAAACAATCCGCCACCGGAAGTTCTAGCCGAAGATGGCCGGTCTGCTATCCCCGCGCCCTATCATCATACCTCCCTGACTTACATCAGCTTTGCCGATATGAGGACATCCATGAGCTACGACCTGCGAATATACTCCGTGCATCCTTTCGCTTCGGAACTGTTCGGCGGCTTGGCTGGTTGGGTTATTCCGGATAAGAGACGGTGTAGCTTTCAAGCCAGTAACTGGCAGATAGTGGTGAATCCGTCCGACAGACTCCTTCCGGAAGACGTCGAAGACGCGATCGCATCGTCGCTCCCTGGCATCGGCTACCTAACTGAACTGAATCTCGAAGGCCGATATACCCAGGAGGCTATGCAACGTTTGAGATCGGCGGCAAAGAGGATAGCCAAAGCGACCCACGGCGTAGTGGCAAACCCCCAGGACGACTCAATCGAAACACCTGCCGGAGTTTCACGGTATTCATCTCCACCGAAGCAGGAAAGTTTCTCTGTTATTCGGCTAGCATCAGCTCGTCCTCGTGATGCTGACTGCTTGAGATCCCAGGGCGTTGCCTGTGGGCCGGGCCGCTTGCCCAAGAGGGCCACACACGCCAGAACAACGGCACGCCCGATCCCCCGCGTGACGTCCCCTCCCGGTTCTGTGGGCGGGAGTGTGTGGGCCGGGGCTGTTTGGGAAAAGGGGTTTGGGGAGAGCGTCCGCACGCTCTCCCCATGTTTCCGGTTGGGGGCGAGGCTCTCCAGATCCCCACAAATCTTATCGAAGCAATGAGTTATCTGGGGTCTAACCGATTATATGACAATCTGTTACCCCCTGCGAACCTCCGATTCCAATTTCTCCGATTGCGCAGGCGAAAAAATTCTGAAAATAATTCGGCGCGTTGTGGGGAAAGGAGTTAGGGAGGCGATGGGCGAAAGGGGGTGCTAAAAAGGTTGTGGATTTACCATGTATTATGAATGGCAGGGAGCGTCGCCGCGGAGCGGCGGCTCCCAGAGAGGAGATAGTAGAAAGGTGAAAGGAGAGCCGGAGGCGGAAGCGGTGAGATCGCGAGGTGGGGGAAGTTGGCGACGCCAAAAGGACAAGCGGTACGCCAAGCGTCGTGGAGATCAGAATGTTGTCGGATACGTCCGACTCACGATTCACGATTCACGACTCACGCGCGGACGGCGAGTAGCCGGTAGGCCGTAGCCGGTAGCCGGTGGGGGAGCGGCCTCCGGCCGCGGGAGAGAACGACTATGACTTTGGGACGCAAAGCGAGCGGTCTGTTTCTTCGCCTGGCTACCGGCTACAGGCGACGGGCTACTCCCGCCCGGCCAAGCCGGGTGAACCGGGTGTGTACCGGGAGTGAACCTCCGGTGAACCGGGAGTGAACCAGGTGTGAACTTTCTGTGCACCGGCAGTGAACCGGCAGTGAACCGAAATGGCGGACGCGGGAGAGTGCTGGAATGGAACGTTTGGGGAGAGTTCAGGTTATGGAGGAGAAGGAGAATGCGATTCGATGTCGAGTTCACCCGGGGGAGTGTCTTCACGGGCTACCGGCTACGGGCTACTCTTCCCTCCCCCGCACGGGGAGGGGAACTGCCTCGCTGAAGCGAGCAGTCCGGGGGGGAGGGGGGTTAGCGGGTGGCGGTGCGCAGCATCTGACCGATCTGGACGGCCCAGGGGCGGGCGGTGCGGTCGAGCTTGGCGAGGAACCAGGCGGCCATGACGAGCTTTTCGTCGGGGTGCTGGTCGGGATGGGTGACGATGTCGGTGAGGTAGGCGCGGGAGCTCTCGCGGCCGTTCAGGCCGAGGATTACCCCGGCACGCCAGGCGAGCTCGGGGTAGACGCTGGTGAGGAGGGGGGCGACAGCGTCGCAGGCGGCGGGGCTTTTGGATTCGAGCAGTCCGGCGGCGACGGCGCGGGTGCGGTTGTCGTACTTGTCGGGTGGGAGGAAGCCCTTGAGGGCGGCGAGGGCCTCGGGGGTGCCGATGTCGGCGAGCATGGCGGCGGCTCGCCCGGCGCGGTGGTGTTCGGGGAGCAGGTCGCGGGTTTCCGGGCCTGCCAGCTGGATGCACTTGACGAGGACGGGGAGGTAGCAGGCGGCGCGGGCCTTGAACTGGTCGACGTCTTTGCGGGCGCGGCTCAGGACGTAGGAGATGGTGACGGGCTGTTCGTCGGCGATGGCCTTGAGGGCGGCCTGGGTGGTGGTCTGGTCGAGGGCGGCGCGGGAGCGTTCGAAGGCGATGACGTCGGCGGTCGGGCCGGTCTGGTCGGCCAGGGCCGACAGGGCCGCCGGGGCGTCGGGGCGGACGGCCAGCAATTCGACCAGGCGGATGCGGAAGAGGAGGCCGGTGGATTTCTTGACGGCCTCGATGAGGTCGGTGGGGTCGTTGGGGCTGGCGGCGGAGACGGACTCGAGGGCGAGGAGTTTGGATTCGTCGTCGTCGGCGAGGTCGACGAGTTCGCGGGCCAGGGGGAGAGCGACGGTGATTTTGTCGCGGGTGATCTGGGCGGAGAGGAGTTGGCGGAGTTCGGCGGGTTGTTTTCGGTCGCGGATGAGGGCCTGGAGCGGGGCCAGTTGGGAGGGCTCTCCGGCGGCCAGCAGGGCCAGACGCGACATGGCGCTGACGCCCAGGGGGACGGCGATCCGGGCGCCCTTGGGGTCCGGGTAGGTGGCCTTGTCGGCGGCGAGTTCGTTGAGGGTGGCAATCGCCACGGACCCCTTACCGGCGGCGACGAGGGCTCGGGCGGCGAGACATCGGACGTGGGGGTCGTCCAGGCGGAGGGCGGTTCGGATCTCGGCGGGCTCGACGGCCTTGAGGTTGAGCAGGAGGGCCAGGGCCTTGCCCTTGACGATGGGGTCCGGGTCGGTCTGGAAGCAGGCCAGCAGAGGTCCTCGAGCGGCCTCGGGGCCCAGGCGCGCCAGGGCCGACAGGGCCGTCAGACGTTGCGAGGCCGGGCCCCCGGCACAGGCCCCGGCCAGCAGCGGGGCCAGGTCCGGGTCGGCGATCACGCCCAGGGTGGCGATGACCTGGTCGGTCTTGGCGGGCTTCTTCAGCAGGGCGATCAGTCGGGCCATGCCGGCCTCGGAGGCCGTCTGGGCGGCGGCGGGAAGGGCCAAGGCCAATGAAAACAGGATCGAAACGGCGGTTCGGGTGGGGTTCATCATGCCTCCACGAGGGAATCGTTGCGTCGGTCGTAATCGGCGGCGCCCGGTTCAGGGACGGCCTTGAGGAGCAGCTCGACGATGGCGTCGGGGGACATGCCCTCGGCGTCGGCGTTGAAGTTGGTGAAGAGGCGGTGGCGGAGAACGGGCTTGGCGACCTGGCGGACGTCGTCGCAGGAGACGTTGAGCCGCCCGCGGAGAAGGGCTCGGCTCTTGGCGGCGAGGACGAGGTACTGGGCGGCCCGCGGGCCGGCGCCCCACGTCAGGTAGTTGCGGATGAAGTCCGGGGCCGTCCCGTCCTTGGGCCGCGTCGCACGTGTCAGGTGCACGGCGTAGTCCACCACGTGCTGGCTGACCGGGGCCTTGCGAAGGAGCTTCTGCAGCGTGAGAATGTCCGGGCCGCTCAGGACGGGCGTGAGGGTCTCGTCGGCGTCGGCGGTGGTGGCCTTGACGATCTGCCGCTCTTCCTGGTAGCTGGGGTAGTCCACGAGGATCATGAACATGAAGCGGTCGAGCTGGGCCTCGGGCAGCGGGTACGTGCCCTCCTGCTCGATGGGGTTCTGGGTGGCCAGAGCGAAGAAGGGCAACTCCAGCGGATAGTTCTGCCCGCCGGCGGAAACGTGGTACTCCTGCATCGACTGGAGCAGGGCCGCCTGGGTCTTGGGCGGCGTGCGGTTGATCTCGTCGGCCAGGATGATGTTGGCGAAGACGGGCCCCTTGACGAACCGGAACGCCCGGCGCCCGGTGGTGAGGTCTTCCTCGATCACGTCGGTGCCGGTGATGTCGGAGGGCATGAGGTCCGGGGTGAACTGGATGCGGTTGAAGGAGAGCTTCAGGACGCGGGCGAGGGTGGAGATCATGAGCGTCTTGGCCAGCCCGGGCACGCCCACCAGCAGGCAGTGCCCGCGCGACATCATCGCCTGCATGAGCAGCTCGATCACGGCGTCCTGCCCGATGATCACCTTGTGGATCTCGGCGAGCATGAGGCCACGGACGGCCTTGAGCTTCTCGATGATCTTCTGGTCGCCCGGGCCCGGGGCGGCGGCCCGCGAGTCGTCCCCGCCGGGCGGCGCAGGGGTCTGCTGTTCTGCCATGACGGTCATCTCCTCCGGCGAGCGAGTCACTCGCGTCGTCGCGCCGGGTCCGATCAGTCTACCCGATCGGGCCACGGAAAGAAACCCCCTGGCCGACCGGCTGGCGGTGGGAAGGGGCAGAGAGTCCACGGATTACACCGATTACGCGGATTGGAAGAAGAAGCGGAGGGAAGAAGAAGCGGAGGGTTCGTGGACGACATTCCTTGTCGTTTCTTCTTCCCCGCCATCCGTGTAATCCGGGTAATCCGTGGACCACTCGGCCTTCCTCCACGAAAGGGCCTCACTCGCCGACGGCGAGGACCCGGATCACGAGGATCATCTGGTCGTCCTTCTGGTTGTCTTTGTCCTTGGCCGGCAGCGTGACCCCGCTGGTCATCACCCACTGGCCCACCGGCACCGAGACGGTGCTCATGAAGTCGTGCATGTCGAAATCCTGGGCCGAGATCTGGCCGGGGCGGGCGGGCATGTCCGGGGCCTTGTCCGACCGTGGCCACACGATCGTGCCCGAGAGGGTCACATTCGCCTGTTTGCTCGCGGCGTCCAGGACGGAGGTGGCGTCGAGCAACACGCCCCCGCGGGCGTAACTGACCTCCGGCACAAGGCCGGCTCCGTCGGTCGGCATAGACCAGGCGTTGACGATGGTGTACCCCCGCCCGGCGGTGACGTAGGTCCTCTGTCCGTTGCGGCAGGCGATCCTGGCGCGGTAGGGGATGTTGGCCTTGGCCAGGGCGGCCGGGTCCACCAGTCGCGGGTCGGCCTTGTCGGCGGGCTTCTTGAGAAGGGCATCGAACTGGGCCTGGTCGCCCCGGACCCAGGCCGCGTCGAGCACGAGGCCGCGCTGCCTGGTCGTTCGCAGCTGGGCCAGCAGGGCCGCCACGGCCGCGTGGGCCTTCTCGGTGTGTCGCACGATCAGCGTGCCCTGAAAGACGCGGATGCTGCCCGTCGGCGGGGCGTCCCAGTTGTCCTGGGGCAGGGCGGTCTCGCGAATCAGGTCCACAAGGCTCCGGATCTGCCCCCGCTGGTCGGAGGGGTTGATCTCCTCCTCCCCCTGGCCCTGCCGGGCCTGGGGGCTGCCGAACATCCCGGTGGAATCAGGGCGGTCGAGGGCCGGCTTCGTGGGGAAGTCCCAGTAGACGTAGTTCGTCCCAGGCCTCGAAAGGTCCTCGATGTAGTAGAACTTCGTCACCAGCGGCTCGGGGGCCGGCGGCATGGGAGCCGGCTGGTAATCCTGGGCCTGGGGCGTTGCCGGGGCCGGCTGGGTCGCCGTCTGGGTCGCCGGCGCGGGAGTTTCACCGGCCGGCTGGCCCGAGGAGACCACCCCCACGCCCGCCAACGCCAGGCACGCCGCCAGGAACATTCCCGCGATCATCGCATTTCGTCGTTTCATGTCAGCCACCTCTCGATGTCCGATTCCCTGTCCGGATTCTATTCGTGTCATTCGCTGTCATTCGTGTAATTCGAGTTCACGGCTCGATCCGCGTGGCCCGGATCGCCAGGTACATTTCGCCCTTGCCCAGCCCTTCCGAGACGGTGCAGCCGGTGACGATCACCCACTGCCCCAGCGGCACGGTGGCCGAGGCGGCGAAAACCTGGGCGTCGAAGTCCATCGGCGTGAGGGCGGCCTTGTCGATGGGCGAGGGCTTGTCCGTGCGAGAGCGGTTGATCACGCCGGAGATCTCGACGAAGCAGTTCTTGCGGTCGTGCCCGAGAACCGGGCGGACGTCCATCGCCATCCCCACGTGCGCCATCCGCACGATCGGCACGGTGACGGAGTTGACGTTGAAGGTCACGGCGGGCTTCTTGTCCTCGGGCTTGACGGCCGGCTGGGTGGCCGGGCCGGCGATCGGATCGCCGGTGACCTTGATCGTCCCGTTGATCTCGCCGGCCAGGACGCCGAAGCCCACGACGGCCAGCTGGGACCGACCGGCCAGGGCGTAGGACTGCTGGGCGTTGAAGCAGGTCACTCGCCCGCGCCAGGCGAGGTCGGCCTTGGCCAGGGCGTCGGGGGCCATGGTCCGGGGGGCGGCCGGTTCGTCCGACCCGCCCAGCCGGTGAGCCTTGTCCGCCCCGTCGGACCGCACCCACACGGCGTCCACCACGACCTGCTCGTTGGCCATCGCGTGCAACTGCGCGATCGCCTGGGCCACCATCTTGTGCCCCTCAGCCGTCTGATGAATCACCAGCCGCGAGCCCAGGGCCTTGACCGTCGCCTCCATGTGATCCAGCCAGATCTCATCGCCCGTGAGGCTCTGGACGGAGGCGACAATCTCCGCCATGGCCGGGGCCAGGGGTTCGCCCTGCGGGGCAACCCCGTAGAGGCCGCTGGACCCCGCGCCGGCTCCCCCGCCCGACCCGGCCCCGAACAGCCCGGACGCGGCGGCGGATCGATCCCCCGACAGGGCCATGTCGCCGTCGCCCACGGTGAGCACGAGGCCCTTGTAGGACGTGTCGCGATGCTCGGCCAGCAGGAGCCGCACGTCGTAGATCTTCGTCGTCAGTTCCGCCCCGCGCGGGCGGGTCTGGGGGGAGTCGCTCTCCTGGGCTCGCAGCCACACTCCCGTCCCCGCCGCCAGCACCGCCGCCACGATCACCATTGCCGTTCGTTTCATCTCATGTCTCCCGTTGCTTCTCGTGTCGTCATTTCACTTCCCCACGCAATCCACCTGCACCACCAGGTACATTCCCTTGCCGTCATCGCCATACGTTCCCCCGCCCGTCAGGATCGGCACGCCCAGGGGCACGGCCAACGCCGTGCGGAAACACTGGCCGTCGGAGTCGATCTGGGTGAGGCTCTTGCGATCGACCGGCACGACGGGCCCGCGCGGGCGGCCGATGATGCTCCATAGCCCCAGCTGGGCGGTCTTGCCGTCGTCGCTCAGCTGCACCTGCGTCTCCAGGATCATCCCCGCGTGCACGACCCGAACGTCGGGGGTTATCTCGGAGGCGCCCTCCGACACGGTCGGGTTCAGCCCCAGCACCGCGCTGTACTCGCGGCCGGAGGCCACGTACGTCCGCTGCTCGTCGTAGCAGACAACCCGCCCGCGATAGAGCACCTTGGCGGCCTTGAGGGCGTCGGGGTTCACCTGGCGTGGGTCGGCCTTGCCGCCAGCCAGGAGGGCCGACAAGTCCTTCTCGTCGGCCTGCACCCACCAGCCCTGCACCACGAACTGCCTGGTGAGGCTCTCGCGAAATTGTCTCAGCAACTCGGCGATCTTCTCGTGCGCCTGGGGGGTCTGGGTGATGACCATGCTGCCTCGCAGGTACAGTGGATCCCGCGCCAGGCCGATGTCGGGGGCGTTGCTCACCCAGGAACTCGGATCGACGGCGGCCAAGATCGCGTGGGTCAATAGGCCTTTGATTTGTTCCGGCGCACAACGCTCCGGCGTATCCTGCCACGAGTATTCCGTCTGGTATTCCTTCGGGACCAGGAGGTGCCCATTGTAGAACGACGGCGATGGCGCGGGCGAATAGACGCTTTCGTTGCTCTCGGTGACCGGCAGCACCGACTTGACGTGCGTCTGGTTGGGCACGGGGACGAGCAGGTCGCGGACGTCGTAGGTCTTCTGGATCATCTTTGGCGCCGGCGAGGAATCGCCCGCGGATTTCTCCCCTCCGCCGGCCGGGAGAGTCTCCTGCCCCCGCAGCGTCGCCAGCACTCCCAGGCCGCCCCCGGCCGCCACGAACGCCGCCAGCATCGCCGTCTGCCTGCGTTTCATTCCGCGTCTCCTTCTCCCGTTCTGGCCATGTTCACTTGCCCACGCAATCCACCTGCACCACCAGGTACATTCCCTTGCCGTCCTCTCCATACGTTCCCCCGCCCGTCAGGATCGGCACGCCCAGGGGCACGGTCGCGGCCGTGCGGAAACACTGGGCGTCGGCGTCGATCTGGGTGAGGCTCTTGCGATCGACGGGCACGACGGGCCCCCGCGGGCGGCCGATCGTGCTCCACAGGTCAAGGTGTGCGTTCTTCCGGTCGTCGCTCAGTTGCGCCCGTGTCTCCAGGATCATCCCCGCGTGCACGACGCGGACGTCGGGGACTATCTCGGAGGCGCCCTCCGACACGAGCGCGTTCATCGCCAGCACGGCGCTGAACTCGCGGCCGGAGGCCACGAACGTCCGCTGCTCGGCGGTGCAGACGATCCGCCCGCGATAGAGCACCTTGGCGGCCTTGAGGGCGTCGGGGTTCACCTGGCGAGGGTCGGCCCCCTTGCCGCCAGCCAGGAGGGCCGACAAGTCCTTCTCGTCGGCCTGCACCCACCAGCCC
>JAPLNA010000416.1 GCA_026693065.1 Planctomycetota bacterium
TTCCTTTTCGGTAAGATGGCGGTAGGACATCGCGGCGGCTCCTTGTGATTGAAGATCGTGGTTGACCTCAATCTACGGAACCTCAACCGCGGTGTCCTGCTTTTTGTCCGCCCTGTTGCGCTTCGGATGTGAATTCGCCGACACAAAACAGAAACAAAATCATCTTCTCGATTTTGTTTCTGTTTTCCTCCTTCGACCGCGGAGTCACAAAATGCCGCGGCACCGTCGATCACAATCACATTACCTTGTGTCCCCGCCAAAGGTTTTTCCGGGCGTCTCCGGTGGAGGCCCTCGCGTCGGCCCTCTCTCCCCGCGCGGCCAGCCTGATTGACCAAATCGCCCTCCTATGCTATAATCTACACTGGAAAACCACGGAGGAAACCCCATTTGACGGGCGTCAAGGAAACCGTTTCGGCCACGCGCGTCGTGCTGTGCTCGCGCGAGCCGTCGCTGGCCGCTCTGGTGAGCGATCAGTTGGGTTCCTCTGCGCGCTGCCGGCCGGTGGCCAGCCCCTACGAGGCCGCCGCCGAGGCCCTGGCAGGCGAGGCCGACCTGGTCATCGTGGACTTCGCGGCCCTGCGGGGCCCTCACGCGGCCCTGCCCGGCGTGCTCCGTCGTCATGGGCTCGCCGTGCTCGCCCTCGTCCGTCCGGGAGAGGCGATCCCCACCGACCTGCCCGAGGGCGTCCGCGTGGTGGCCCCGGAAGATATCGCCTCCGCGCTGGCCGACCTGCTCGCCGGCGAGCCGGCGGCCCCGCCGCCCGAACCACGCCCCGCCCCCGCGCTGGAGAGCCCGCGGGGGCTCGTCAGCCCGGAAGAACTCGCCGCCCTCCTGGAGGACCAGCCATGACCGCCGCCGCGGCCAAAATGCTCCTGCTGGCCGGCCCGTCCGTCGGGGCCGAGTTCGTCGCACGACTCGGGGCCGACCGCGTCCAGGCCCACAGCGACCCCTACGAAGCCATGGATGCCCTCGCCGGCCGACCCTGGCCCGTCGTCGTCCTCTCCGCCGGACAGGACGACTTCCCCAGCCTCTGCCGCGCCTGCCGACGCCTCCAACGCGACACCTTCCTGCTGGCCCTGGGCCCGCCCGCCGACGAACCCGACATGCGAGACCTCGCCGGCGAAACCCTCGACGATTACCTCGTCGCCCCGCTGGGCCGGCGGGATTGGCTGACCCTGGAGTCGCGCCTGCAGGCCGGCCTGTCGCAGGCCCTGGCCCACGCCGACCCCGCCGACACTCCCGCGCCGGGCGAAACCGCCCGCCTCATCGCCTCCATGCAGACCCTCACCGGCCTGGAGGCCGCCGCCGCCGACCTGGTCGGCCAGCGACTCGCCACGAACGTCCGCTGGCTCGACACCGCCGCCCTGCCCCCCGACCAGCACGCCCTGCTCACGTACGAGCTGGACACCCCGCGAACGCTCTGCTCGGCCGCCCCGGCCCGGAGCGGCTCGGCCGCCTGGCTGGCCGGCGTGCAGGCCCTGCTGGGCCCGCTGGCCCTGGCCGCCCGACGCACCGAAAGCCTCCGCCGACTGGCCATCACCGACCACCTCACCGGGGCCTACAACCGACGCTACTTCTATCACGTCACCGACCAGATCCTCCAGCACGCCGCCCGACAGGGCCTGCTCGTGACCCTCCTGCTCTACGACATCGACGACTTCAAACGCTACAACGACACCTACGGCCACGCCGTCGGGGATGAGATCCTCCGCCAGACCGCCGCCCTCATGAAGCGGATCACCCGCACGCAGGACATCGTCGCCCGCATCGGCGGGGATGAGTTCGCCGTCCTCTTCTGGGACACGGCCGGCCCGCGTTCCGCCGCCAGCAGCCCGCCCTCGACCGCCTACGCCCTGGCCGACCGTTTCCGAAAAGCCGTCGAAACCCAGGCCTTCCCCTCCCTGGGCCCCGTCGCCCGGGGCGTCCTGAGTATCTCGGGCGGCCTGGCCACCTTCCCCCACGAAGGCCAAAGCTGCCGCGAGCTCCTCTCCCAGGCCGACCGCGCCCTCCGCGCCGCCAAATCCGCCGGCAAGAACCAGATCTACCTCGTCGGCCAGGCCCTCTGAGGCCGATCGAGCGCGGGGTAAGCATCCTTCGCATCGCATCGCCGAATCCACCTGATTTTGCAACGTATTGCTCCCCCTATAGTTCCAGTTTTCCCCAATGCGCCAGGGCCCGCCAACCCGCCGTTTTCGGATGCTTCAGGGATGCTCAAAGGATGCTTAAAGGATACTTAAAGGATGCTTAAAGGATGCTCAGGGGATGCTCAA
>JAPLNA010000417.1 GCA_026693065.1 Planctomycetota bacterium
CAAATCACATCCGACCATAATGCACTTGTCCATAACCAGTCTCCTTCAGTTTGAGTTGAGAAAACGTCCGCACACTAATCTGGACTTTTCGCTCTCATCCTGTCCGAGACTGGTTCTTTTTGCTACATGGTGTCTCCGGGGCAAGGAGGGAAAGGCGCGAGGGGGTGGGGAGGGAGGGTATTCGTGAAAAAGAAGGGACGCGAAAATAGACGCCGGGTGCGGCCGGGGGGGACGTTAGAAGGGTGCGGGCGCCGTGGTGGCGTCGATAGAGGAGTTCGGAAATGAACGGCATGATTAAGATGTTGGCGGCGGTGGTGGCGATGGGGGCTCTGGCGGGGACGGCGGACGCGGCCAAGGGGCGCGGCGCCAAGGGCGAACAGGCCGGGGCGACGGCTCACAAGGGCGTTCAAGGCAAGATCGCCAGCGTCACGGTGAATTCCACCGACGCGACGAAGGCCACGATCGTTATCCACAATCGCAAGGCCGGGGACGTCACCGTCCAGACCGACGCGAGCACGGTGGTGAAAGTGGACAAGAAGGCCGCCACCGTGGCCGACCTGAAGGCCGGCATGCGGGTGCGGGTGTCGCCGGCGACGGGGACGGCCCATCGCGTGGCGGCGTGGACGAAGGGCCCGCGAGCGGGGGGCAAGGGCGGCCATGGCGGCAAGGGCGGCGCGGCCGGACCGGCGTAAAACAAACTGAGAGAGAATCCGTCTCTGTCTGGGCGAGCGGCGCGGGTAAGCTCCCGCGCCGCTCTTGTTTTCGGGCGGCGTGGGCGTAGAATGGCCCCCAACGCACCGGCGGGGCGCCGGGCGAATATGGAGACTTACCGCCATGGCGAAGAAAGAACACCACGTGATTCTCGGAGTGCACATCACCGACCGGCTGAAGAAGGCCGCCGCCGTGCAGTCGCTGCTGAGCAAGTACGGCTCGCACATCCGGACGCGGGTGGGGCTGCACGACGTGACGGGCAAGAGCGGCTCGCCCAACGGCGTGGTGCTGCTGGAGATGGTAGGGGCGATGAAGAACTGCGACGTGCTGGCGACGAAGCTGGCGGGCATCCCGGGGGTGGAAGTCCAGCGGATCGTCTTCACGCACTGACCGCGGCGGGCGCGGGTGTGCTCCGGCGGCTAACGCGGGGGCACGCGGTCGGGCGCCGTGGGCAGCTGGAAGCAACTGTCCGGGACGGGCCCCGTGTCCCAACTGACGACCGTGGCGACGTACCGCGGGGCGCCGGGAAGCTGCTTGTAGGTCACGGCGTAGCGGCGCGGGAGGGCCGGGCCGTCCGCCTCCAGCCAGACCTCCCAGTCCACCGCGTCTTCGCGGAAGCCCAGGTGGTGGTAGGTGCGGTCGCCGACGGCGTCGGTCCCGAGATACCGCCCCTCGCGGAGGGCGGCGGTCAGGGCACCGAAGTCGGAGGTGACCAGTTCGGCCAGCGGCATGCTCACCCGGTAGTCCCGGGCCAGGGCTTCCAGGGCCGCGGGGATTGTCGCCGGCGCCGCCGCTCGCCAATAGAAGTTCTTCCGCAGGTTCAGCAGCGTCACGCCCGTGCCGTCGTAGATCACGTTGCGGTCGTACATGTCGCCGCGATACTGGACGGCGAGTTTGTCGGGGCGGCGGAGGAACAGCGTGAACTGTCCCTGGAGTTCCTTCCGCTGATCGCCGGCGACCTCCTCGAAGCTGTCGCCGACGACGAGGGTCAGTCGGGGCAGGCCCGCCAGGGAGTCGGCCATCTGCTTAAGCAGGGCGTACGGGTCCGCCGCCCGCGGGGGTTCGGGCGGGCTGAGCTGGCCCAGGGGGATCGACGCGGGCTCCTCGGCGCCCTCGGGCGGGACGAGCTCGGGGGGCGCGGCCTCGCCGGAGGCCTCCGGGGCGGGGATGCCACCCGGCGGTTCGGCTACCACATAACCCGGGCGGTCCGTGGCCGTGCCGTAGTACACCCCTTCGCCCACCCAGTACGTCGTCCCGCCGAGCAGAACCGTCGAGCAGCCCTCCGGCAGGTCGGTGTAGTAGTATCCGATGGGCGGATAGACCCAGTAGTAGTACACTTCCCCGCCGTACCACCACGGGCGCCACCAATGATGCCCTTCATGATGATACCGGCGCCCGTGCCAGTCATAGGAGCGAGCGTGCTCGGGCAGGCGGTCGATCGGGCGGCGGTCACGGAAGAACCCTCCCGCGGCCAGGCGCGACGACGTCGAGGCCGTGCCTCGCTGCACGTTGCCCGTGGCCCCCGAGCCCCTGCCGGTCCCCATGGTTCGCCAGGTGCTGCCGGTGAAGGACTTTGTCGAGACGTCGGCCCCGGCTGTCTTGCCGGCGTTGCCCATCACCCGCCAACTCGAGTCTGAGCCGGAGCGGGTGCTCTTGCCGGAGGAAACCCACCCGGGCGAATCGCCGGACTTCTGGGCGGTCCAAGCCTTGGTCACGAGGGCCTTGTCCCCGCCGCCGGAAACAGAGCCGCTGGAAACGACCGATTTCTGGGTGCCCCAGGATCGGGCCACGGGGGCCTTGTCCGCGGCCCCGGAAACAGCCGATCTCTCTCCGCCCCAGGATCGGACCGCGGAGGCGTTGCCTGTGCCGGTGGTCGAGGGTGCGACCCAGCTTCGCCCGGCCAGGCCGGAGGCGCTGCCCGAGCCGCCTCGGTCGCTGTAGTAGGACCGTCCCGAAGACCCGCTCGTTGCGCCCGATGGGCCGGACCATCGCGACGAGCCGCCCGTGGCGCCCGCCCCCGGACCGTCGCCGCGGTCGCGGGCCAGGGAGTCGCCTGTCAAGAATAAGGCGCCCAGGAGAGTCACACCCAGCAGGGCCCGGATGGAGATATTCGTTTTCATGGTGGGCCTCCTTTGGCCCGAATCGTACTTCGTCTCTAATCCATTCTACACCCCCGGGGTGCATCCGGGGAGGCCTAAACCGGCCGGGGGGACTGGGGGAGCCCGGCCTGAAAAGTCAGTGCCCGTCCGGGCGGGGGGGTTACAGGGGCAAAGGGGAATTCACGCCGGCGGGAATGGCGGGTATAATACCGGCATATCCCGGGAGAACCGCGTGCCCCACGAGCAAATGGACGAACAGCAGGTCGCGGCGTATCTGCACATGGATCTCCGCGACCTGAGGAAGCTGGCTTCCCGCGGGCAGATTCCCTGCCGCAAGGTCGCCGGGGCGTTCCGTTTCGCCAAGGGCGAGGTCGACCATTGGGTGGAGGCCCAGATGCACGAGCTGGGGCCCGAGCGGCTGGCGGGCATCACCCGGGGGGTGAGCAATCATCACGGCATCGACCACGAGGAACTGCTCGTCTGCCCGCTCGTGCCGCCCCACGGGCTGGCCGTCCCGCTGGAGGCCCGCACGAGGCAGTCCGTGCTCCGCGGGCTGATCGAAGTCGCCGAGCGCGACTCGCTCGTCTACAACCGCCCCGAGCTGCTCGAGGAAGTCCAGAAGCGAGAGGAGCTCTGCTCGACGGCCCTGGCGCCGGGCCTGGCCCTGCCTCACCCGCGACACCCGCTGCCCTACGATATCTCCGAAAGCTTCGTCGTCGTCGGCGTCACCAGTTCGGGCATCGCCTTCGGGGCCGAGGACGGCTCCCTGACACGGCTGTTCTTCCTGATCTGCTGCAAGGACGAACGCACCCACCTGCACGTGCTGGCGAGGCTGGCGCTGATGCTGCACGAGCCGGAGGCCATCGCGGAGCTCATCGCCGCCGGAAGCGGGCAGGAACTGCGGGAGTTGCTGGCGTTGCGGGAAGAGGCGGCCCTGAGACACAAGCAATCGCCCCCCGGCTCGATGCGATGACCGCCCAGAGCGACAACTTCTTCGACGAGTCCTTCCTCCGCCGGCTGGAGCAGTTGCACCTGATCGCCAAGCGGATCGCCGCCGGTTCGCCCGCGGGCGTTCGCGCCAGCGGGGGGTTGGGCGCGGGCCTGGAATTCGCCGACCACCGCGAGTACACCCCCGGCGACGACCCTCGGTTCATCGATTGGCCCTACTACGCCCGCATGGGCAAACTGCTCGTGCGGCTCTTTCACGAGCACAGCGAGGCCGCCGTCGCCGTCCTGGTCGACTGCTCCGGCTCGATGGCGCCGGGGGGCTCGCACGAGAAGTTCGACTACGCCCGCCGGGCCGCCGCCGCCCTGGCCTACGTCGCCATGGGCAGCGGGCAGAAAGTGCTCCTGATTCCCTTCGCCGCCGACCTGGGCGCCCCGCTGCGAACCGGGCGAAGTCGCGAGGGCATCATGGAGGTGCTCGAACACCTTGGGCGCCTCCAGCCGGGCGGAACCACCCAACTGGCCCGCTGCCTGGACCTGTTCGTCCGCCAGTACGAGCCGCCCGGGGCGGCCCTGGTCGTCAGCGACCTGCTGGACTGCGGCGGGGGGCTCACCGAAAGCCTGCGACGGCTGGACACCCGCCGGTGCGCGGTAACGGCGATCCACCTCCAGAGCCCCGCCGACGCCGGCGAGGACCTGGAGGGGCCCGTGCTGATGCGGGATGTCGAGAGCGGGCGGGAAGCGGCGCTCGTGGTAACCCCCGCGGTGCGAGAAAGCTATCAGCGGACGTGGTCGGCGTTTCTCGCCCGCTGCCGCCACGACTGCGCCTCGGCGGGCGTAACCTACGTGCCCGCGCCCACCACCGTGCCTTTTGACATGCTTGTGTTGGAAACCCTCCGCCGGGCCGGCGTGCTTTCCGCCTGAGGCCCCGGGCTCCCGAAGCGCGAACCGCACGGGCGGTTCGAGCGTAGAATCTTAACGGAACAAGCGTAAAATGCTTAAGCCCGGGCCCGGAGCAACGCCCGGCGGGCGGGGCCGGCTGTAGGATCCAGGGCGACCGGGCCGATGATCCCTGTTCAAGGAGATAGGACATGACTTCGTACAAGACGATGGTATGGGCGGCTCTGCTGGGAGTGGCAATGTATGTGACGGTGGCGTTCGGCCCGGCGTGGGTGGGACGCGTGGCCTATGCCGTCGAGAGCGGAAAGGCCGAGGCCGCCAGGGCCAACCTGGCCGAACTGAGCAAGAAAGACCAGGTCTCCGTCCTCTTCCGCGAGGTGGCGAAGGTAACCATGCCGGCCGTCGTGGAAGTGCGCGTTACCAAGTGGGTTCGCCAGCCCGACCCCAACGAAATGCTCCGCCGGTTCTTTGACGACCAGGAGAATCCCTTCCGCGGGCGTCTGCCCGATCGAGGGTCCGACCAGCAGGCCCCGCGGTTCCGCGCGATGGGGCTGGGCAGCGGCGTGATCGTCGACGCCAAGAACGGCTACATCGTCACCAACAACCACGTCGTCGACGGGGCGGACGAGGTCGAGGTCGTCCTGGCCGACAAACGCAAGTTCGAGACGCAGTGGGTTCGGACCGACCCGGCCAGCGACCTGGCGATCGTGAAGATCCAGCCCGACCGGCTGGACGAGATCCCCCTGGGCGACAGCGACGCCATCCAGGTCGGCGACCTCGTGCTGGCCATCGGCGCCCCGCGCGGGCTGCCCCAGACCCTCACCAGCGGCATCATCTCCGCCAAGGGGCGGAACACCGGCGACGCTCAGACCTACCAGAACTACATCCAGACGGACGCGGCGATCAACAAAGGCAACTCGGGCGGCCCGCTGGTCAACATGCGAGGCGAGGTCGTCGGCATCAACAACCTCATCGCCAGCTACAGCGGCGGAAACGAGGGCATCGGCTTCGCCATCCCCTCCAACATGGTCAAGGGCGTCCTCAAGCAGCTCGTCGAGACCGGCAAGGTCGTCCGCGGCTTCCTGGGCGTCCAGATCCAGGACGTCGACGAACTGCTCGCCAAGGACCTCAAGCTGTCCGACACCAGCGGCTCGTTGGTTTCGCTGGTTGTCAAAGACTCCCCGGCCGACAAGGGCGGGCTCCAGGTCGGCGACTTCATCACCCACGTCAACGGCGTGAAGATCCGCGACACGAACCACCTGCGGAACATGGTCGCCGACATTCATCCCGGGGCGGCGGTAGAGGTGCAGTTGATCCGGGACGGCAAGGCCGAGACCCGGAAAGTCACCCTGAGGGAAAAGCCCGGCGACCTGGCGATGGCCGAGGAGCCCGGCAGCGAGTCGCGTCCGGCCGAGCCCAACCGCTACGGGCTCAAGGTGGAGACCCTCACGAAGGAACTGGCCGAGAAGGCCGGCTTCAAGGAAGACATCCACGGCGTGATCATCACCGAGGTACGCTCGGGCAGCAACGCCGAGGAGCAGGGCCTGGCCCCCGGCATGGTCATCACGAACGTAGCCGGTCGGGCCGTCCGGACCGCCGAAGACTTCGCCAAGGCCTCCACGGCCGCCAAGGCCGCCGGCATGCGAGTGCGTCTGGCCGAACCCAAGGGCGGCGCCCGCTTCGTCTTCCTGACCCCCGGGCAGAAGTTGCCCAAAGACAAGTAAGCCCCCGCGGCCAACCCCGGGCGCCCGCCGCGCCCGTCGCCGCGATGGGGAACCCTCCGCGCAACCAACGAGCCCCGCAGTCGACGGGGTTCGTTGGCGTTAACGCCGGTTCCACGTTCAGGCACAGGGCCGAGCACCCGCCCACGCCGCCCGCCTCCCCGTCCGTTACAGCCTCCCCCTGTGCCGTGGGGGCCGGTGGCCCGCTCGATGTCGTCCAGTCGGGAAGGTTGGAATTTTCTCACTTATTTCAATTGTGGTAGTTTCAGTGCGGCATCGGTTATGCCGATGTCCGGGGTGGTTGGATATGGCGAAGCCGCTATCGGGTCGGGACCGACAGAGGGTGCGACATTGTGACGAACGGTCCCTATAGAGTACTGATCGTGGACGACGAACCGGCGGTATGCGCCCTGATTCAGGACGAACTCCGCCGGGAGGGGCTCCACTGCACGGTCGCTACCGCGCCGGAGTATGCGATCCGGCTGCTCGACGGCAAGACGTTCGATCTGGTCATCACCGACATTTGCATGCCTCGCATAGGCGGCATGGACATACTCGTCTACGCCCGGCGAAAGAGCCCTAATTGCCGCGTGGTACTGATCACGGGGCAGGGCACGCGAGACCTTGTCGCCCAGGCGCTCTTCCTTGGGGCGTTCGACTACCTGGAGAAGCCGTTCGAGGCCGGCGAGTTGCTCGCGGTCGTCTTGCGGGCCCTCCACGATGAGGCGACGTTGCCGGCTCTGGCCGGGCGAGCCGCCGCCGCGATGGAATTCCAGGGCCAAGCCGCCCGGGTTTCCCTGGACAGCGTGCTCGCCCTGGTCCGGGCCGTGGAGGCCAAGGACGCCAACACACGTCGGCACAGTGAACAAGTCGCACACTACGCCACGTCCATCGCCCGGGCCATGGGGCTTCTGACTCGCCCGATTGAAAGCATTCGCATTGCCGCTCTCCTCCATGACGTGGGCAAGATCGGAATTCCAGACCATATCCTGACGAAGGCCGGACCTCTCACAGTAGAGGAGTTCCAACACATTTACCGTCACCCGGCCTTGGGGGCGGAGATCCTGGGAACCATCGGCCTCTTCAAGGCCGAGAGCCTGCTGGTCAGACACCACCACGAACGTTGGGACGGCGGGGGTTATCCGGATGGCCTGGCCGGAGAGGAGTCCCCGTTGGGCGCCCGGATCATCCAGGTGGCCGACTGCATCGACGCGATGCTGATGGAGCGAACGTACAAGAAGGGATATTCCGTCGAAAAGATGCTTTCCGAATTGGCGCGTTGCGCCGGCGCCCAGTTCGATCCCAAGCTGGCGGCCGCGGCGACGGCCTGGGGCCAGTCGCATCCGGAGGCGTTGTTCCTGCCGGGGAAGACGGCGCCCGCCTACAAGGAGGTCGCATGAACACGCCACGTGCCGCGGAGTCTGGACACGCCGAATCGAGGCCGCTTCGCGCGGCCATCGGTTGGGGTTCGCGTTGGCGACGCGCCGCCATTCTCATCGTCAGCACCGCCGCTCTCTCATGGCTCTGTTGGGATTTCTTGGCCGTGGACAGAGAAATGGATCGCGACAATGCCCGAAGTGTTCACATGCAGGAATTGATTGGTGAAGTCATTCACCTGAACGAGGTACTGACCATGTCGGCGCGGATGGCGGCGGCGACTCTCGATCCGGCCTGGGAGGCCCGCTACCGGGGATTCGAGCCGAAGTTGGACGTCGCCATCGACCTGATCTCCCGGGTTGATCCCGAGACCATGAGCGAGTTCGTCGCCCAGACCGGGGCGACCAACCACAGGTCGGTGGAGATGGAGAACCGGGCCTTCGCGCTGGTCCGCCGGAACGATTCGGCGGCGGCGTCCGCCATCCTGACCAGCCCTGAATACGATAGGCAGAAAGAGGTCTATGCCGATGGGATGCGGCAGATGTCGGCCTCCATCAAGAAGCGTGGCGAGGCCGGGTTGGAGTCGGCTCAGAATCAGATGCTCTGGGTCGTCGGCGGCGTGCTGGGCGCGTTGGTGCCAGTGACCCTGTATGGGTTGGCCGTCTTTCGCACGAGCAAACGCCGCGCCACGGAGCGGTTCCGGGTTCTCTTTGAGAGCTCCGGTGACGCCCTTATGACTGTGGGGCCGCCTGCCTGGAAGTTCACGTCGGGGAACTCGGCGACGGTGGCCCTGTTCAACGCGAAAGACGTAGCGGAATTCATCTCCTGCGGGCCCTGCGATCTGTCCCCCGAGCGGCAGCCGGACGGGCGTGCCACCGCCGACAAGGCCAAGGAGATGATCGAGACGGCCATGCGAGAGGGTTCGCACTACTTCGAGTGGACGCACAAGCGGCTGGGCGGCGAGGAGTTTCCCGCCACCGTGCTGCTGACGAGGATGGAATACGGCGGGAAGACCATCCTCCAGGCGACCGTCAGGGACATCACCGAACGAAAACGGACCGAGGAGGCACTGCGGGAAGCCGATGAGTTCAACCAGCAGATTGTCAACTGTGCCCGGGAAGGCATCATCGTGTATGGGCGAGATCTCCGGTTCAAGACGTGGAACCCGTACATGGAACAGCTCAGCGGCCTGTCGGCCAAGGCCGTCCTGGGCCGACACGCTGTGGAGGTCTTTCCCTTCCTCCAGAACGCGGGAGTCAGCCAGCGCCTGGAAGGGATTCTGACCGGGGAAACACCGGAGGCTATGGAGTTCGCCTATCAGGTTCCACAAACCGGCCGCGCAGGCTGGGCCTCGGACGTGAGCGCCCCGTTACGGAACGCGGCGGGCGAGATCGTCGGGATTATCGGCACGGTCCGCGACGTCACCGAGAAGAAACAGGCCGAAGAAGAGCTTGTCAATGAACGGGAGTTCCTGAATACGATTGGCGAATTCACATCCGAAGCGCAACAGGGCGGACAAAAAGCAGGACACCGCGGTTGAGGTTCCGTAGATTGAGGTCAACCACGATCTTCAATCACAAGGAGCCGCCGCGATGTCCTACCGCCATCTTACCGAAAAGGAA
>JAPLNA010000418.1 GCA_026693065.1 Planctomycetota bacterium
CTCAGCGAGGAGGAAGTCCAGGCCTCCCTGATCGAGGCCACCATCCGGACGCGGCAGTTCGACACGGCCAAGAAGGCCATCGACGCCATGCTCGCCCGGGACGCCGACGATCCGCAGGCGGCCCTGCTGTTGAACATGTGGTATCAGGAACAGGGGCAGACGGACAAGGCCAAGGCCGTTCTCGCCGCGGCGATCCGGACGCACGAAGACGTGGCGACGTTGTACCGGGCGCGGGGGGGCTTGTGCATGCGTCTGGGCGACCTCCAAGAGGCCCAGGCGGACCTGGCGAAGGCGAAAAAACTGGACCCCTCCGACCCGCTCGTCGGAATGGCGTTGGCCAGGGCCTACGAACGCTCCCGCCTGCCCGACAGGGCCCGGGCCGAGTACGTCGGCGTGATAAGCCAGAACCCCAGTTACCGCCCGGCCTACGACCGGCTGATGACGATCTACACGAACGAACAGGACTGGGCGAAGCTCGGCCCCCTGCTCGAACAGGCGCGAGCGATCTTCCCGGACGACCCGTCCCTGCTGATGCAGGAAGGGCAGATGTGGCTGGCGCGGCGGGAACCGGAGAAGGGGCTGGCCCGGATGAAACAGGCCTCCGACCTGCCCCGCGGAAACTCCCTCGCCGCGCTCGGGGCGTACCTGGCCAACCTCGCCGCCCTGGGGCGGTTCGAGGAAATGGTCACGAGCACCGAGGCCCTGGCCGCCGCGCCCACCCCGCCGGCATGGCTTCTGGCGGCCCGGGCGGAGGCACTGGTGAAGCGGAACCAACGCCCCGCCGACGCCGAGGCCCTGTTCCTTCGCGCCGCCAAGACCATGACCTTCGGCGAGGGGGCCTACATCGTCAAGCGGGCGAGGGAGGCCTACGGCGACGACCTGGCCATCGACAAGGTCATGGCCTGGGGCCGAGCCGTGCCCAAGAACTGGGAATGGCAACTGGAGGTCGGGCTCCTGGCCCGCGCCGGCGTCGCCCGGACACCCCCGGGGCCCGAGCGGGACGCGAAGGTCAAGCAGGCCGTCGCCGAGTTGATCAAGGCCCGCGATCTCGTCGAGGATTCCAATGCCGGCCTCAAGGCCGACATCGACTTCAACATCGGCACGTTCCTCCAATTGCAGAACAAGCCCCGCGACGCCGAGCAGGCGTATCTCCGCGTACTCAAGACAAACCCCCGGCACATGCTGGCCAACAACAACCTGGCGGTCCTGTATTGCGACGATCTGGACCAGCCCGCCAAGGCCCTCGCTTGCGCCGAGACGGTCGTCAAGTACCACGACGTCGACGCCAACGCCCTGGACACGTACGGCTGGGCGCTGGCCCGGGCCGGACAACTGGACAAGGCCCTGTCCGTCCTGACCCGCGCGAAGATCCAGGACCCCGACTCGCCCGACGCCCGCTACCACCGGGGCTGGACGCTCGAGCAACTCAAGCGCCTGCCCGAGGCCCGCACCGAGTACCAGCGCGGGGCCGATCTGGTCGGACCCGACCAGGCCAACCCGCTCTACGACCTCCTGCAAAAAGGCCTGACCCGCACCAGGTAACGAGGACGACCATGCTCTTCTACCGACCCGCGCCGGGCCTGTTTGTCAGCGACCTATGGTGCACGCAGCACGAGGGCCTGTGGTATGTCTACGGGTGCCAGGGCGACGCCAACATCGGGCTGGCCACCTCGCCCGACCTGACCGACTACACCTACCAGGGCGTCGCCATCCCCGGCGACTGGTTCGGCGGCGACGTGTTCCGGTGGAAGGGAAAGCACTACATGGTCTATTCCCACATGGGAACGGAGGGCAACTTCATCAACCTGGCCTCCTCCGACGACCTGCGCCAGTGGAAGGACCTGCCGGGCAATCCCATCCTCTCCTTCCCCGACCCCCGGTGGTACGACGGGGCCGTCTACAAGAAGAGCCTCCGCGCCGTCAGCAACTGCCGCGACCCCCACTTCATCAAAGACGCCTCCACCGGCGAGTGGGCCTACCTCTGCTTCGCCGCCGACACCGGCCGGGGCGACCCCTACCGCCGGGCCTGCATCGGCCTGGCGCGAAGCCGCGACCTGAAGACGTGGCAGTACCTGCCCCCCCTCTTCGCCCCCGCCCGCTCCATGCTCATGGAAGTCCCCCGCGTCTGCCGCATCGGGGGCAAGTGGTTCCTCACCTGGCTGGACGCCCCCTGGTACGGCCAGCGGCCCGGGGAAGAGGGCCCCCGCCCCCCCAGCGGGCCCGCCGACGTCATGATCCAGTACGCCCTCGCCGACCACCCCCTGGGCCCCTACCGCCTCGCCGACGACCCGACGCTCCTGCAGGGCCAGTTCAGCCCCTACGTCATCGACTTCGCCCGCGTCGGCCGCCGGGTGATGGTCGTCTGCAACATGTTCTGCCAGCACGGCGACCGCCCCGACGCCGCCACCCGCGGAGGCCTCCTGCCGGCCATGCCCATCCGACAGGCACGCGGCAACCCGGGCAAACTGGAGATCCACTTCCCCCGAACGATCCGCCCCCTCTTCCATCGCCGCCCGCGCCTCGTCGCCGGCCTTCGCGTCAATAACCCCGAACACCCCCACCCGGACGTCAAGAGGCGAGGCCGCACCATTACCTTCACCCGAACCTCCACCCGCCTCGTCGAACTCACCGGCGCCACCGGCTGCGATCTGATCGTCGACGTCGACCTCCGCCTCACCGCCGGCCGCGCGGGCATCGTCACCCGCTACGCCGACCGCCGCGGCTGCGCCGTGCTGATCGACCCGGCCCGCGCCCAACTGCAGTTCGTCGAGGTCCACCCGGCCTTCCGGTCCGCCGTCATCCTGAAGACCCTCGAGCGTCACGCCGTCACGGGCCCGCTTCGCCGGGCCTTCCGCCTGGCGGTGATCCAGTCGCACGACACCATGCTGGTCTTCGTCAATGACGTGCTGGCGGCGACCTTCTCCTTCGCCCGGCGCGAGAAGGGCAAGGTCGCCCTGCTCCTGGAAAACGCCTCGGGCGCCTGCCGCGTCCGCGGCGTCTCCGCTCGCAAGAGCGAAACGAACTAACCCACGGGCCCCGACGCGGGAGTGTCACTGGCCCCGGTAAATGCAGCGCGACGTGTCGGATTCCCACACGCTGACGGCCGACAGGATCGGCAACGCCGGACGCAGCCGGTCCCAGATGTACTTGGCCAGCAGTTCACTGGTGGAGTTGGCCAGCCCGGGAATGTCGTTGAGGCAGTGGTGGTCGAGGTCTTCGAGGATGGGGGCCAGGGCCTTCTTGATGTCGCCGAAGTCCATCAGCCACCCCGTGCGGGCGTCCGGCGTGCCGCTGACGTGCACGTCCAACCGGTAGCCGTGCCCATGCAGCCGGGCGCACTTGTGCCCGGGGGGCACGTGGGGCAGCGAGTGGGCCGCTTCGAATCGGAACGTTTTGACCAGTTCGACTTCCATGGTTACACGCCTCTATCCCGCCCGGGCCAGATGATCTTGTGCAACTGCAGCCCCAACCGCACGTCCAGGCGGTCGGAGAGAATCCACTGGGCCAGGTGCTCCGCCGCCAGCGCCGGGGCCGCCGGGGAGAAGATCACCGGGCACTTGCCCAGCAGGTGGTGGCTCGCCACGGTGCGGCGGGCGAAGGCGTAGTCCTCCGCCGTCGCGATGACGAACTTCACCTCGTCGCGGGCGGTGAGCGCGGGAATGTTGTCCCACCGGTTGTGCTCGTGACAGCCGCTGGAGGGGCACTTGACGTCCATGATGCGGATCACCCGGCGGTCGACGGGCAGGATGTCCAGCGAGCCGTTGGTCTCCAGGAGAGTCTCGTAGCCCTCGTCGCAGAGGGCCTTGAGCAGGGCGAGGGTCTCGCCCTGGATCAGCGGTTCGCCGCCGGTAACCTCCACGCGCCGCGGGCGGAAGGCCCTCACGTGGCGGAGGATCTGCTCGATGCTCTCGGGTCGGCCTTCGTCCCAGGCGTAGCGCGTGTCGCACCAGCGGCAGTGCAGGTTGCAGCCGGTGAGGCGCACGAAGGCGCAGGGCATGCCCGCGCGCGTGCTCTCGCCCTGAAGGCTGAAGAAGATCTCGCATACCTGAAGACTCATGGCGGTACAGTGTACAATGGCCCGAGGTTAAGCGATCAGTCGGGCTTTTGCACGGGGTACTTTTAGGAATCCAAACGCTCGCTTCTGACGCTTGACCAGCCGGGGTTCGATGCGATTGGGGCGGTGGCGGTTGGTTTGCCGGGCGATGTTGAC
>JAPLNA010000419.1:0-5442 GCA_026693065.1 Planctomycetota bacterium
CGTCGTCGACACGCGGAAGAACTCCGCCCGCCTCGCCCGCCCCGTCATCGCCTGGTCCGTCCCGACCACGAGGCAGAAGCCCTTGTGCAGGCCGTAGTCGGCGGCCCAGTCGCTGTGCTCTCCGAAGAGGCACACGCGGCCGCGAACCGACAGGCGGGTCTGGTCTTGATCGGACGTCATGGAAGCACCGGGGGGCTCATTGTAGCGGCGCCCGCGCGGAAGGGCAAGAAACCCACGGGGCGCTCTTGTCAGAACGTGGGCGCCGGGGGTATAGTATGGCTTGAGACCCGCCCTCGGCGGCGGCGGGCGAACTGAGAGGACCCGGGCATGACGGCCATCGCCACAGCGCTGGACAGTCACGTGCTGGTGCTCAACAAGCACTACGCGGCCATTCGCGTGGTATCCGCCCGGCGGGCCTTCAGCATGCTCCTTCGCCGCATCGCCGAGATCGTCACCGTCGACGAGCCCGAATGGGCCACCTACGACTTCGAGAGCTGGCGGGAGATCAGTCAACTGCGGGCGGCCTACGAGCGGGAGCGTCACGAGTTCGTTCATTGCGTCCGGTTCGAGCTGGTGGTGCCGCGGATCGTGCGGCTGTTGACGTACGACCGACTGCCGCGGCGTGACGTGCGGCTGACGCGGCGGAACATCTTCGCCCGCGACCGCAACCGCTGCCAGTATTGCGGCAAGCGCTTCCCCACCAGCGAGCTGAGCCTCGACCACCTCGTGCCCCGAAGCCAGGGGGGGCGGATGGAATGGACCAACCTCGTCTGCTGCTGCGTGCGGTGCAACGTCCGCAAAGGCGGGCGAACTCCGGCGCAGGCGGGCATGAGGCTCATCGTCGAGCCCGTCCAGCCCCGCCAGAGCCCCATCGTCACCATCCGGCTCAACTCGGCCAAGTACGCCTCGTGGAGACAGTTCCTCGATGCGGCGTACTGGAACGTCGAACTGCGCGACTGACAGGCGCGGCCGCCGATCTCAGCTCTGAGATCTCAAATTTGAAATCTCAAATTTGAAATCTCAGATCTCAAATTTCAAATCTCAAATCTCAGAAGAACCACTTCACCACGCGCAGGAACCCCTGCTTCCACGGCACGCGGTGGCTGACGCCTTTGGCGTTGGCGAATTCCGAGAGGTGGGCTACGTACCACTGGTAGTTGCGGATCAACGCGTCCTTGTTGGAGTATTGGGGGGCGTAGCCCAGGATGCGTTTGGCCTTGTCGATGCTCACGAACGATTCCTGCCCGGCCGTCTCGTACACCCACTTGTACAGCGGGGACAGGCGGAAGAACTCGAGCACCTTCAGGGCGGCGATGACGGGGGCGGCGGGGAAGCAGCGGATCTTTTTGCCGCGTCCGGCGTAGTCGAGGACGGCCTGGAAGTCTTCCTTCATCGTGGTGAAGACTTCCGCCCCGATGTTGAAGGTGTCGTTGACGGCGGCTTCGGCGCCCGTGGCGGCCAGCCCGATCGCGTCGCAGAGGTCTTCCACGTCGAGCAGTTGGTAGCGGTTGTTACCCTTGCCGATCATGGGGAAGGCGTGGCCGGTGCTGGCCCAGTCGTAGAGCATGGCGAACACGCCCAGGCGCTCCGGGCCGATGAAACTCTTGGGGCGGATGATCGGCACGCACCGCCCCTGCCGGCGGAATTCGAGGCAGACGTTCTCGGCGTCGATCTTGGCCTGTCCGTAGGGCCCGACGCCGTCGAGTTTGTCGTCTTCCAGGAGCGGGTGGTGGTCGGGGATGCCGTAGACGGCAGTCGAGGAGACGTGGACGACGCGTTGGGCTCCGGCGGCGAAGGCGCCCGTCAGGACGTTTCGCGTGCCGTCGACGTCGGTGGTGAAGATGTCGTGTTTGGAGTACAGGGGCAGGGCGGCGGCGCAGTGGACGGCCAGGTCGCAGCCGGCCACGGCGTCGGCGACGGCGGCGGCGTCTCGGATGTCGCCCGCGACGGCGCGGACGCGGTCGCGGCAGTCGGCGTACTCGAAGGGGGCCAGGTCCAGGCTGGTCACGTCGTGCCCGCGCGCCAGCAGCCACCGCACCAGGTTGATGCCCAGAAACCCCGACCCGCCCGTCAGCGGCAGGGAGTCGGCCCATTTCAGGATCCCGGCGGCGGCGGCCAGCCACAAAACCAATGTCAACTGAAGCGGACGGTCGCGAAGGAGCAGTTCCGTCGGGTCGGAATAGCGCCCGGACATGGAGAGCATCGCGAACCGGAACACCCCATAGAACACTAGGGGCAGGGTGTAGACCAGCATGGAGGTGTGGAACTGTTTCACCGTCCGCGAACTGGTGGCGTAGAGCAGGAAGGCGACAACGGCCACGCCGGCGGAGACCGTGATCAGGTGGGTCAGCAGGTCGGAGGTGTAGCGGGCGAGGGTGGGCCTGTGGGCGGCGGCCTGCTCGGCCTCGCCGATGGTCACGATCTCGTTGTAGCGTTTGCAGAAGCCCATGAACAGGCAGAGGGTGAACGTGCAGACGAACAGCCACGGGCTGATCTCGACGTCGATGGCGACGGCGCCGGCGACGGCGCGGAGGACGAAACCCAGGGAGATGCCGATGACGTCCAGGAGGACCCGGTGCTTGAGGATCCAGCTATAGGCGCTCTGGAGCAGCAGGTAGAGGATGACGACGACGAGCGTGCCGCGGTTGGCGGCGGCGCCCAGGGCCAGGCCCGCCACGAGGAGTAGGGCGCTGAACGCCCACGCCTGCCCCACGCCCAGCCGCCCCGAGGCCAGCGGGCGGTCTTTCTTGCCAGGGTGCATCGCGTCGCGAAACCGGTCGTGAATGTCGTTGACGACGTAGCAGGCGCTGCTGACGAGGCAAAACGCCGCGGTCGCCAGCCCCGCCAGCGCCCAGGCCTGACCGTCCGCCCAGCGCATGGCAAAGACCACCGGAAAAAGGATGATCACATTCTTGATCCAGTGTCCCGGCCGCGCTATTCGTATCAGGTCTCGCATGTCCGTCTCCGGGGCGGCGGCGCGCCGTGGCGCCGTGAGGGTCTTATCGGTGAAATCGCCGGTAGGAGTTGATACGCATCGTCGGATCTACTGTTCACCGGCCAGCGTGCGGAGCTGGCGGTCAACCCTCTGCCAGTGGGTTCCGTTCCAAAGGAGCTTGTCGCAGCGGTCGCACCGCCAGAAGCGGTCGCAGCGGCGGAAGGCCAGGGGCGGGGCCTCGGCGGCCGCCGCGTGCCGGGGGACCTCGATGAGCCCGCCCCCGCACGCCATGCACCGCGCCGGGCGCAACGGCAGCGAGAAATGCCGCATCACAAAGTGCAACTGCTCGATCTTGCCGGTCTGGCGGGGGATGAACAGGGCCCGCACCTGCCCCGTCCGCACGACGGTGCGGTCGAACAGCGGGCCGTCGCTGCTCAGAACGATACGCCCCTGCTCCCGCGCGCGGGCAAGGAGGACGGCGTCGTCGATGCCGTAGTCGAAGCGGGCGTCGTACCCGGCCGCCCGCAGCCACCGCGCCAGCCCGCCCAGCATGGCGTCGCAGTAGAACGTCGGGGCCTCGCCGGTGGTCTCTGCCATGTGCCCGCTCCCGGTCCGATCAGGGTGCTACCGCCCGGCGGCCTTGACCGCCCCCACGCGAAAGATGGCCAGGTCGTCGGTCTCGCTGTCCAGCAGGGCCACGGTGGGATACCCCGGCCGCCGGCTGTGGTGGAGAGCGCCCGGGTTGATGACCCGGACGGGGCCGAACCGCTCGTCCCGAATGCTGTGGGTGTGCCCGTGGCAGATGTAGGGGAACTGCTGGCCGGCGATGAGTTCCTCCAGGAGCGATTCATCGTGCCCGTGGGTGGCGGCGAGGGCTCGCCCGCGGCCGAGGTCGACCGTGACGAGTTCGGTGGAGAACGCGACGTGGGCGGCTTCGGCCCTGTCGGCCAGGTCGTCCAGATGGTGCTTGTCCATATTGCCCGCGACGGCGTAGGCGGCCAGGCCCGGGCGCCACAGCAAGGCCAGGTCGTCGGGGTCGGCGAAGTCGCCGCAATGGACGACCGCCTGCGCTCCGCGCCCGACCAGGGCCGACACCGCCGCCGCCAGCAGGTCTCGCTGCCCGTGAGAGTCTGAAATGATCCCGATTCGCATGGAAGGGCTCCTGGGAATCGCACCTGACGTTGAACCGCGACGTTGACGATACCGCCGCCGGGGGAGGCAACGCAACGGCACAGGAAGAAATCCGCCGCGCCGGCCGGGGGCGAATTTCTGTTCGGCTTCATCCGGCGACGCGGGTATACTTCTGCACCAAGTGCGATTGGGAGACCCCTGTTGGTAGACGAGGCCGCCAAGCCGACCCTGAGCGATAACGACCTGCTGCAACGGCACCTGGACGGAGATGTCCGGGCCTTTGCCGCCCTCGTCGAACGATACCGGACGGAGTTGTTCGCCTTCCTGGCGCGGTTCACGGGGGACGCGGCCCTGGCCGACGATATCTTCCAGGAGACCTTCCTGCAGCTTCACCTGTCGGCGGCGGTGTTCGACATGACGAGGCGGCTCAAGCCCTGGCTGTTCACGATCGCGGCCAACAAGGCCCGGGACGCGTTGCGGTCGCGGACGCGGCACCCGGCGGCGCCGCTGGACGCGGCCCTGCCCGGCGGCGGGGCGGACGCGACCACCTTCGCCGAACTCATCCCCTCAAATATTCCCGCCCCCGACGAAACGGTTGTGAACCTTGAGACCCGGCGGATCGTACAAAGCATAGTCAATGACATGCCCGAAAGCCTTCGGACGGTCATCGTGCTGTGCTACTTTCACGAGTTCGCGTACAAGGACATAGCGGAGATGCTGGAGTTGCCTTTGGGCACGATTAAGAGCCGCATTCATACGGCCGTCCAGCTCTTCGCCCAACGATGGAAAGCCGCCGTCGGGCGTACCGGCCATGAATGACATCTCCCACACTCCTGACGACGAAACACTCCGACGCGACGAGGCGCTGTTGATCGACGTGCTGCTGGGGCAGGCCGACGAGGACGGGCGAAACCAACTCGCCCGCAAGCTGGCGGAAGACCCCGAGTTCCGCCGGCGCCACGAGGCCGCCTCCCACGCGCTGTCGGCATTACGGCTCCTGCCCGTCCCCGAGCCGCCTTCGGATCTGACGGCCCGCACCCTGGGGCGGATCCACAGCGCCCGTCGCACGGAGCAATTGATCGACCAGCAGGAGATCCGCCGCCGGCGGATCCTGCCGATGGCGAGGTTGAAGGAATTCGCCGCCGTCGCCATCGTGCTGCTCCTGGTCGGGGCGGTGTTCATCCCCTCCCTCCGCAGCCTCTCCCAGGACGCCCAGGTCCGTACCTGCGCCGCCAACCTCGGCGAGACGGTCTACCCCGGGCTCAAACACTGGGCCGACGGGCATCACGGGCAACTCCCCGGCCGGAGTTCCCTCGTCCAGCGCTGGTGGCCGGCGGAGAACCAGGCGGCCGTCAGCAACTCGGCCCCCCTGTTCG
>JAPLNA010000419.1:5525-9330 GCA_026693065.1 Planctomycetota bacterium
GCCCCGCTCAGACCGGCTCGAGCGACTCCTTCGCCGTACAGGCCGGCATGGTCGACTTCCCGGACCGCAAGTTCGTTTCCTACTCCTACCAGCATTCGATCGGCCCGGCGCGGCTGAACCTCCAGTCGCCCCAGCTTCGGGCGTCGCTGGGTGACCTGGCGATCATGGCCGACAGCAACCCGGTCTTCTCGGGCGGCATCCGCCCCGAACGGGTCGGCACGTGCAGCGACAACCACGGCGGCGGAGGGCAGAACGTCCTCTACGCCACCGGCGACGTGCGGTGGTGCACCACGTCGGCCGCCGGCGTCAACGATGACGACATCTACCTGGCGGGCAGTCTCCACCGCTACAACGGCGACGAAGCGCCCATCGGCCCGACCGACTCCTTCCTCCTGCCCGCCTGGTCGGGCGACCCCAATCGTCGCTAGGCGACTCGAAAGCCAGGGAAAACTCCCCGGCGGGGAGTTTTCCCGGTCGGACGCCGCGCGATTCACGATTGGATGTCCCGCAAGACGCGGCGATCCGCCGCGGCGGATCGCCCGCTAAACCAGCGCAGGGCAGGACAAAGGTGCGCCAGCGTCGGGCTCTCTCCCCTCTCACCTTTCCGTCATGTTCCCTCCCCAACCGGACCGACAACAACTGTACGCGCCTTCGGGCGCGTGGAGAAAAGGACGTCTTCGTATCAACGACGCGATCGGACCAACCTCCCGCGACTCCTGGCGAGGCGGGCACCTGGTGGCCCAGGTGTCCGCGGGCGCACTGCGCCATAATATCGCCCTGCTCCGCCAGCAACTGGCCCCCGGGGTCAAACTCTGCGCCGTCGTCAAGGCCAACGCCTACGGGCACGGGCTGGACCTGCTCCTGCCGACCATCGCCCCGGCGGCGGACTACCTCGCCGTCGCCGCGGCGGCCGAGGCCCTCGAACTCCGCTGGCTGGGCTACACCGGCAAACTGATGATGATCTTCACCCCCTCGCTCTGCCCCGAGGACGAGCAGGCCGACATGCTCGACGAACTGACCCTGGCCCAGGTGACGCTGACGGTGGTAACGGGCGAGGAGGCCCGGGCGGTCAACACCGCCGCCGCCCGCACGCGTACCTGTGCCGCCATCCATGTGAAGATCGACACGGGCATGCGGCGATCGGGGGTGGAGCTCGACCAGGCCGCCCCGCTCGTGCAGGCTATCGCCGCCCTGCCCCACGTGCGGCTGGAGGGGCTCTACACGCACTTCGCCACCGCCGACGAGGCCGACAAGAGTTTCGTGCAGACCCAGTTCGATCGATTCAGCCATGTGGCCGCTCAGTGCGATCCGGAGCACCGGCTGATCCGCCACGCGGCGAATTCGGCGGCCCTGCTGGACCAGAAGGCCACCCACGCCGACATGGTCCGCCCGGGTCTGGCCCTGTACGGGTGTTTCTCCGGGGCGGACATCCGCAACCGTCCTTCGCTTCGCCCGGCCCTGAGGCTGACGACGCGGCTGATGCAGACCCGGCCGGTGAAGGCAGGCGATTCCTGCGGGTACGGGCTGACCTACACCTTCGCCCGCGACGGGCGGGCCGGGCTGGTGCCCGTCGGGTACGCCGACGGCTATTCCCGTGCGTTCTCCAATCGCGGCGTGATGCGGGTCCGGGGCAAGCTCGTACCCGTCCGCGGGCGGGTGGCGATGGACCAGCTCACCGTCGACCTGACCGACTGCCCCGAGGCCCGGGCGGGGGACGAGGTGGAGATCATCTCGCCGGATCCGACGGCCCCCAACGCCGTGGAGAACCTCGCTCGCCTGGCCGGCACGATTCCCTACGAGCCCCTGACCCTCCTGGGCCGACGCGTCCGCCGAGTGCTGGTGGACTAAGTCCCCTGCCCCTCCCCATCCGCTCGCGGACGTGATACAATTCCGCGACGAATGACTCCTGGCGGCAAAAAACGCGACACCGACGCGATCGACGCGTTGTTCGACCCCGACTTTGCGGCCGGGGGTTCTGACGCCCCCGCGGTCGGCGCCCGCCCGGCGGGTCCGGCGGCGTTGAGCGTTTCGTCGCTGCTCCAGCGGGTCAAGGCGGCCCTGGCCGGGGCGTTCGCCGGGCCCGTCACCGTCGTCGGCGAGGTCAGCGGGTACAAGCGCGCCGCCAGCGGGCACTTGTACTTCCGGCTGAAGGACTCCGCGTGCAGCATCGACGCGGCGATGTTCCGCCCGGCGGCGGCCAAGCTGAAGTTCGAACCCGCCGACGGGCTCGAGGTCGTCATCGAAGGCCGGGTGGATGTCTACGACGCGCGCGGGCAGCTTCAACTGTACGTCGAGCGAATGACCCCGCGCGGGCAGGGGGCGTTGGAGCTGGCGTTTCGCCAGCTCAAGGACAAGCTCGAGCGCGAAGGGCTGTTCGACCCGGCTGGCAAGAAACCCATCCCCCGTTTTCCGCGGGCCATCGGGTTGGTCACCAGCCCGACGGGGGCGGCGATCCGCGACATTCAGAAGACCCTCGCCCGCCGGTGGCCCATCGTGCCGGTTTACCTCATGCCCGCGTTGGTCCAGGGCGACCAGGCCGCCGCGCAGATCGCCCGCGCTATCGCCCTGCTCGACGCCAACGCCGGCGCCCTGGAGATCGACGTGATCCTGCTGGCGCGGGGGGGCGGCAGCCTGGAGGACCTGTGGGCCTTCAACGAGGAGCCGGTGGCCCGGGCGGTGTTCGCCGCGGGCACGCCGATCATTTGCGGCGTGGGTCACGAGACGGACGTGACGATCGCGGACCTGGTGGCGGACCTGCGGGCCCCCACGCCGACGGCGGCGGCGGAACTGGCCACCCCCGACCGCGCCCAGATCCGCCGGCAGCTCGATGAACTCGCCGAGGACATCACCGCCCGGCTGACCGAGACGCTCACCCGCGCGCGGGCGGCGTTGGCGTCGGTGGCCCGGGTGGGGTTCTTTCGCGATCCGGCCGCCCTGGTCCGCCAGAACGCCCAGCGGTTGGACGAACTCTCGCACCGGCTTCGGGCGGGGCTGGGGCAGGAACTCGCCCGCGCCCGCGAGAGGTTGGAGCCGGCGGCGGGCCGGCTGGCGGGGCTTCACCCGGCCCGGCAGGCCGAGGCCGCCAAGGGGCGGATCGAGCGACTCCTCCATCGCCTTCGCTGGGCGCTGGGCGCCCGGGCCAAGCGTTCGGGCGACGCCCTGGCCGGTCTGGCCGGGCGGTTCGAGGCCGTGCACCCGAGGCACGCCCTCCAACTGGCCTTGCAGAAGGTTCACGCCGCCGGGCGACAGCTGGAGGCGTTGAGTTATCGCCGCGTTCTTCACCGCGGCTTCAGCGTGACGCGGGGGCCCGACGGGACGATCCTCCGCTCCGTCGCGGGCGTGGGCGAGGGAGATCGCCTCACGACCGAACTGGCCGACGGGACTCTGCCCAGCGTGGTGGGCGCGGGCCCTGCCCGACCCGCCGCCCCCCGCCCCGCCCGCGGACGAAAAGACCCCGAGCCCCCGGGCCCGGGACTGTTTGACAGCCAAGGAGAATCCCATCCATGACGAAACCCGACGAGAAGAAGGTCTCCTTCGAGCAGGCCCTCGAGCGACTCGAGCAGATCGTCTCGCAGATCGAAGGCGGGCAGGTGCCCCTCGAGGAATCCATCGAGAAGTACGCCGAGGGAATGGCCCTGCTGAAAACCTGCCGAGCGATCCTGGCATCGGCCGAAAAGAAGATACAGGTCCTGGCCAAGGGAGAAGGCCAGGCCCTCGCCGTCGAGGGCGAGATCGAGCCGCTGGAAGAAGCCTGAGCGGCGCGGTATTTCCCTGTTGCCACCCGCCGCGGGCAGAGGTATAAGGA
>JAPLNA010000420.1:0-2091 GCA_026693065.1 Planctomycetota bacterium
CGGGTTTGTTCTTGAAGGCGGCGGTGAACTGGTCTTCCGTCCAGTCCCAGACGTCGTTGCCGTTGTTGTAGGGCCCGTCGGAGGGCCCTCCGTGATGGGCCTCGTGGTCGCAGCCGAGGATCTCGTTGAAGTTGTACAACGGGCCGGCAGATACGAAGATCCAGTACGTGCCCGGGCGCTGGGGCGCCGTCTGCCGGATCACGTATTTCACCTCGTGCTGCCCGGGGTCAAGGTGGCCGCTAATCTCCTCCCGCTCGTTCCTGTCCCAGGAGACAGTGCCGGCGACCGGGAAGATGGACGTGGCCGGGCCGAGGCGATTGATGTGAAGCTCGATGGTTCCGGCGATCGGGCCGCCGGCGGCGACCTTCAGGACGGGCGCGGCGGAGTCGAGCGTCTCGTTATTGAGGGTGACCGGGCCAAAGGAGATGGTGGTTCCGTAGGCGGGGGCTTCCTTGGGCTCCTGCGTGGCGGGAATCGGAGCGGTTTTGGATCCCTCCAACTGGGGAATCGGAGCGGTTTTGGGCCCCTCAGACGGCCGTTCCCGCTTCTCCTGACACCCACAAACCCACACGCACCCGAGTACCACGGCGAGGATTCTGACGTTCATGGCGTTTTCTCCCAAGAAAACCAACTCGTTGGACGGGGAGCCTTCTGATCCCGAAACTCCCCAAGAGCCCTGCCCACGCCTGTCGTGGACCACTATCCTAATTATTGCATCTGTCCAGTCCGAATTCATCGCTTTCTGGGCGGATTTCGGATTAATGACCTACCCGATATCCGGAGGGGCCGCGACGACTCTCCTGTCGCGCCAACGACGAAGAACAATGGCTAAAGGCCCGCGAGAAGAGGTAAGCCGGGTGAACCCGGCTGGGGAGAGGAAGAGAAGAGAGTAGAACGGCCCGTGCGGTTCCGGGGCTCAAGCCCCGGACGAGACCGCCTTCGGCGGGCGAAGCCCCGTGAACGGGGCTGGGGACAGGGGCGTGATTCCCGTGGTCTTCGTTCGACGCGGGGAGGTAAAATAGCCCTGCCGCGGAGTTGGCGGCATGGGAGAAGCGATGAACGTATTGGCGGTGAATTCGAGCCCGAGGGCGGGCGGGCGGAGCAAGACGGAGCTGATGCTCGAGCAGCTCGTGGCCGGGATGCGGGAGGCCGGGGCGAGCGTCGAGTGCGTGGCGCTGCGGGAAAAGACGGTGCGCCCGTGCGTGGCGTGCCTGACGTGCTGGACGCGGACGCCGGGGGTGTGTGCCCACAAGGACGACATGGCGGGGGAACTGCTGGGCAAATGGGCGGCGGCGGACCTGGTCGTGTACGCCACGCCGTTGTACCACTACATGATGAACGGGGCGATGAAGACGTTCATCGAGCGGACGCTGCCGGGGGTGGACCCGTCGTGGCAGGTGACTGACCGCGGGACGACGCACCCGATCCGACGGCCTGCGCCCGCGGGCGTGGTGCTGTCGGTGGCGGCCTTCCCCGAGCCGGCGATCTTCGGGGCGCTGTCGAATTATGTTCGGTATCTGGCGAGCGTGGGGTTCATGCGGCGGTTGGTGGCGGAGATTTACCGGCCGGCGGCGGAGGCGATGGTCGCGCCGGTCTTCAGCGACAAGTGCCGCGACATTCTGGCCGCGACGAAGCAGGCGGGGCGGGAGATCGTGGAGACGGGGGGGGTGGCGGAGGGGACGATGGGGCGGATCGTGCAACCGATCGCCGACCCTGAGGTGCTCGCGGCGGGCGCCAACGCGATGTGGAAACGGGCGATCGCGAAGGGACTCAGACTGGGCGATCCGCCCGAGGAGAAGTGAGAAGGGGAAGGGAGAAGAAGACACTGCGAAACCGCAAGCGGTAGAAACGGAGGGAGGGGAGGTGATTATCGTCGGGTGGTCGAAGGGTGTGGGTTCACTGATTACTGATTACGGATTACTGGTTACGATTTACGACTCACGATTCACGACTCACGACTCCCCCGTCCCTCAAAACCTCCGCAGAATCTCATACTGCGTGGTCCTCTGCGCGGGGGTTCGTCCGGTCTCGCGGAGGAGGGCGAGGATGTGGTCGAGGTTGGTCCAGTAGGTCGTGCCCGTGGCGGCGACG
>JAPLNA010000420.1:2099-6046 GCA_026693065.1 Planctomycetota bacterium
CGACGACGTGTTCTTCCATGAGCAGCCCGCCCCAGTCGTCGGCCCCATAGGAGAGGGCGACCTGGGCGAGGTCGGGCCCTTCGGTGACCCAGCCGGCCTGGAGGTGCGGGACGTTGTCGAGCACCAGCCGGGCCAGGGCCAGCACGCGGAGGTAGTCGCACCCGCTGGCCGGGGGCAGGGGCAGGTCGGTTCGCCCGGACTGGAAACTCCATGGGATGAAGGCGGTGAAGACGCCGGTGGCGTCCTGCAGGGCGCGGATGCGGAGCAGGTGCTCGACGCGTTGGGCGGGCGTTTCGCCCAGGCCGTAGACCATGGTGGCCGAGGCCTTCATGCCCAAGGCCGCCGCGGCGGACATGACGGCGAGCCAGTCGGCCGCGGAGATCTTGTGCGGGCTGACGCGGCGGCGGACGTCGTCGACGAGGATCTCCGCCCCGCCGCCGGGGAGGGAGTCCAGTCCGGCGGATTTCAGGCGAGCGAGGGTGTCGCAGACGGAGAGAGAGGATCGGTCGGCGAGGAACTTGACCTCGGCCGGGGAGAGGCAGTGGAGCCAGACGGGCGCGGCGGCCTTGGCGGCCGAGAGGACGCGCTCGTAGAAGCCCAGGTCGAGGGCCTCGTTGAGCCCGCCCTGGAGGAGGATCTGGGTGGCGCCGGCGGCGGCGGCCTGGCGGACCTTCTCCACGACCTGCTCGACGGTGAGCGTGAAGGCCGCGGGGGAGTCGGCGGGCACGTGGAAGGCGCAGAAGCGGCAGCGGGCGGAGCAGACGTTCGTCAGGTTGATGTTGCGGTCGATGACGAAGGTGACGGTCGCCCGGTCGTGCAGCGCGTCGCGGCGGCGGGCGGCGAGGGCGCCCAGCGCGTGCAGGGGTGCGTGGTCGTGCAGGGCGAGGGCGTCGTTGGAGGAGAGACGACGCGAGGACTCCGCGCGGGAGAGGGCGAGACGGAGAGAGGGGGGAGGGGAAGGGGAGGGATCAACCGCAGAGAACGCAGAGGACGCAGAGGGAGAGGAAGAGAGGGAAGAAGAAGGGGAAGAGGAAGAACCGTCACGGTCGACGAGGTAGAGGGAGTTGGTGAGGATGGGGTCCAGACCGAGGGCGCGGACGAAGGAGGCGACTTCGGAGGGGGTGGTGAAGTGACGACTGGATGGGGCGCCGGCGGACTTGGCGATCCGCTCGGAGAGGCTCGTGCCGCCCAGGTCGTCCACCCCCGAGTGCAGGAGCACCTGGAGGAGCTTGTGGTCGGTGTAGGCCGCCAACACGCGAAGGTGGGGGATGTTGTCGAGGAATAATCGGGCGACGGCGGCCACGCGGGCGACGGTGTGTCCCCCGGGCGAGCGGCCGACGGGCAGTTTCGTTCCGGCCGGGTGGAAGGGCAGGGGGATGAACGCGCGGAAGCCGCCGGTTTCGTCCTGGAGGTCTCGCAGCCGGGCAAGGTGGTCGACGATGTCCTCGGGGCTCTCCAGGTGTCCGAAGAGCATGGTGGCGTTGGTGGGGATGCCCAGGGCGTGGGCCTGGCGATGGACGTCGAGCCAGGTTTCGGCGGGGATCTTGTGGGCGCAGAGCCTTCGGCGGAGGTCGGCGTTGAAGATCTCCGCCCCGCCGCCGGGGATGGCGTCCAGCCCGGCGAGTTTCAGGCGGCGGAGGGTGTCGGCGACGGACACTCCCGCGCGCCGGGCCAGGTCGAAGACCTCTACCGCCGTGATGCCCTGGATGCAGATGTCGCCCAGCACCTCGCGGGCGAGGCGAAAGAGCGATTCGTAGTACGCCAGGTCGAGCGTGGGCGTGAGCCCGCCGACGACGTGCAGTTCCGTCAACCCCTGCCCGGCGGCGCGCTGGAGAATCTCCCGCGCGTGGGGCAGGTCGATGAGGTACGCGTCGTCGGCGTCGCCCTCGCGCCAGTAGGCGCACAGGTCGCAGCGGTTCTCGCAGATATTGGAGGGGTTGAGGTTGAGGCTGTGGACGAAGTAGGTTTTGTTCCCGTGGAGGCGGCGGCGGACCTCGCCGGCGCGGGCGAGCAGGTCGCTCGTCGGGGCCCCCCCCAGCAGGGCGAGGGCGTCGGCGGGCGTCAGGCGCGAGGGGGCGCTCATGGGGAAACACTCCCCCCGGCCGCGGGCAGGTGGCCCAGGAAGTCGCCGAACAGCGCCAGCGCCTGTTCCTCGCGCGGGCCGATCCAGTAGCGGATGATCCGCGTGAGGTACTCGTGGACGCTCTGGAAGGGGAGGTTGAGTTTGTCCGCCCAGAGGCGGGCGAGTTCGTGGGAGGCCCCCTGGCCGCGGGTGTAGGCGGCGGCGACGAGGCGGCCGAGTTCTTCCCGGCGCGGGTGACCGTCGCGGCAGGCCCAGACGGCGAAGACGAACGGCAGGCCGGTCATGGTCTTCCACGCCTGGGCGAGGTCGATGTCGCCGGCGGGGGCGGGGGGCAGGGTCAGCGCGCGGTCGCCGATCACGACGGCCGCGTCGGCCCCCGGATCGTCCGTCAGTTCCACCGAGCAGCGGAAGTGGTGGGTCATCAGGACTCGCACGAGGGCGTTGGAGGTCCGGCTGGCCGGGTCGGCCTGGACGGTGCAGACTTCCGCCAGGGGCTTGTTGCACTTGAGCAGGACGCTTCGGACGGCTCCGTCGGCGCAGATGCCGAGGTTTCCGAGCCGGACCAACTCCGGGCGCGTGAGAAAGTCGGCGACGGGGATCAGGGCCGCGTCGGCCTGGCCACTGGTGAGCTTCGCCAGCAACTGGGCGGGCGGGGAATACGAAACCGTCCCCTCGGGCAGGAAGGCCGCCAGCGGGGCCGCGTTGGCGTAGGGGACGCTGGCGAAGCGAAGCGGGGTGTCGTCGGGTTCGATCATGTCGTGGCGAGATTCCTTCACAAGACGAATGCGGCATTATAACCGCATCCGGCGGCGGACGCCAAAGGTCCCCGGCGGCTTGAGGAGGCCCCGCGGCCCCCGTACAATGTCCGCGCTGGGAAATGGGTCCGGAATTACCGTAACGACGCGGGCGCCCGAGCGTCTAGTAGGTGGGAAAGGAGCCGGACGATGCGTGCCTGTCGGCTGAGCGTGGCGGTTCTCGTGGTCGCTTTGACGGCGAGTCGTGCGGTCGCGCAGCCGGCCTCCGCGCCGGCGACGGCGCCGGCTCGGGGCGAGATCGGGCGGCTGATCCGCGAGCTGGGAGATGACCGCTGGGCGGTGCGGGAGGAAGCCACGCGGCGGTTGCGGGAGATGGGTCCGGCGGCCGCCCAGGCCCTGCGCGAGGCGCTGCAGAGCGCGGACCTGGAGGTCAAGAGCCGCAGCCGGAAGCTGCTGGACACGCTGGCCCTGGGAGGCGAGAGCGACCTGGCCGTGGCGAGGCAGAAGGTTCTGTGGGCCTTTCGCAAGGCTGACTATGGCGCGGCCGTCGAGGTGGCGCGCAGGGTGGTCAATCACGGGGATTCGGGGATGTCAGACTGGTTGTGGCTGGGGCATTGCTGCCAGCTTGGGGGCGATTGGGCGGGCGCGGCGGGAGCGTACCGGAAGGTGGTCGAATTCCTCGACGCGGACGTGCAGTCGGGGCGGAAGACCCCCGAGGCCCCGGAGGTCCCGGCCCGGCGGGGTAAGATGCTGAACGTTATCGAGGGCAACGAGGGCAGTTGGGTGGGTCCCGTGGCCCCCGGGGGCCCTCAACCGTTGAGCGACCGCGAACGCGCCGAAATGACCCGCCAGCGGACGCAGATGATGCTCTCGATCGCCCACATCCAGCGGCACGAGATGAAGGCCCCCGCGCAGGCGGCCAAGACCTTGGGCGAGGCGTTGGATTTCCTGGAGGCCGGCAAGGGCACGATCGACGACGGGTGGATGAGCATTGCGATCGCCGACGAGCGTCCGGTGTGCCTTCACGAGGCGGGGGACCTGGCCGGGGCGGTGGAGGCCTGGAAACGGGCGGCCGCCTGGCGGACGAAACTGAAGCGCGTGGAGACGGA
>JAPLNA010000420.1:6060-13322 GCA_026693065.1 Planctomycetota bacterium
GACGTCGATCGGATCTTCGCGGAGATTCGCGCCCTGCCGGCCGGGGCCACCCCCCCGCCCGTGCCGTGGATCATCTCCCTGCCGGCCGACGGGGCGGCCACGAAGCTCGACATCGATGACGAGGCCACCCGCCAGCGGGCCTATCGCCGGGGGACCTACTCCGACTTCGCCCTGGCCCCGCCGCCGGGAAAGGAATTCGACACGGTGGAGTTCGCCTGCGACATCGAGCAGTTCAATCCGCGGATGGGGGGGCAGTTCAGTTGCTCGGTGGCCACGGCCGTGCCGCCCGGGGGGCGGAAGCACCTGGGCAGCATCGGCTGGCCGCGCGAGAAGCGCAGGGCAAGCGAAGTGGGGCGAGAAACTGTGACGCAAGGGTTCGTCGTGCCCGCAGGGGCGGGACTGGTCCACATGCAGATCGGGACGTCGGCCCGGAAGGAGTTCGTCGTGCACAGCGTCGTCGTGAAGGCCACGTACCGGGCGATCACGAACAACCCCCCGCCGATCTGCGCCGACGCGTGGGCGCAGATGGAGTTGCTGCCGGCCTCGGGGCGGTTAACCTGGGGCCCGAAGGTGCTGGCCAACGCCACCGCGATCAGCGGCCTGGCGCCGGGGCGGGAAACGCTGCGATTCTCCGCCCCCGGCGATACGCGAACGATCGAAATGCCCTTCCAGGTCACCCCCGGCGGGCGATGCGGGCTGTTCGTCAACCTCGACAGCCCGTTCCGCTGGCGGCAGATCGAGTTGGCGATCGGCGGCGACCGCGGCGTTTCGGACCCGAACCTGAGCGTACAACGCCTGGGCAAGGAATTCGTGGCTGTCTGGTGCAACCCGGCGGGCAAGCTCCTGTCGGCTCGCAGCGGGGATCTCGCGGCGTGGAGCCCCCCGGAGGTCCTGCCCTTCGGCGCCGTCTTCAGCAACATCGCGCCGGCGACGTACCTGGCTGCCGACGGCACGATGTGGCTGGCGTATTTCTCCAACCGGCTTTCGCCGATGGAAACAGGCTCGGGGGGGTATCATCTGTGGCTGACGAGCACACCCGACGGCAAGGCCTGGGCGCCCCCGCGGAAGATCGACGTACAGACGGTGGACGGCTGGCCGCTCAATCCGCCCGTGATGCTCACCGACCAGGCTGGGGGGACGTGGCTGTTCTGCCGCAATTTCGCCGGCTCGGTGGCCGCGGGGGAAACGCTGGACAAACTCACCGCCCTCCAACCCCTGGCCCGGGCGAAACGGGGCGAGAAGGTTCTGAACATGTGGAACTTCCAGGTCGCCCGCGAGGGCGCCGACGGATTCCGGATGGTCTTCGACGACTTCGGCGCGGGGATTTACACCATGGTCTCCCGCAAGGGCCTGGCGTGGGGAGACCCGCGGCCGCTGGTGACGGAGCCCCCTGGCACGGCCGACAACGCCGCCGGACAGATTGCTCATGTGTGTTTGATCCGCGACCAGGGGCGGGCGATGCTGCTCTATTCCTGGCGAGGAGGCAGCTACCTGACGCCCGTCGACCCGGACGGCCCGGCGGTCGTCGCCGGCCAGGGCGTGAAGATCGCGAGCTCCCTCGTGCCCGTCGTCGGCCGAACGCCGATCGAGCACGAGGGGAGGCTCTTCTTCATCGCCGGCGACAGTGCCACCTGGCTGCTGGAGGTCGACCTCAAAACGCTCCTGGCCGTCCCGGCGTCCAGGCCCTCGCCGGGAGCAGGAATTCGGAATTGACGTAACGGCGAGGCCGAGCGTGCGTCTTAGGAGTAGGAAAGGACCCCGTCTATGCGTGCGTGCTTGCTGAGCGTGACGGTCCTGGCGGTTGGGTTGACGGCGTGCCGAGCGGCCGCACAGGCGACCTCCGCGCCGGCGACGGCGCCGGCCGATGGGGAGATCGCCCGGTTGATCCGCGAGCTGGGGGACGACCGCTGGGCGGTGCGGGAGGCGGCGACGGAACGGTTGGGGGACATGGGTGAGGAGGCCGCCCCGGCCCTGCGCCAGGCGCTGCAGAGCGAAGACCCGGAGGTGAAGGCCCGCAGCCAGAAACTGCTGGACGAACTGGCCCTGACGGGCGAGGCCGCCCTGGTCGCGGTCAGGGCGCGGATTCAGTCCGCCTTCGCCAAGGCCGCCGATGTCAAGGCCGTCAAACTTGCTCGCAGGGCCACGGCCCCGGGGGTGGAGGCTCGCCAGATCGACTGGTTGTGGCTGGGCCATTGCTGCCAGCTCCAGGGCGACTGGGCCGGCGCGGTGGGGGCCTACCGGAAGGTGGTTGAGTGCATCGACGCCGACCTGGCGGCGGGGCGGAGGACTCCCGACGTGTCGGCCGCGGAGCCGGGGGCGCCCGGGGGATTAGAGGGAGGCGCCAGGGTTCTCGACCGTCCGGGCCCCCCGGGCGGGGGTCTCAAGATCACTCGCCCGTTGGACGCCAGCGAACGAACCAGTCTCGCTCGCCAGCGGACGCTGCTGATGCTCTGGATCGCCCGCATACAACGGGCGGAGCTGAAGGCCCCCGCCGAGGCCGTCAAGACCCTGAAGGAGGCCCAGGACTACATGACCACCGGCAAGGGGGCATTCGACGACACGTGGCTGACCCGCCGGCTGGCCGCGGAGCAGTCGCCCGCGGCGGACGCCCCGGTCGCCACCCAAACGTGGGCGCAGACGGAGTTCGTGCCCGCCAACGCCCGGCTGACCTGGGGGGCCACGGCGATCGAGAACGGCACGGCCACCACCGACCTGGCCCCGGGGCGGGAGACGCTGCGGTTCTCCGTCCCCGGCGATAAACGAACCATCGAAATCCCCTTCGAGGTCAAGCCCGGCGGGCGGTACGGGCTCTTCGTCAACCTCGAGAGCCCCTTCCGCTGGCGGCAGATCGACCTGGACCTCGGCGGCGGACACTCGGAGACGGATTCGGGCCTGAGCCTCCAACGCGTGGGCAAGGAATTCCTGGCCGTCTGGAGCAACCTGGAGGGGAAACTCATGTCCGCCCGCAGCGCGGACCTCGTGCGGTGGAGCCGCCCGGAGGCGTTGCCCTTCAGTTCGATCTTCAGCAACCTCGCGCCGAGCACCTTCGCCGCCGCCGACGGCAAGGTGTGGCTGGCGTATTTCTCCAACCGCCTCTCGCTGCTCAACCGCAGCACAGGGGGGTATCAACTGTGGATCACGAACACGCCCGACGGCAAGGCGTGGTCGCCGCCGCGGAAGATCGACATACAGACGGTGGACGGCTGGCCCCTCAATCCACCCGTCATGCTCGCCGACCAGACCGGCGTGACGTGGCTGTTCAGCCGCAATTACGCCGGTTCGGTGGCCGCCGGGGAAACCCTGGACAAACTCGCCTCGCTCCAGCCCATGACGAAGTCGACCTTTGGCGAGAAGACCCTGAACGTGTGGAACTTCCAGGTCGCCTGCGAGGGCGCCGACGGATTCCGGATGGTCTTCGACGACTTCGGCGCGGGGATCTACCCCATGGCCTTCCGCAAGGGCCTGGCGTGGGAGGCCCCGCGGCTGCTGGTGAAGGACGCCTCCGGCAAGGCGGACAATCACGCGGGGCAAATCTCCCACCCCTGCCTGATCCGGGGCAACGGGCGGGCGATGTTGCTGTATTCCTTGAACGAAGGGGCCTACCTTTCGCCCATCGACCTGGCCGGGGCGGCGATCACCGCCGGCGAGGGCGTGAAGATCGCCAACTACGTCGTCCCCCTGGCCGCGAGATCGTCGATCGTGTACGAGGGTAGAATCTACCTCGTCGCCGGCGAGACTTCCCCCTGGTTGCTCGAGGCCGACCTCAAGACGCTGCTGGCCGCCCCGACTACCCGGCCCTGAACCGCGAAACGCCTGGCGAAGTCACAGACCCGCGGGGAATGACTGCCTCGCTGAAGCGAGCAGTCCGACAGACCGGGTCCTTCCGTGATTACCGGTTCCGCGGGTCCTTAGTTCCTCGTACCGTTTTCCGCGATGAACAGGGTGACCACGCCGCCCGAGAGGGGCACGGCCCGGGGGTTGGCGAAACCGGCGGAGGAGAAGGACGAGAGGATGTCCGCGACGGGAGGGAAGTGCTGGACGGAGTCGGCGAGGTAGCGGTAGGCGGCGGCTGAGCCGGCGAGGAGACGGCCCAGGGGCGGGAAGAACAAACGGGTGTACAGGCGGTGACCCAGGCGGAGCAGGCGCGAGGACGGGACGGTGAGGTCGAGGAAGACCGCCCGCCCCCCGGGGACCAGGACGCGACGCAGGTTCGTCAACGCAACGGATCGGTCCGCGATGTTGCGGAGGACGAACGCGCTGACGACCCCGTCGAAAGACCCCGACGGGAGAGATGGGTCCGACGCGGTCGCGACGAGGAGGAGGGGGGAGGGGGAAGGGGAGGGATCAACCGCAGAGAACGCAGAGGACGCAGAGGGGGAGGGAGAAGAAGAAACACCCCCATCGACGTTTAGCGGTGACGCGCAGCGGAACGCGTTTGGGGGAGAAGAAGACACTGCGAAACCGCAAGCGGTTGAAGAAGAAGAGGAAGAAGGGGAAGAAGATGGGGAAGAAGAAGGGGAAAAACCTGCTCGGGTGAGTTTGGAGTGCGCGAAGGAGATCATGGGGGCGGAGGGGTCCAGGGCGACCAGGCGGGCGGTGGGACAGACGCGGAGGAGCTCCAGGGACAGGTCGCCCGTGCCGGCGCCGACGTCTAGGTATGAACCGCCCGCGCGGGGGCTCAGGGCGGCGATGGCGAGGCGGCGCCAGCGGCGGTGAAGACCAAAGGACATGACCGCGTTGAGCAGATCGTAGCGGGCGGCGATCCGGTCGAACATGCGGCGGTTGTCGTCGGGAGCGAGGAGACTGTCGCGCGGGGCCGTCACGTGTGGGCTCCGGGGCGCGGGAGTTCGTAGCGGTCCCAGCGGGCGAGCACCTTGCGCTCCAGGTCGGCGTCGAAGGCGACGGGCAGGCGGTAGCCGGGCTTCCAGGTGGCGTCGATGGCGATGGGGAAGCCGAAAAGGAGGCGGTTGCCCGCCCGTTCGACGGAGGCCGGGTGAAGGTCGGCCAGCGGGTCGAAGCGGGTGAACCAGCCCCAGAGGATCAGCCGGGGGTCGTCGATGGGGACGTCGGCGGAGACCAGGACGTGGAAGAGATAGTTGGCGGTGATCGGGTGAGCGGCCAGGGCGGCCCGGACGGCGGGGCGGTCAGCGCCGTCGTGCAACTGGACGATGAGGAACGCGCGACCCAGAGGGGCGAGGGCGCGAATGTCGGGGTGAACGCCCGGACCGCGAGGAGGGGGCGAGGGAGGGACGGTGCGATGGGGAGCGGGAGGAGAAGAAGACCCCGCGAAACCGCAAGCGGTTGAAACGGAAGAAACGGATGGACCGGTGGAAGGAACGGACGGAACGGAGGAAGAAACGGAAGAAACGGAGGGAACGGAGGAAGAAACCGACGGAGAGAAAGAAGGACCCGACGGAGGAGAGGGAAGGGCGAGGAGGATCAAGCGACTTCCGGTATTGAGAGAGGGACCGGTGAAGTCGAGGGTGTCTTGGGCGGTGGGGGCGAGGAGGTGCAACCCGCTCGAGGGGTCGAGATTGGTTCACGTCGGGCCCGACGAGGATGAGGACCTTCGTCAGCGAGAGCTGACCCTCGCCCAGCAGACCCAGGGCGTGCTTGAGGGCCTCGTGCGGGTATCGCTCGCGGACGGACGCGACGGCCAGCGGGTGGAAGCCCGACTCGGGATACGCCCACAGGTCCGCCACCGCCGGGCGGGTGAACTTCAGGAGCGGGAGGGTCAATTCCTGGAGGGCCTCGCCGATGTAGTAGTCCTCCTGCGGGGGCTTGCCCACGACGGTGGCGGGGAAGATCGCGTCCTTGCGGGCGAGCACGCGCTCGACCCGGAAGACGGGGAACGGGGCGGAATGCGAGTAATGCCCCAGGTGGTCGCCGAAGGGGCCCTCCTGTCGCATGTCGCCGGGGGAGACGGAGCCCTCGAGGACGAACTCGGCCTGGGCGGGAATGCGGTGCCCGCTGGGGCGGGGGATGACCTCGAGCGGCTCGCCCAGGAGCAGGGCGGCCAGGAGTCGTTCGTCGAGGCCCTCGGGCAGGGGGGTGATGGCGGCGAGGGTGAGGGCCGGCGGGCCGCCCAGGAAAACGCTCACGGGTAGGGGAGTTCCCAGGCGGCAGGCGTTCTGGAAGTGGAACCCGCCGCCCTTCTCGATCTGCCAGTGCATGCCGGTGGAGTCGGCGTCGAAACGCTGGAGGCGGTAGATGCCCAGGTTGCCGGCGCCGGACACGGGATCCGTCGTATGGACGAGCGGCAATGTGAAGAAGGGCCCGCCGTCGAGGGGCCAGCAGGTGAGGACGGGCAGGCGGTCCAACTGGGGCGGGGCGAAGGCGGTCTCCATCACCGGCCCGGTCTTGACGTTCTTCAGTCGGGCGCGGAGCAGCCGGCGGATGTCCCGCCGGGCCGACCAGATCGCCCCGAGGGTCGGGGGCATCAGCCGCCCGGCCAGGTCCACGAGTTGTTGGGAGAACTCCGCCGGCGGTCGCCCGAACGCGGCGGCTACCCGCGCCGGCGTGCCGAACAGGTTCGTCACCAGGCGGTAGGGCGAGCCCTTGACGCGTTCGAAAAGGAGGGCGGGCCCGCCGTCGGCCTGCACGCGGTGCTGCAGGATCGTCACTTCCTGATTCGGGTCCACCTCGCAGGGCACGCGGGCCAGTTGCCCGGCCGACTCCAGGTGGCGAAGGAAACTTCTCAGGTCGAGGAAGCTCACGCGATGGTTTCCCAGTTGGCGGCGGCCGGTGCGCCCAGCACGGCCAGCACGCGGTCGACGAAGGCGTCCAGCAGGTCGGTCATGGAGACCTCCCGCGGGGGGCGGTCGGCGGTCATGTAGAACGGCGGCGAGAGCGGCATGATGATCCCGCCGGCGGCGGCGACCCGGCGGGCGTTGTCCAGGTCGATGGTGATCCAGCCCTGGTAGTTGACGCTTTTCAGAATCCGGTGCATGGCGGGAAAGTCGAGGATGCCGCGGCCGAGTTCGATCACGTTGTCGAGGTAGCCCTTGAGTCCGCGGTGATAAGCCCGGATGTCCTTGTAGTGGATGTACACGATCCGCCGCTTGTACTTCTTCAACATGCGGAGGGGATCGCCTCCGCCCATCCAGATCTGCGCGGTGTCGGGCGAGAGGTTGAAATAGCGGGGATCGGTTTCCTCCATGAGCTGATCGATCTGCCGGGGATTCTCGATCAGCCCGCCGACATGATTGTGTACTCCCGTTTGGATGCCGTACTGCTCGAGAGCGATCCTGCCGACCTGGTTC
>JAPLNA010000421.1:0-12286 GCA_026693065.1 Planctomycetota bacterium
GTAGGTTCCCGCCAGGGCCGGGGCCGTCAGGGCACGCGTGGCGGTGCTGGTGGTGCTCTTGGCCAGGCTGGCCAGGGCGTAGGTGTCGATCTGGGTGTCGGTGGCGTCGACGGTGGCGTCGGTGGAGCGGTAGATGGCGACGTCGAAGGGCCCGTCGGCGCGGGCGTTTCCGATGTTCTGGACGACGGCCTGGAGGCTGAAGGCGGCCCCCGGGCGGACGTAGAGGGTGCGAGAGGCCGCGGGGGTGGGCGTCACGGTCAGGTCGGCGGTGGGGGGCGGGTTGTCGGCGACGAAGTCCTGCTTGACGTTGCTCGTGCCCACGACGACGTTCGGGTACGCGAACGAGCCGCCCAAACTTCCGCCCGAGAACGTCATGTCGTAGATTCCCGCGGGCACGGCCAGGCTGTAGCCGCCGGAGTTCCACGTGGTCGTGGTGAACGTGCCCCCGCCGTGCTTGACGGCGGTGACGATCACGTCGCCCAGCCCCTCGCCGGGGGTGTAGAAGTCGTCCAGGAGGGCCAGGCGGTTGTCGTAGACCACGCCGGTCAGGAACGCCCCGCTGCCGGCGGAGGCGAAGTCTTCGGTGGCGGCGATGGCCGATCCGCCGGTGATGGGCCCGCCCAGGACGCCGATGCCGACCTCGCGGAAGCCCGAGTCCATCAGCCGGAGGCGATCGGCGCGGCCGGCGTCGCCGGTGTCGACGAAGAGGCTCTCCTCGAGCCCGGCGGTGTCGGAGATCATGTTGGGCAGCCCGCTGCCGGGTTCGAAGACGCCGATGTTCTCGCCGGAGGAGACGGCGACGTACCCGGCGGCCGCGATCCGCTGGGCCGACGTGCTCCCGTTCATCCCCGTGTGCTGGAACAGTTCCGTCTGGAACATCCAGGTTTCGTGGGCGACGGCGGCGTCGATGAGGGCCTGGTTGAAGGCGAGGGGCCCTTTGGCGGACGTGGAGATCGTTCCCGCGGCCAGCCCCTCGTTGAGGGCGATGGAGTACCGGGCGGCCTCGGCGGCGGGGTTGGCTCGGGCGCGGTTGATCAGTTCCAGCAGGTACTGGGCGTAGGCGCTGGGCCCCCCGGCGGCCAGGAGCTCACGCGCTTCGAGAGTTTCCATGCGGGGACCGTTGTGCGAGGCCGACGTGCCGGTTTCCATGGTGTTACCTCCTGGCCTGGGCCAGAACCTGGCTGGTTGTGTCGGGAGCCGTGGCGGCTTCCGTGCGCCGCGGACGATTGTACCACACTCCCGCGTGCGGGCAAGGGCTTTGATCGCCTCGCGCAGCGCCGTCGGCGGCCAAATGGGGCGACGGTAGAAAGAGACAGGGATTCAAGGATTAGAGGATTAGGGGATTGAAGAAGACAATATGGATAACAGAAAGAGACTAGGCGCACGCGGACCGGATGTCGTGGCCCTCGTTGCCCTGAGCGATATGGAATCTGGGTATTCCAAGTTGTTGATGCGTTTTCAATCCCCTAATCCTCTAATCCTTGAATCCCCGTCTCTTTCTGCCGACGTATACGAGCCGCCCCGTTCTTGTATCCGGCCGTGAAGGGCGAGTCTTGGTTGAGGAGGCGTATTTCGTGCAGGGAGACGCCGGACGGGGCGTTGAATAGGTAGGATGGCTGCCGGACGGCGGGCATTCAGCGACAGGCAGACGGGCGCAGGCCCGGAAGGAGCAGATCATGCGATACGCAGTAGTAGCGATGGCGATGGTGGCGGTGCTGGCTCTGGTGGGGACGACGGCGATGGCGCAGGACGGCCAGCCGCCCGCGGGCGCGCGGGGCGGCCGGGGCGGGGGCAATCCCTTCGCCCAGTTGGACCTGACGGCCGAGCAGAAAACCAAGGTCGAAGGGATCCTGAAAGCCTCCCGCGAGAAGGCCGACAAGGCCGAAACCCCCGAGGCGAAGCGCGAGATCCGGACGGCCGCCATGGAGGACATCAAGAAGAACGTGCTGACGGAGGAGCAGCGCACGAAGTTCGAGGCGATGCAGGTCGCCCGCGAGTCGGGCCTGCCGTTGAGCGAGCTGGCTCTGACGGCCGAACAGAAGGCCAAGGTCGCGGAACTGGTGAAGGCCGCCCGCGAGAAGGCCGCCAAGGCCGAGAACCCGCAGGCGCGGCGTGAGATCATGGCCGCCCTCCGCGAGGAGATTCGCAAGAACGTCCTGACCGACGAGCAGCGGGCGAAGCTGGCGACGCTGCCCGGGCCGATGGAACGGATGGTCACCGGTCGGCTGGACCGTCTGGGACTGTCGGACGATCAGAAGGCCAAGGTCAAGGGCATCCTGACGGCCGCCCGCGCCGCCGCCGAAAAGGCCGAGGGCATGGAGGCCAAGCGGGCCGTGTTTACGGCGGCCATGGATGACATCAAGAAGAACGTGCTGACGGAAGAGCAGCGTAAGAAGCTCGAAGCGATGCCGGCCCGTGGCGGGCGTGGGGGCCGCGGCGGGCAGGGCGGGCCCCCGGCGACAAACTAGTGTAGGTCTTACCCTCTCTCCTGGCGGGGCCCGCCCGGATTCATTCCGGGCGGGCCCTTCTATTTCTTATTGTCCCGGGTACAATTCCCGGCCCGGCCCGGCCAGCGCCGGTGACGGATGACCCCCGGTTGGATTGCAGGGGGCCCGCGGGGGCGGGCCCAGAACCAGGAGCGGACATGGCGGCAGAGAAGGTAATGGCGGCGTACGAGGCACTGGCCGGTCAGGCCCGGGATCGCATGGCGGCCCAGGACCAGGCCGGTCGGATCCGCGTACAGGTCGGCTCGGCCACCTGCGAGGATGCCGCGGGCGCCAAGGCGGTGTATCAGGAATTCGCCAAGCTGATCGCGGCGGCGGGGCTGGCCAACGTCGTCCTCCATCAGACCGGTTGCACCGGGCGGTGCAGCCGCGAGCCCATCGTGTCGGTCAGCGTGCCGGGGCAGATGCCCGTCAAGTACGAGTCCGTCACGCCGGCGCTGGTGCAGCGGATCTTCCTGGAGCACGTGCGGGGGGGCAAGCCCGTGCTCGAGTGGATCCTGGATCATCACGGACAGGCCGTGCCCCGGTTCGAGTTCCTCTTCTGCGCCGGGCGGCGGTGCGCGCGGAACCTGATGCAGACGTTCGAGACGGACCTGGCCGGCCGGCTGGCGGCGGCGGGGATCGGCGCCGAGCAATACGACATCGAGAAGGCCCGGTGCTTCGGGCTCTGCCCGGGCGAGAAGCGCGGAGAGGCCCTGCACCTGATGGTGCGCCCCTCGAACGTGATCTACCGCCTGACGAGCCTGGCGGACCTGGACCGCGTGGTGACCGAGCACATCGTGGGCGGGCGGATCGTCAAGGACCTTCGCGTCAGCGCCCACCCGATCAGCCAGCGGTTCTTCGACCTGTACGGCGACTCGGCGTTCTTCAATCGCCAGAGCCGCATCGCCCTGCGCAACAGCGGGCTGGTGAACCCGGAAGACCTCCACGAGTACCTGATGTGCGACGGGTTCCGCGCCGCCGCCGTCGTGCTCAGCCGTAACGACCCGGAGTGGACGATCGCCCAGATGACGGCCTCGAAGCTCCGCGGGCGGGGCGGGGCGGGGTATCCCACGGGCAAAAAGTGGGCCGGGGCGAGAACCTCCCCCGAAACCACCCGCTACATCATCTGTAACGCCGACGAGGGCGACCCCGGGGCGTTCATGGACCGCAGCATGCTCGAGGGCGACCCCTTCAGCGTGCTGGAGGGCATGATCATCGGCGCCAGCGCCATCGGGGCGCAGCGCGGGTTCTTCTACATCCGGGCGGAGTACCCGATGGCCATCCGCCGGGTCGAGCACGCCATCGCCGCCTGCCGCCGGCATGGGCTGCTGGGCGCCGACGTGCTGGGCAGCGGGTGGTCGTTCGACGTGGAGATTCGCCTGGGCGCCGGGGCGTTCGTATGCGGGGAGGAGACGGCCCTGAACCACTCGATCGAGGGCAAGCGGGGCCAGCCCGGGCTTCGCCCGCCGTATCCCACCGAGGCCGGGCTGTGGGGCAAGCCCACCGTCATCAACAACGTCGAGACGCTGGCCAACGTGCCGGTGATGTTCCTGTACGAGCCGGAGTGGTTCGCCTCGCTGGGCACGGCCGCCAGCGGGGGCACGAAGGTATTCGCGTTGGCGGGCAAGGTCCGCCACACGGGGCTGGTCGAGGTGCCGATGGGCACGACGCTGCGGGAGATCGTCTACGACGACGCTGCGGGAGATCGTCTACGACATCGGGGGCGGGGCCCCGGGGGGCAAGAAGATCAAGGCCGTCCAGACCGGCGGGCCCGCCGGCGGGTGCATCCCCGCCGAGTTCCTCGACACCGCCGTCGACTTCGACAGCCTCGCCGCCCTGGGCTCGATCATGGGCAGCGGCGGCATGATCGTCATGGACGAAGACGACTGCATGGTCGACATCGCCAAGTTCTTCCTGACCTTCTCGCAGGATGAGTCCTGCGGCAAGTGCACGCCCTGCCGCGAGGGCACCCAGCGGATGCTGGAGATCATCGAGCGGATCACGACGGGCCAAGGCGTGGCCGAGGACATTCCTCGGCTGGAACGGCTGGCCAAGCTGATCCGCAAGAGTTCCCTCTGCGGGCTGGGGCGGGCGGCGCCCAACCCCGTCCTGAGCACGCTGACGTATTTCCGCGCCGAGTACGAAGCGCACATTCACCAGAAGCGGTGCCCCTCGCTCAAGTGCACCGCCCTGGTTCACTACGAGATCGACCCGGTCAAGTGCGTCGGTTGTACCGCCTGCGCGAGGCACTGCCCCGTGCCCTGCATTGCCGGCAAGCCCAAGGCCCCCCACGTGATCGACCAGGCCCATTGCATCCGTTGCGGGCGGTGCTTCTCCGTCTGCCGATTCGACGCCGTGCACCGCGCCTAGACGAGCGAGAGCCACATGAACCAGGAACAAACCAACATGGTGTCGCTGACCGTCGACGGACAGGTGGTGTCCGTGCCGGCCGGCTGGACGATCCTCCAGACCGCCGAGGAATTCGGCATCCGCATCCCCCGCCTGTGTTACCACCCCGACCTGAGCCTGGCCGGCTCCTGCCGCGTCTGTATCGTCGACGTGAAGGACATGGGACATTACATGCCCGCCTGCGCGACGAAGGTCTGGCCCGGCATGATCGTGCAGACCAACAGCCCGGAGATTCGCCAGGCGAGGCGGGACATTGTCGAGTTGCTGCTGGACAATCACCCCAAGGAATGCCAGACCTGTGAGCGGGACGGCAACTGCGAGTTGCAGAACCTGGCCTACACGCTGGGCGTCCGCGAGCGGCTGTTCGAGGGCAAGCGGAAGAATCTGCCCGCCGACGAGACGGGGCTGTCGGTCATCCGCGAGCCCAACAAGTGCATCCTCTGCGGGCGGTGCGTCCGGGTGTGCGCGGAGGTTCAGGGCGTCTGCAACCTGTCGCAGCAGGGGCGGGGCTTCACCACCGCCGTCGCCCCCGCCCACGGGGCGGCGATGGACAAGTCCGTCTGCATTCAGTGCGGCCAGTGCATCAACGTCTGCCCGACGGCGGCGTTCATCGAGCGCGACGGCACCGACGACGTCTGGGCCGCCCTGGCCGATCCGAACAAGCACGTGGTGATCCAGACCGCCCCGTCGATCCGGGCGGCCATCGGCGAGGGCTTCGGCTGCCCGCCCGGCACGCCGGCGACCGCCAAGATGATCGCCTCGTTGCGGCGGCTGGGCTTCGAGGGGGTGTTCGACACCAACTTCGCCGCCGACCTGACGATCGTCGAGGAGTCGCACGAGTTCATCGAGCGGCTCACCGGCAAGGGCGGACCGTTGCCCCTGCTGACGAGCTGCTCGCCCGGGTGGATCAGCTTCCTCGAGAAGTTCTACCCGTCGCTGATCCCCAACGCCTCGAGCTGCCGCTCGCCGATGAGCATGATGTCGGCCCTGCTGAAGACGTATTACGCCCGGAAAATCGGGCGGGACGCCAAGGACATTTACGTGGTGGCGGTGATGCCGTGCGTGGCCAAGAAGTTCGAGGCCCGGCGGCCCGAGCACTACCTCGACGGGCGGCCTCTGACCGACGCCGTGCTCACCACCCGCGAGGCCATCTGGATGATCCGCAGCTACGGCATCGACTACTGGGGCCTGCCCGACCTGGAGTTCTGGAACCTGCCCAGCGACGTCTTCGACTCGCCGATGGGCACGAGCACCGGGGCGGCGGATATTTTCGGCACGACCGGCGGCGTGATGGAGGCCACCCTCCGGACGGCCGTCGAGAAGGTCACCGGCAAGACCGGCCAGCAGATCGAGTTCACCGAGGTTCGCGCGGTCGAGGGGCTGCGAGAAGTTACCGTCCACATGAACGGGACGGACCTTCGGATCGCGGTGGCCAACGGGCTGGCCAACGCCCGCACCGTCCTGGACAAGGTCGTCGCCGGCACGGAGACCTACCACGCGATCGAGGTGATGGCCTGCCCCGGCGGGTGCATCGGCGGAGGCGGCCAGCCCTACCCGCCCCGCGGCACAAAGGTGCTCGATCCGGGCCTGCTGGCACGACGGGCGTCGGCCCTGTACGCCATCGACAAGGACAAGGAATTCCGCCGGTCCCACGAGAACCCGGACATCAAGGCCCTCTACGCCGACATGCTGGGCGCTCCCGGCAGCCACGCCGCCCACGAGTTGCTCCACACGACCTACGCCCCCCGCCTGCCGCGGGGGATTCTCCTGCGAGGTGATCAATGACCATCGCTTCCACGGACAACTGGCTCCAGGTAGCCGCCGCCGCCCAGGCAACGCTGAGCCCTGAAATCGTCGAGGCTCTCGCCCGCGCCCGCGCCGACGAACACCCCGACAGCCACCTGATCTCCATCCTCCACCTCGTGCAGGGGCGGTTCGGCTTCCTGTCCGCCGACCGGCTGGATGCGGTCGCCCAGTTGCTGGGCATGCCCACGGCGGCCGTCACGGGCGTGGCGACCTTCTACCACTTCTTCCGCCTGCTGCCCCTGGGCAAGTACCGCATCAGCGTGTGCCTGGGCACGGCCTGCTACGTCAAAGGCGCCAGCGAGATCGCCGACCGCCTCCGCCAGGAGCTGGGCGTCGACTTCGGCGAGACCAGCGGCGACGGGCTCTTCACCCTCGAAGGCGCCCGCTGCCTGGGCACCTGCGGCCTGGCCCCCGTGGTCATGGTCGGCGACGAAGTCCACGCCAAGATGACCCCCGACCAGATCCCCGCCATGCTCGAATCCTACCGCCGCAAGCCCTGATCGCCCACACCCCCGCGCCGGGATCGTCGGGCCCGGGTGCCGTGGTTTGCGGCGCAGCCGCAACCACGTTCCCGTCCAGCGGATGTCGATACGACGTGGTTGCGGCTGCGCCGCAAACCACGGCACCCGACCTGCGTTGTCGACGCCGGGGGCCCAGCCCGAGTATAATGCGGCGACCTTACAGGAGCACGTGCCCATGAGCCAGTTCCCCACCCGACGGCTGAGACGGCTGCGAAGGACCCCCGCCTTGCGAGAGATGCTCGCGCAGGTGAGGCTGTCGATGCAGGACGTTATTGCCCCGCTGTTCGTGCGAGAGGGCAAGGGGGTGCGGCAGGAGATCGCCGCCATGCCGGGGCAGTTTCAGTTCTCGGTGGACACGGCCCTGAAGACCGTCAAGGCCTGGGCGGACAAGGGCGTCGCCGCCGTGCTGCTGTTCGGCATCCCCGACACGAAAGACGCCACCGGTTCGCAGGCCTGGAGCCCCAAGGCCGCCGTGCAGCGGCTGGCCGGGGCGATCAAGAAGGCCCTGCCGGAGATGATCGTGATCACCGACCTGTGTCTGTGCGAATACACCAGCCACGGGCACTGCGGGGTGTTGAAGGCCCGCCCCGGGGGCAGCAAGGACGTCGACAACGACGCCACGCTGGCCCTGCTGGGGCGCACCGCCGTCTCCCACGCCCGCGCCGGGGCCGACATCGTCGCCCCGTCGGCGATGATGGACGGGCAGGTTGCCGCCATCCGCGACGCCCTGGACGAGGCCGGGTTCGAGGACACGGCGATTATGTCGTACGCGGTGAAGTTCGCCTCGAGCCTGTATGGCCCGTTCCGGGATGCCGCCGAAAGCGCCCCGGCCTTCGGGGACCGGCGGAGCTACCAGATGGACTACCGCACGATCGACCAGGCGATGATGGAGGCCGACGCCGACGCCGACGAGGGGGCCGATATTCTCATGGTCAAGCCCGCCGGAGCCTACCTCGACGTGATCGCCGACGTTCGCGGGGCCAGCGACCTGCCTCTGGCGGCCTACCAGGTCAGCGGGGAGTACTCGATGATCAAGGCCGCCGCCGCCGCCGGCTGGATCGACGAACGCGCCGCCGCCCTGGAAACCCTCACCGCCATCAAGCGGGCCGGCGCCGACCTGATCATCACCTACTTCGCCGAAGCCCTCACCGATTGGTTGTAGGCGGCCGGGGGGAACCGAGAACCGATCCCGAAGAATCGAATTCCGTACGTGGGCACACGGTGGCCGCTCGCGGGGGACCCGGCGGCGGTTCCCCCGCACCCCCTTCCCCGGCCCACACACGCCCAAACAACGGCACACCCGATCCCCGCGCGATGTGTCTATCAGGTTCTTTCTTGGGGGGCGTGTGGGCCGGGAAGAGGGGTTTGGGGAGAGCGTCCGCACGCTCTCCCCATGTTTTCGGTTGTTGGGGTCGCGGCCTGAAGATTTGTACGGGAATTCGCGATTCTGGACCTTCGTGGTACGGGGGGGTTGCCACAACTTTCTTGGACATCTTGTGCTGTGTAGTTTACCATGTACCCGCGGCACGGCGTGGCGCATTCGAACAGGTCTACTGGGAGAACGACGATGAGGACGCTCAGGCATATCGGTGTGGCGGCGGTTCTGGCGGCGGTTGGGATCATGGCGATCGGCTGCGAAGAGCCGGAGAACAAGAACTCGACGACGCAGCCGGCCTCAGCGCCGGAATCGGGAACGGCCGTTCGGGTCGAGCCGCAGCCGCCGTTGCCCAACGCGGGGATTCCGGCGAGCGGGGAGGCCCCGACGGCCGTCACGCCCGCGCCGGCGACCGGGGCGGACGCCCTGCCCCCCGTGATGGCCACCGGGGTCACCGGCTCGGACGGTCAGCCGCCCATCGTCGTCGGGTCGGGGATGGGGCCCGCGCCGGCGGCGGGAGCGGCCGCCAGCGAGACGCCCACCGGGCTGCCTGCCCCCGTGCAGGAACAGGCCAAGGCCGCCCACGACCAGAGCGCCCAACTGGCGCTGGGCGAGATCCGCGCGCTGCTGGCGAGCAAACAGTTCGACAAGGCCCAGGCCTCCGCGACGGTCGCCGCCCGAGACTACGCCGACACCCCGGCGGCCGGGGAGTTGGTGACCCTGTTGCAGCAGTCGCAGGAAGGGATGGCCACCCAGACGCAGGAGCAGGCGACGGCGGCGGCGGCCCCGGAGGACCAGCGGGCGGCCCGGCACGGGAGATTTCTCCAGGCCCGCCAGGCGGGTCTGGCGGCGATGGGCAAGCAGGATTACGCGACGGCGGCCAGCTCGTTCCAGGGCGCGCTCCAGGAAGAAGACGACCCCGACACCCGGGCGATGCTCCAGCAGGCGAGCAACCTTTCGGGCAAGCCGCGCCTGGCGGTGGCCCAGTTCGCCGTCGCGGGCGACGTGGGCATTCCCGACGCGGGCAAGATCGTGCCCGAACTGATGCTGGGGCGGTTCGATGCCCAGCGGTTCCAGTTGGTGGACCGCTCGCGGCTGGCCGCGGCGATGGGCGAGCAGAACCTCTCCGTCGCCCAGATCGACGAGAACCCCAAGGTGCTCGCCGTCAAGCGGCTGGCGGGCGTGCGGTACGTCGTGCTCGGAACGGTCAGCCGGCTGGGGACGCTGGCGGTGTCGGCGAGGCTGGTGGACACGGCGACGGGTGACATTGTGCAGACGGCGGACGTGACGGCCTGGGACGCCGCGGGATTGCAGGATTCGCTGGTCGACCTGGTGGCGATGTTGCAGATGAGCGACCGCGAGAAGGCCGACTATGTCGCGCTGAAGGGCCGCCAGGCCGACGGTTGGAGGCCCAGCGGCAGCGGATCGCCGCCGAGCAGTCGCGGGCGTTCCAGGCCACCCAGCACGAGCGAGACGCGCAGGGGGCGTTGGCGGCCATTCAGGGGATGTTGGCCCGGGGCGACTTCGCCGGCGCGCTGCAGTTGGGCACGTGGGCGCAGGGGGCCTTCGGCGACACGCCGCTGGCCGACCAGTTCGGCGGGCTGCTGACCCTCGCCGGGGCGCGCCAGCAGGAGCAGATCGACCAGCAGGCCGACGCCGCCGCCTGGGGTCGATATCAGGCCGAGCGGGCCGCCCGCCACGAGCGATATCTCACCTTCCGCCGGCAAGGCATGGACGCGTTGGCCGTCAACGACGTTCCGACGGCGGAGGCGGCGTTCCGGGCGGCCCTGAATGAGGAAGACGACCCGAACGTTCGCGCCCTGCTGGACCAGATTTCCCGTCGCACGCGGCGCCCGGCGATCGCGGTGGCGGATTTCGACGTCCGCGGCGACGTGGGCCTGCCCCGCCGCTACGCCGGGGCCATGCTCGCCGACGCCCTCTGGCGTCAGTTCTCCCCCGACGACCCGCGATTCCGCCCGTTGAGCCGGGACGAGCTGCTGGCCGAACTGGGCCGGGCGGGGCTGACCATGGACGACCTGATGCGGACCCCCGTGCAGCCGCGGCTGCGGCGAATCGGCGTGCGATCCGTGATCGTCGGGACGGTGATGTCGACGACGCTGGTGGACCTGGTCGAGGGGCAGGCGATCTCGTCGGCGGACATTGCGGCGGCCAACCGCTACGCCCTGCCCCGCGCGATGAACGACCTGGCGAGCATGTTGCTGATGAGCCCGGGGGACCGCCGGGCGTACCTGGGCAACCTGGCCTGGTCGGGCTGGCTGGCGCGAGGCGACGCGGCGGCGGCGACCGGGCGGTGGGAGGAGGCCCTGGCCGCCTATCGCAACGCCGCGAACATCCGCAGCACCCAGGACCTGACGGAGAAGATCAACGCCGCGACGCGGAACCTGCAGACGACCGGGGCGGTCCGGCGGAACTACGAGGCCGCGATGGCCGCCGGCGCCGCCGCCGCCCGCGCCGGCGAGTGGGGGCGGGCCGCCGACGCCTACCAGAACGCCCTGAGCTTCCTGAACACCCCCGAGGCCCGAGCTGCCTTCGAGAACGCCCGCGGGCACCTGCTTCAGGACATCCAGCAGCGGCACCGGCTTTACCAGCAGGCGATGTCGGCCGGGGACGCCGCGGCGAAAGCGGGCGACTGGGCGAGGGCGCTGGCGGCGTATCAGCAGGCGATGGAGTTGGAGGACACTCCCGCGGCCCGGAATGCCGTCGCGACGGCGAAGCAGAAGATCGTGGACGGCCAGCAGGCCCGGCGACGGGACTACCTGGCGGCGATGGCCGCCGCCCGGGCGGCGATCCAGGCGGGCAACTGGGGCAAGGCCCTGGAGGCCTTCACACTGGCGGGCGGAATCGAGAATACGCACGAGGCGATGACGGGCATGGCGACGGCCCGGGCGAAACTCGCCGAGCAGCAGTCCAACCGGCGGCGATACGAGGCGGCGATGTCGCAGGGGGCGGCCGCCGCCCAGGCCGGCGACTGGGCGAAGGCCCTGGACGCCTACACCCGGGCGTGGCAGGTGGAGAACACCCGCGAGGCCGGCGCCGGCGTGGCGACGGCCAAGGCCAAACTCGCCGAGGCCCAGGACCGCAAGCTCTACGACGCCGCGATGGGCGAGGCCGAGAAGGCCGCCCACGCCGGGCGGTGGGCCGACGCCCTCCAGGCGTATCAGAAGGCTTACGGCTTCGTGAAGACCCGCGAGGCTTCGGCGGGGATCGCGGCGGCCAAGAAGGCCCTGAGCGAGGCCCGGAATGCGCAGGTGCTGTACGACCGCGCGATGGCAGCGGGCGCCGCCGCCGCCCGCGCCGGCGAGTGGGGGCGGGCCCTGGCGGCCTACCAGAACGCCGCCGCCCTCAACAACACCCCCGAGGCCCAGGCGGGCATCGTCAACGCGAAGAAACACATGGTCGAAGCGACGGCCGGGGCGGAAAAGAAACACGAGTACGACCGCCTGATGCAGGCCGGCGACGCCGCGGGCGCCGCGGGCAAGTGGCAGGAAGCCCTGGTGGCGTACCAGCAGGCCGCCGCCATCGACAACAACCGGCTGGTGCAGGGCAAGATCGCCGCGGCCAAGAAGCATTTGCTGGAGGCGTCGGCGGAGGAGAAGACCAAGGCCGAGTACAACCGCCTGATGCAGGCCGGCGACGCCGCGGGCGCCGCGAACAAGTGGCAGGAGGCG
>JAPLNA010000421.1:12406-17301 GCA_026693065.1 Planctomycetota bacterium
ACACCCGGGCGGTGCAGGCGAAGATCGCTGCGGCGAAGAAGCACCTTCTGGAGGGCTCGGCGGAGGAGAAGACCAAGGCCGAGTACAACCGCCTGATGCAGGCCGGCGACGCCGCGGGCGCCGCGAACAAGTGGCAGGAGGCCCTGACGGCGTACGAGCAGGCGGCCGCCCTGCAGGACACCCGGGCGGTGCAGGCGAAGATCGCCGCGGCCAAGAAGCATTTGCTGGAGGGGTCGGCGGAGGAGAAGACCAAGGCCGAGTACAACCGGTTGATGCAGGCCGGCGACGCCGCAGGCGCCGCGAACAAGTGGCAGGAGGCGTTGACGGCGTACGAGCAGGCGGCCGCTCTGCAGGACACCCGGGCGGTGCAGGCGAAGATCGCTGCGGCCAAGAAGCATTTGCTGGAGGCGTCGGCGAACGAGAAGGCCCACCACGAGTACATGCGGTTCATGAAGGCCGGCTCGGCCGCGGCGGCGGCGGAGAAGTGGCAGCAGGCGCTGACGGCGTACACGCAGGCGGCGGGGATCGAGAACACCGCCGAGGCGCAGGCCGGCATTGCCAACGCCAAGGCCAAGCTCGCCGAGGCCTCCGCCAACACCGGGGCGCACAAGCAGTACCTCGAGGCGTTGGCGGCGGCGAAGGCGGCGACGGCGGCGAAGGACTGGCCCACGGCGATCGCGGCCTGGAAGAAGGTGCAGGGCATCGAGAACACCCGCGAGGCCCAGGACGGGCTGGCCAAGGCCATCAACGGCGCCTACGCCCAGAGCATGACGGAGGCGAAGGCCGCCGTTCGCGCCAAGCAGTGGCAGACGGCCCTGGACGCCTTCACGGCCGCCAACAACTTCAAGCCCACCGACGAAGCCAAGGCCGGGATCGCCGCGATGAAGAAGAAGCTCGGGCAGTAAGCCGAGATCCGCATTCTCCCGGCGGTCACCGGGGCGCGGGGGCGCCCTTGACGCGGTAGACGGTGATCCCCGCGAGGCCTTCGGTGCAAAGCCGATTGGCCACCACGTGAGCCGGCCCTACGCTCAGATACCGAGGGGCGGCACTGGCGAGCGGATGCGGTCGCCCGACCAGCTCGACCGTCTGTATCCGCCGGCCATCGGAGGTTCCCAGCAGCGCCACGGACATGCCGGTTCCAAAGGTAGTCCCGCCCACGGTCACCGCGACAGTCGTCCCGGCCTGGGTGAGCGGAAAACCTGCCGTGCTGAACTCCTGGTTCATGTCCTTCCAGATCTCTCGTCCGGTGGCGGCGTCGACCTTATGGATCGACATCGGATGGATCACTACTTGCCCGATCGGTCGCGAGCCCCGGAGGCCTTGGACGTCGCGTCCGACCGTGAGGTAGAGGGCCCCGCCGGCGGCGTGGACAGCGCAGACCGTGCCCTCGACCGCGGCCAGCTTGACCGCAGGCATCTGCTTGTTGTCCACCCGGATGACATCGAGCGTGGGGGCAATCCAATTGTCCGATATGAACAGCCGGCTGCCGTCGGCCCCGACGATGGCCGGTTTGAGGGAGACATCGTATCGCCGGGTCCAGATCGCCCGGGATACCGGCGAGGACCCGGCCATGGAGTACAGCGAACACACTCCGTCGGCCAGGACGGCCACCAGCCCGCAGGGCAGGGCGCGGGCGGAGACGTACTGGCCGGAGGACCAGACGGCACGGAGCTTGCCCGTTCGCAGGTCCAGGCAGGCGGCTTTCTTCGCGGCGCATCCCTGCAACACAGCCAGTTCCCCGGCCATCTGCGGGGGGGCGTCGAACCTCAGGAGGTCCTTGCTCAGGTCGGCTCGCCAGGCAACCTTGCCGTCGGACCCATCGAGGCAGAGGACTCGCCCGGCACAATCCTGCACGAGCAACCGGCCGTTCGCCACGCTCATCGAGTGGATCTGCCCGCCGCACAGGGCCGCGATGTTGACCGGTTCTTTCCAGCGCGGCTTTCCGTCCGCGGTATCGAGGGCCATCGCCCACGTGCGGCCGGCCACTAGGACGCTCTGGCCGTCGGGGGCCAGGGCGCCCACGAGCGTGAAGCCGGGCGCCCCGTACATGTAACCCCGCAGTTCGCCCGAGGCGATGGGAACCTTGGTTTCCCAGCGGAGGGCCTTGTCGGCGTTCGGGGCGGCCGTGTCCAGCCAGATCAGCCGGTCGTCCCGGATCGCCAGCAGGTGGGTCCCCTGGCGAACTGCCTGCCAGGCCTGGTCGCGGACGAAGTAGTAATCGCCCTCGAGGGTAAAGAGCGGCTCGACAGGCCCGGACAGTGAGGCCTCCGGCCCCGGTGCGGGTGGCGCCGCGACCGGAGCCCTCCCGTCCAGATCTTCCAGCAGCGCCTTGAGGGGCATGTCGTTCCGATTGAAGGCTACCGGCTCGCCCAGCGAAATACTCGCCGCCGTGGAAGCCTGGCGAATCTGTTGGGCGAGGATCCACCCCAACGGGCCGGCGCCGGTCCTCCGCGCGGCGATGACGGCCCGCCCGGCCAGACTGTTCACGAGGGCTCGCGGCTCGGCCCGGTCTTCGGCGTCGGCGAGCAGTCCGTAGGCGCGATCCATCTCCCCCTCGTCGGGGGCCGGGGCGGCGGTCTGCCGGCGGAAGATGCACTCGGCCGCGGAGATCAGCGATCCAGGCACGTGCCTGCTGTTGGGCCATCGATCGCGGACGGCTAGCAGAGCGGTCAGGTCGTCTACGGCGAGAGCCTTGGCGAGTGCCTGTTGGGCCTGGGCGTCCCAAGGGGCGTAGCAGGCCTGCCCGTGCTCCTTGAGCAGGGGCGGCAGGAAGGTGGCCATCGCCCACGCCCGAGCGTCTGTCATTTCGGGCACGTCGGGCGCCTGGGCGAGGGCGGCGGGGCCGACCGGCACGTCGGCGATCGACTGGCCCTGGAACGATTCGGCCAGGCGGTGGGCGGCCTCGACGGCCTGGCGGAGGGCCTCGATTTTCCTGGGCTCGTCGCCACCGGCTTGGTCGGCCTCCAGCCGCCGCGCCTTGGCCAGCCGCACCAGCATCTGCGCCTGCCGCGCCGGCGTGCCGGCGGCGTCGTAGGCCAATTGGAAGTCCGCGGCCATGTCGGAGGCCCGATCTCGCCGGTCGCCCCGGGCCACGTACGTCCGCATCTGCCATTCCCTGGCCGCATCGACCAACACGCCCGACTCACCTCCCTGTTCGAGCACCGCCTTCAGGTCCGCCAGGGCCTCGTCGAATCGCCCGGCGTGGCAGGCGAGCGTACCCCGCTCCAGCAGCAGCTTGTCGCGGGCCTCGCCCCCCGCGCCGGCCAGGCGCCGGTCCAGCTCCCGGCGGGAATCGTCGTAGTCGGCGTACACGTACAGCCCGGAGGCGTTGGCGGCGACCAGCCGCCCGCCCACGGCCACCAGGTTGCCCAGCATCGCCTCGGTCGAGGCCAGGTTCGTCCGCGTGATCGCGTAGGTCTTCAGGTCCATTCGGACCAACTGCCCCTGCCCTCCGGCCATCACGGCCGCGGGGCCCACGGCGGGCCGACCGCGAAGCCCCAGGTCCGCCTGGTCGAATAGAACGCCCCCGGTGGCCGCGTCCACAACGGTGAGCCCAGGCGAACTCAGCAGCACGCGGCCGGAGTCGAGGGCACTCAGTTCCGTCTGTCCGGGCGAAGGCCTCGACCACAGCAGTTTCCCGTCGGCGGCCGAGACGGCCAGCAGTGTCGGCAGATCCCCCGGCAGGCAGATGACCTTGCCGTCGAGGACGAGCAAGGGGTTGAGGTTTCCGCCCAGCCCGTCGGGGCGGAGGACGAAACCGCCGCCCCGCGATCGCGCCAGGAGAGTGGCCGAGTGGCCGAATCGACGTACTGCCTGGCCCAGAGGGCCTGCCCGCTATCGGCGTCCACGCAGGCCAGCACGCCGGTGTTGGTGCAAAGGAAGACCATGCCGTCGGCCAGGGCGATGGAGGCCCCGGTCGTGACCGGCCCGGGCAGGGACCTCCCTGCCATCCATATCGGCCTGCCCGCGGGCGACTCGGCGATCGGGGCCTTCCACAGCACGACCCCGCCAGCGTCCATGCAAACCAGATAGATCACGTTTTTGAGGATGGCCGCGGCGTAGAGCCTTCCGCCCTGGACGGCTGGGGCCGAAAAAAAACCCGCCAGGCGCAGGCTTTCGTCCCCGCCGTCGCCAGCCCCGCCGCCGACGCTCCAGAGCCACTTGCCGTCGGCCAGCGAAAGGCCGACCAGGGCAGGGGGGATTTCCGCGACCGCCGTCCTGACCATCGTCTCGACCTCCTGTCCCCTATTCTTTTGTAGCGGGTTCATGTCCACCCGCGGGGGCTGGGTAGGAGGCACGGCCGCGGGAGCCCTGGCGACGAGAAAGACTCGCCGCCCGTCGCTGGTGATACTGTAGCCGCTGGCGTCGGCGAACCAGGCCTGGGGCACCCCACTTCCCGGCGCGGGCGCCGGCAGCGGCGGGCTCATCCAGACCCTCCGCCCGGGCTCTCCCGTCCGCGCGCCCGTCAGGTCATAGGCGGCCACGCCATCGTCGTGCCGGCAGATCACCAGGCCGCCCACGACCAGCGGGTCCATCGCGGCCACGAGGGGTTGGTCCTGGCCAGGAGTGGCCCCCCCGTTCCCGCCGTCTTTCCTCTGCCACCGTATGACGACGTGCCCGCCCTTTCGCACGACCTGGGGGAAGACGATTCCGTCGCCGGGGCGTTGCACCCATGGACGCATCGCCATCAGGGGCAACCCCTCAGCCGGCGCCCCGGGGGCTCCCGATGCAGGCTCGGCCGCCTGCCACTGCGGGCTGGGCACGACGTTACAGTCGCTCATCCCGGCCAGGCTTGCCCCGCTGGCCGTGCCGAGCCATTCTCCTTGCGCGGGCGCCGCCCTCGTCTGGGCGGCCGCCGGGGCCAACCGGCCGGCCCAAGTGAGGAACTCCCGCAG
>JAPLNA010000422.1 GCA_026693065.1 Planctomycetota bacterium
GCAGAGGGGCGGTCATCACGCAGGCCCCCAGCCCCATCGCGTGGGCGGCCAGCAGCATGTTCTGGACGGCCATCGCGGCGCTGAGGGCCTCGGCGCTGACCTGCCTGCCCGCCTCGCCCAGCAGCGCCCGCCCGACGGCGGGGCTCTTCTTGTGCAGGGCCAGGATCGCCACGGGAGCCTGGGCGAACAGCGTTCCGAAGTGGACCAGTTCCTGCCCCTGGGCGGCTACCCGGCGGTTGGCGGAGGCCAGACGGGTCTTCAACGACTCCCCGACCCGGGCCGCCAGGTCGGCGATGTGCCCTCGGTCCTGGAAGACGATGAACTTCCAGCCCTGGCGGTTGTGATTGGAGGGCGCCCACTGGGCGGCCTCGATCAGGCGATCCAGCGTCGCCCGATCGACCGGGCGGTCCGTGAAGGCTCGCACCGACCTTCGCGACCGCAGCAGTTCAAAGAGGGCCTCCGGACTCATCATGAGCACCTCCCGAAGATCAGCGTGGCGTTTTGGCCGCCGAAACCGAAGGAGTTGGACAACACCGTCTGCCCCGCAAACTCCCGCGCCCGCCCGGGGACGTAATCGAGGTCGCACTCCGGGTCGGGGGTGTCGAGGTTGATCGTCGGCGGGACGCACCGGTGGTGGAGGGTCAACGCGGCGGCGGCGGCTTCGACGGCCCCGCTGGCGGCGATCATGTGGCCCGTCATCGATTTGACGGCGTGAACGGGCACCTCGTACGCCCGGTCGCCCAGCACGTCCTTGATCGCGAGAGTCTCGACGACGTCGTTCTTGGGCGTGCCCGTCCCGTGGGCGTTCACGCAGTCGATCTGCCCGGGCGACAGGCCCGCGTCGGCGAGCGCGGCGGCCATGCTCCGCACCGCCCCTCGCCCGCCGGGCTCGGGGTCCGAGACGCGGAAGCCGTCCATCGAACTGCCGTAGCCCAGGAGCTCGGAGTAGCAGCGGGCGCCTCGGGCGAGGGCGTGGTCCAGCCGTTCCAGCACCAGGAACGCCGCTCCCTCGCCAAGGGCCGTCCCCTGACGCGAGGCGTCGAACGGGCGGCAGGCCTGTGGCGGCGAGTCGTTCCGGGCAGACAGCACCCGCAGCAGGGAAAACCCCCCCAGCCCCAGCGGGTTCAGCATGCTGTCGGTGGCCCCGGCCAGGGCCAGCTCCACCCGTCCGGCGCGAACCATGTGGAAGGCCTCGCCCACCGACTGGGCGCCGGCCGCGCAGGCCGAGCAGTTCGTGAACCGCCCGCCGCCGAACCCGTACCGCTCGCCCAGCAGGTCGGCGGTGGTGTCCAGCGGGGTCTGGAGCAACCGGCCGGCCAGGGCGCCGGGCAGTTGGGCGGCGATGGCAAGGCTGATGCGTTCGACGGCGGCGAAGGGGGTCAGGTCCTCCAGGTGGAGCATCTCGAGCCCGACGCCCACGTGCAGGCTGGCCCGCTCGAATCGCGCCTCGCTCAGGCGGGCATCGAGGAGGGCCTCGCCCGCCGCCGCCAGGCCCAGCAGCACCTTCCGGTCGCGGCAGGCCGTGGCCGCGGGGAACGACCGCCCGAGCGCGGGGAAGTCCAGCCCGCGGACCTCCCCGCCGATCCGCACGGGGAACTCCGAGGCGTCGAAGAGCGTGATGGGCCCGATGCCCGAACGCCCGGCGGCCAGGTGAGCCCAGAACTCCTCCCGCCCGTTGCCCACGGGGCTCACCACGCCGATGCCTGTAATGACGACCCGGGTCATACCGCCTCCAGCAGGAACGAGCCCTGTTGACTGCCGTACCCGAAGCAGTTGGCGAGTACGGCGTGGCCGGTGCCGGCCCGTTCGACCATCGCTGCCGCCAGGGCCACCTGCACGGCGGCGGCCGCCGCGTAGAGATTGCCCACGTGGCGTTTGGGGTACAGCGTGTCGGCGGCCCCCAGGCCGGCCCGTTCGATCGCGTCGGCTTCGGCCTGTCGGATCGGCCTGTCGCCGTCGCCGGCGGCGACGATGCGGGCGGCCCCGTCAGGCCGGGCGGCGGAAACCAGACCGGCCAGCGTGTCGGCCAGCGGAACTTTCGACGACGTCGTGCCGATGGCGTGCCGGGGGATCGTCGCGTAGACCCGGGCCTCGCGATCGGCCGCCAGGCTCTGCTCTTCCAGGACCAGGAAGGCGGCCCCTTCGCCGGGCACGGCCCCTTCGCCGTGGTCGGCCCAGGATTGGAACGCCCCCAGTTGCTGGAGGCTCACGAAGGCGAACTCGTGCGTTCGCACGTCGCAGCCGCCGACCACCGCACAAGGGGCCAGGCCCTCCTCGATCGCCCGGATTCCCGCGGCGATCGCGTGGGCGCCCTGGCCCTCCCAGGGCGTGTAGATGCCGTTGGCCCCGCGAATGCTCCCCGCGATCGACACGAAACAGATCGGCATGTTCGCCAGGATCCGGAACGAAAGCACCGGCCGCACCCGCTTGAGCGTCACCGAACCGAACCGCCGCAGGTCCAGGTTGCCCTCCGGATCGGCCGAGTGGCGGACCAGGGCGGCGACCTCCTCGGCCGGCATGCCGGTCAGGCCGGTGGCGCCGTAGAGGGCGATGTCCTCCGGCGCGTACGGGCGGCGGGGCTCCAGCCCGGCGTCGGCGAGGGCCATCCGGGCGGCCGCGACGGCCAGTTGGGCGTCCCGGCTCATCAGCCGCAGCGACTTGACGTCATCGACGTGACGCTCGGGGTCGAATCCGTCGATCGGCGCCGCGAGCGGGCACAGGAGGGCGGCGGCGTCGAAGGACGGGGCCCGGGCCGCCGAACGCCCGGCCTCGATGCCGGCCAGCACGGCCGCGGGAGAGTCGCCCAGCGGCGTCACCATCCCGATCCCGGTGACGACCGCCTGCCGGGGCGTGGGGGGGGTGGCGGGCATCAGGGTTGCCTCCAGAGGTCCATGAGGGCCTGCCGTTTTTGGGCCAAGTGCGGGTCGTCGACGTAGACGAAGGCGAAGACCATGCCCGACGTGACGACCGGCTGCCCCTCCCGCAGGGCCTGCACCGAGACCTTCCCGCCGTTGGCGTTCAGGGCTGTTACCTCGCTGCGGTAGACCAGCCTGTCGCCCGGGCGGACCAGGTCGCGGAATTTCGTCCGCTCGAGCAGCGTGAGGACGGCCTTGGCGTCCTTGGCGTACTTGTCCTTCAGCCCGGCCTCCAGGAGCAGCCCGGAGACCTGGGCCATCCCCTCGATCATCAGCACGCCGGGCATGACCGGGCGGCGGGGGAAGTGGTCGTCGAAGAAGTCCTCGCTCAGGGCGACGTTCTTGACGGCCTCGGCCAGGCGGCCGGGTTCCCACGTCGTGATCTTGTCAATCAGGAAGAACCTCATCCCTTCGCTCCCTCCCGCCTCGGTGGGCGGCGGGCGGCCAGAAAATGCTCCGCCATGTCGTCCAACTGGTCCAGGTCCGTGGTGGCCACGTACCCGCGCGCCCAGGCCCGGCGGTCCGCCGGTTGTCCCCGCCGCCGCAGCGCCTTCTCCCCCGCCGCGCGCACCCGGGCGGCGGCCAGGGCCGGCGAATGGTTGGGCCAGACCTGGACCACCAGCACCAGGTGGTCCGGGTGAATCTGCTTCCGCACGAACCGCCAGCCGTGTTCCTTGGCCAGCCGCTCCAGGGCCTTCTCCACGTCGGCCTTGGCGTCCGGGGCGAACCGAGGGGCCAGCCCCTGCGAGGCCAGAACGAGGCCGTACTGGACGTGGTGGAGGACGCCCTCGTCGGTCCGGGCGCACTGGTGAAGTGTGCGTTTGATGCGGCTGAGGAGGGAGGGGGCGTGGACCACGCTGATGGAGCGGGGCTGGTCGGGCTGCTTCCGGACGAACCCCTTCTTTTCCAGGGCCGCCACGTGCCCGCGGACGGCGCTGACGTTGGTCAGCCCGACCGCCTGCCCGATTTCGCGAAGACTGGGGGCGAACCCGCGATCCCTGGAGAACGCGCCCACGAATTCCAGGACGGCCTGCTGTCTGGGCGTCAACGGTCTCATGGCGTCCACCTCGGTACGTGCTACGGTGGATAGTATCCCTGTGTATACTAATCGTGTCAAGCCCTCCGACAAAAAAAAACGGCGAACGCCTGCTCGCGGCGCC
>JAPLNA010000423.1:0-7582 GCA_026693065.1 Planctomycetota bacterium
GGGATTCCGAACGTAGCCATGTGGAACTGGTGGCGGAACGTTATCGTTACGCCCGAACCGGCCACCCTGGCCCTGCTGGCCATGGGCGCCCTGGCGATCCTGCGCCGGCGCCGGTAGCCCCGAGGCACCAGACCAGCGCCGGGTGGTGGGCATCTTCTACATCGCCTGGCACAGCGACTCGGCGCACGGCCTGAAGAGCCCGTACGCCGGAGACGTTTCCCGGATCCTCGCCGCCGACCCCAAGGCCCGGCTGGACGCCCGGCATCCGCTCTGGACGGAAGGCTCGTACCACTGGGGCGAGCCGGAGGCGGGGTACTTCCTGAGCAAGGACGAGTGGGTTATCCGCAAAGACATGTCCATGCTGGCCGACGCGGGGGTGGACGTGCTGGTGATGGACGTCACCAACGCGGTCCGGTATTGGGACGAGTGGAGCGTCATCTTTCCCGTCATGCAGAAGATGAAGGCCGAGGGCAACAAGGTGCCCCAGTTCTGCTTCTGGGCCTTCAACGGGCCGGTCATTACGGTGGTGCAGGACCTGTACGAGAAGATCTACCAGGCGGGCCAGTACAAGGACCTCTGGTTCTACTGGGACGGCAAGCCGCTGCTGCTCTACAACGCCACGCCGGGCACGGACGCCAACGGCGGCGGGGTCGCCAACCCCAACCCGCACTACGAGCCCGCCGCCAAGGCCGACCCGAAGCACCCGCACCACGGCGATCCGGAATACTGTGAGCCGGTGTACAAGGACTACACCCGGGCGGTGAAGGGCTTCTTCACGCTTCGCACGATGTGGTGGGGGTATTACCAGTGGGCGGGCAAGCGGTACGTCGGCACGGAGGACAACTGGAGTTTCGGGCTGGACGTGGGCGACCCGAGGGTGCGGGCGTTGAGCCCGGACGAACTGGTTTCCCGCCACGCCGGCCGGAAGGAAGAGGCCGCCGTCACGCCGGCGCAGCACCCCTCGACGCTGATCGGCAAGAGCTGGACCCGCGAGCAGGGCGAGCCGCCGCTGAACGAATACGACCTGCCCGCGGCTGCGTTCGTGCCCTGGCTGGGCAAGAAGGTCGAGCACCCGGAGGGGTACGGCAGCTACTTCCAGCAGCGATGGGACGAGGCCCTCAAGGGCAACCCGCAGTTCCTGTACGTCAACGACTGGAACGAGTGGACGGCGGGCAAGTACCCGCCCGAGAACGGGGGCAAGGTCGACTTCATGCGAAGACAGAACGACTATTTTTTCGTCGACCAGTACAACGCGGAGTTCAACCGGTGCATCCAGCCGATGAAGGGCGGGTACACGGACAACTACTACATGCAGTTGGCCCAGAACATCCGGCGGTACAAGGGCGTCCGGCCGATGCCGGAGCATCGCGGGCTGCACCCGGTGACGATCGACGGGCGGTTCGAGGACTGGGCGGGGGTGGAGGTCGAGTACCGCGACACGGCCGGCGACGTCGTCCAACGCGACTACAAGGGCTACGGCGGGCTGAAATATGTGAATTTCTCGGGCCGAAACGACATCGTGCGCGCCAAGGTCGCCGTCAGCGACGAGTCGGTGCACTTCTACGTGGAAACCGCCGCCCCCCTGACCAGCCACACCAGGCGCAACTGGATGCTCCTGCTGATCGACGCCGACAACAACCCGCAGACGGGCTGGTGCGGGTACGACTACGTGATCAACAAGAGCGTCATCGACGCCAAGACCACGACGCTGATGAAGTGGACGCCGGCCGGGGAGTGGGCCGAGGCGGCCCGGCTGCCCTACGCCTGCTCCGGCCGGGCCCTCGAACTGTCCGTGCCCCGCCAACTCCTGGGCCTGGCGGGGGAGGCCTTCACGTTCGACTTCAAGTGGGCCGACAACCCCCGCGACCTCAAGGACGCGATCTCGCTCTGCACCGACGGCGACACCGCCCCCAACCGGCGGTTCAACTACCGCTGCGCGTGGAAACGGTAGCGACCGGCCCACCGGCCGCTGTGGGCGGGTCGATGGTCGGGGGCAAAAGGAAGTAAGGAGAGAACGGGATCATGGGATTATGGGATCAGTTCCTCACGAGCCTTCGGCTCACCCGCGATCCATGAAAACCTGTCGGGTGCCATGCTTCTACGCGCAGCGGAGAAGCATGCTAGAGGACGTCCATCGCGAGAGCATGCTTCTGGCAAACAGACGCCAGAAGCATGGCACCCGGGAACTCAGTGCCCAGGTCGTAGGTGCCGCTTACTGTGGCTTCAGCGGGCGGGCGTCGAGGGCCGAGGCCGTGCAATTGTCGAGGGCGAGGCGGTCGCCGGCCAGGCCTTGGCAGCGCGTGGTGAGGGTGCGGCGGCCGTTGAGGCAGACGTCGATGATGTCGCCGATGAGGACGATGTCGAGGGCGACGGGGCGGTCGAGGGCCTCGACGGCGTCGAGTTCGGTGAAGGGGGCGGCCTTGGTGGGGGCGCCTTCGGGGAAGGCGAAAGCCGCGGTCCGCCCGGCCGGGTCGAAGCGAAGGGCCAGCCCGCTGCCGGGGGCCTCCGTGGCGCGCAGGCGGAGGCTGAAGGGCGTGGCGGGCGAGTTGGGCCGGAGCTCCAGGCGGACGCGGGCGTCTCTCGGCAGGCCGGCCAGGGCCGAACCCGCCGGCGTCAGGGCGACCGCGTCGCCGGAGGGCGGGATCATCTCGGGGACGAACTTCATTCCCAGCATGCCCTCGGGGTTCTGCACGAGCTCGTGCAGGACGATGTTGCCGCCCCAACGGCCCGCGGGCCCTTCGCCCAGCCAGCCGGCGAAGAACGCCCGGCCGTTGAAGACCGCACCCCCGGGGACGTACAGCGGGCAGAGCCGCGTGGGCGAGTTCTCTGTCCACGGGCCCGCCAGAGAGCGGGAGAGCCACACGCGGCTTTCGATCATGAGGTAGTACCAGCCGTTCCATAGGAACACGTGCGGGCAGCACCCGACGGCCTCGTGGAAGTGCTTGGGCTGGAGCGTCCACGGGCCGTGCACCGGGTCGGTCGCGGTGTACTCGAGCGTTCCGTTTTTGCCGTCGGGCCAGTTGTTGGGCCAGACCTGGCCCGAGCCGGGGGTCAGCAGGTGGTACAACCCGGTGGCCGGGTCCAGGAAGGTGTGCGAGTCGAACCCGCGGGGAGGGATCTTGCCCAGCTTCCTGAAGTGAATGCAGTCGTCGCTTTCGGCCAGGCAGATGGAGAGTTCCTTGTAGGGCGAGTCCTTGTAGTTGCCCCAGGCGGTGAACTCGGCGTAGTAGGCGTAGACCTTGCCCTGGTATTCGATGAGGGAGCCCGTCCCGGCGGCACATTCCCAGCCTTCGGTGAGCTTGATGGCCCGGGGATGTTCTTCCCAGCGGACCAGGTCGGCGCTGGACCAGTGGGCCCATTCGTGCGCCCCTCGGCCCCACTTGGAGGCGTGATGGTGGCGGTCGAAGAGCCAGAACAAGTGCAGCCGCCCGCCGTGGGAGAAGAGCATGCAGTCGCCGGCGCAGGTGTTGTGCCCGCGCGGTCGCCAGTATTGCGGCACGCCCTTGTGCGGGCCGAGGATCTCCAGGTCGCGACGGGCGACCGTCTCGGCCCCGCCCGAGAGGGCGACGATCTCTTCGTTCGTCAGCGCCCGGTTCCACATGGCCACGTGATCGATCAGCCCGTTGAAGCCGGAAACTTTCTGTCCGTCGCGCCAGGCGGCCCCGATCAGGAACGGGCCGTGAAACTCGTGGAGTTCGCCGTGGGGCCACTCCTCGTCCACGAGCACGCCGTCGACGAACAGCTCGAGGTTGGGCGAGCGAAAGCGAATGACCACGTCGTGCCAGCCGCCCTGGCCGATGACGGCCGCCGGGACGTGGAGGCGCATCACGCCGTTGAGGTAGTCGGGGGTGCTGTTGTCGAACGGAAGGGCGTTCGTCCGCTCGGCCGCGGGGGTTGTCCGCCAGACGTACCGCAACTGACCCTCGCCGGCCGACAGGATCGTGCCGTAGGGGTCGTTGGGGTCGTCCTTGGCCAGGAGGGGGGCGTTCCAGGCCTGGGCGGTGTCCTTCATCCGCAGGCACAGCGTCATCTCGGGGCCCGTGAGTTTCAGGTTACTGTCGCCGACGGAAACCCACCCGCCAGCGAACCTGGCGGCCCGGCCGTCGCCGCCCCGCGCGAGTGAGGCATCGCGATCGTCGCCCTCCAGGGCCACGCCGGGCGTCACGTCGCCGTGAAACGCCAAACCGTTCGCCCCGGCCATCCGCCAGAGGGCCACCGCATCGTCAAAGGGCAAGCCGCTTGTCATTTCTCTTTCCTCTCTCTCAGGGAACGACGAACGGGAGTCTATGGGAACGAGCGTGAGGCTGTCAATTGCGGGCAGGTGACAACGGGTCGGGTCGAGGGTATCATGCCGAGATGAAAGGTGAGCGGGTATGACGAGCGAAGCGAAGGATGGTGCCGGCCGGAGCGACCGGAAGGCCGGCGGAAACCGGGGCGGGTATCGGCAGTTCCGGAGGGACCAGAGTCACAACGAGTGGCATGGCGGCCAGGAGCAGGCGGCGGCGCCGCTGACGGAGCATCCCCTGGCCAGCCGGGAAGCCCCCACGATGGTCGCGACGGCGGCGGGGCTGGCCGACATGGTCGAGCACCTCAGGACAGTTGGTTCCTTCGCCTACGACAGCGAGTTCATCGGCGAGCAGAGCTATATCTCGCATCTGTGCGTGGTGCAGGCGGCGACCACGCAGCGAGTGTTCGTGCTGGACCCGTTGGCCGGGCTGGACTTGGGGGACTTCTGGGGACTCTTTCCCGATGCGGCGGTGGAGAAGATCGTACTGGCGGGCCAGCAGGACCTGGCACCGGCGGTGCTGGCCACCGGTCGGGCGCCGGTGAATGTCGTGGACGTCCAGATCGCCGCCGGGTTCGTGCATCCGGAGTATCCACTGTCCCTTACGCGGCTGCTCGAGCGGTTCGTGGGGGTGGTGCCGGGCAATCCGCTGGCGTTCACGCACTGGGACAAGCGGCCGCTCTCGGCCGTCCAGGTCCGCTACGCCGCCGACGACGTTCGATACCTTCCCGCGGCCAAGGACGTGATCTGCAAGCAGTTAGCCGACCTCGGGCGGGAGGGGTGGGCCAGGCAGGAGTTTGCTGCGGGGTTGGAAGACATGGTCATGTACCGCCCCGCGCCCGGGACGCTGTACCTGCGGATTCGTGGGCGGGAGCGACTGGGTCGGAGGCAACTGGCTGTGCTTCGTGAACTTGCGGATTTGAGGGATCGATTGGCCCGGTTGGAGAACGTGCCCCCGCGGACACTGTTAAAGGATGGCGTGCTGATCTCGATGTCGCGTCGCCCGGCCGGCAAGGTGGGGGACCTGGAGGCCGTTCGCGGCCTGCCCAGGCCGGTGGAGGACCGGTACGGGCGGGATATTATCGAGGCGACGGCGAGAGCTATCGCATTGCCAGACAAAGAATTGCCGCCGGAAGAGCCGTCCGAGTCCCCTGCGACCAAACTGGCGGTGGACAAGCTACTGGCCGACATCACCCAGCGCTGCCAGGAGCGGTCGGTCGCCCCGGCCCTGGTGGCCAGCCGACGGGAGGTGTTGAGGGCGTATCTGGCGGTCAAATCTGGCAACATGGAACTTCCGAGCCGGCTCTCGAGGGGCTGGCGAAGGGAACTGCTCGCGGGGTTGCTGGAGACGGCGATGTAGGGCGGCCGTGCCGGGGATGCGCGCTGGTGAACACGGAATAGGGAAATGTAAGTCGTTCACCTCAGATTGTCCACAACAGTCAGATAATTGACACTATTGCTGGATTTGCCGTACACTAAAGGCCCGTGCCCCGAAATGACTTAAGTGGAGATCCCGGTTGAGAAAATCCCACTTCGCGCTTGGCGTGGGCGACGAGCACGAATATAATACCGCGGCACTCTTTGTTCGCGCGGTCGTGTCGAAGTCGGCGCCGCATATCTGAACATGGCAACTATGGAATGGATTCCGCCGAGAGCAAATCACGCCCACGGCGGTGGACGGCACAAGGAGAACACCAATGTCTCTGGACCAACACGCCTATCGGATCCTCTGCCGCTTGTATCGACTCGTTCTCCTGAAGCAGTGGATGGCGCCGATCTGCCTGTCGCGGGCCGCCTCCCCGGCGCCCGCCGGGCCGCAGGGAACCACCGGGCTTGAGACTCTCGAGGGCCGGCTGTTGCTCTCGGTGGCCCCGGCTCTGGTCGAACCGGCCAAGGTCCATCTCCAGGGCGACGCCGGGGCGGACAACCTCTACCTCCGCGCCGCCGACGGCGTGCTGGAATACAGCGCCACCGGCCTGGCCGATAGCTACACCGCCGACATGGACGCCGCCGACGGCGTGCAGTCGCTGGCCCTGACGAGCGGGGCGAGGATCTCCATCGACCTGGGCGACGGCGAGAACCACCTGTTCGTCGACGCCTCGCTCAACGACGCCCTCACCGCCGACGGCGCGGTGCTGACGTTCCAGGGCGGGTCGGAGTCCGACACGCTGCACGGCCCGGCGGGCGAGGGCGACTGGCGCGTCACGGCCCAGAACGCCGGCACGCTTAACGGGCAGATCCACTTCTCCGGGGTGGAGAACCTCGCCGGCGATACCGGCGCCAACGACACGTTCCGCCTGGCCCCGGGGGCCGGCGTCAGCGGGCTCGTCGACGGCGGCGTGGGCGGCTTCGACAGCATGATCGTCGAGGGCAGCTACGGCGACGTCGCCTACTCCGCGGCCGGGCCGCACTCCGGCACGATCACCCTCGATGGGAGCTCCCTGCGCTACGACGGGCTCGAACCGACCCTTCTGGGCGCTTCGGCCACCCTGACCATCAACGGCAGCGCCCTCGCCGACGACCTGGTGCTGCGGCTGGACCCGGACGCCTCGGGCAACCTGCAGGTCTTCTCGAACGGCGGGACGATCGAGAGTCCCTCGTTCCCGCTTCCCTCGACGTCGCTGACGATCAACGGTGGGCTGGGCAACGACACCGTCACCGTCTCGGGCGTGGTGAACATGGGGACGACGAATCTTTCGATCAACGCCGAGTCGATCGCCCTGGGGGCGACGGCGAACCTGACGGCCGGCGTGGTGACGCTGACGGCGTCGTCGTCGACGGACTTGACGACGCTGGACATCGTGGCGCTGCTCAACGCCTTCCACGCCGGGCACGTGGTGGACGTGGCGCACCTGATCGGCGACTTCCTGATGGGCGACGTGCAGACGCAGATCAACCTGACCAGCGCGACGGTCTCGGCGACGTCGCTTACGATGTCGGCGACGACGACGGTCACGGGCGTGACCACCGGGCTGCTCAACAGTTCGCTGGGCTTCACGATCCCGGGCTTCTCGGCGGCGTTCGCCAACGTGCACGCCAAGGCCGACGTCAACGTCAGCGGCGGCTCGATCACAACGACGGCGGGGCTGAGCCTGTCGGCCGTCTCGAGCGTGACGACCGGGGCGACGGCCACGGCCAGCGCCAGCAACACCGACACGGCCGTCGACGGGGCGTTCGCCTTGTCCGTCGTGGACAGCCAGGCCACCGCCGTCATCGGCGGGGCGGCGACGCTCGCGGTCGCCGGCGCGGTGAGCGTGACGGCCAGCAACACCACGAGCGTGACGACGACGGCGGACG
>JAPLNA010000423.1:7600-8757 GCA_026693065.1 Planctomycetota bacterium
GACGGCACGGCGGCGGGCAGCACGGCCGCGGGCGGGTCCATCGCGCTGGCGTTCGTGACGCCCACGACGCACGCCTACATCGAGGGCAGCGTTTCGACGCCGGTGACGCATCCGACGAGCATCGACGTGACGGCGACCTCGCAGACGGACGTGGCCACGACGGCCAAGAGCACCACCCAGGGCTCCAGCCAGAACGACGCCGGCACGCAGGGCCAACTGGGCAGCGTGGACGCCAAGAGCAGCCAGGGCGAGAGCGGCGTGAGCGTCGCCGGGGCGTTCGCCCTGACGGACCTGACGGCCAACAACCTCGCGCACGCGGCGTCGTCGGGCACGATCGTGACGGGCGGGACGCTGCACGTTCACGCCTACAACGACACGGACTCTTCCGCGACGGCCGACGCGAGTTTCACGGGCGAAGACGCCCCGGCCACCGGCGTCGGGGTGGCGGTGGCGGCCAACGTGCCGACCATTCACAACGAGGCGCACCTGTCGGGGCCCGTGACGGGCAACGGCATCGAGGTCGATGCCCAGATGAACGCCGCCGACGTCGACGGCAAGAATACGCTGGCGGCCAAGAGCACCTCCGGGGCCTCGGGCTCCAGCGTGGGGGCGGCCGGGTCGTTCGCGATGAACCTGGTGGACTCCAACGCGTCGGCCTCGCTCCAGAGCGGCGGGACGATCAACGCCTCCGGGGGCAACGTGCTGGTGCAGTCGGACAACGTCTCCGATGAGAGCGCCGAGGCGGCCGCCAAGGCCTCCGGCGGAACCAGTGTGGGCGTGGGCGCGTCCGTCGCGCTCAACATCGCCCTGAACAACGTGTCCGAGGCGAGGGTCGAAGACGGCACGGCGATGAGCAACCTGAACAACCTGACCCTGACGGCAGGGTCGGACCACACGGTCGCCACGACGACTGACGCGGGCTCGACGGGCGGGACGTCGGTGACGCCGTCGGTGGCGGTGACGTACACGGACAACGAGACGACGGCGTCGCTGGGCACGGGCGCCCTGCTGACGGTGGCCGGCGCGCTGACGGCGACGGCGACGGGCAAGTCGAGCGTCTCGAGCGAGGCCAAGGCCGACGCCGAGGCCGACAAGGTCGCCGTGGGCGCCTCCATCGGCGTGACGGTCGCCAACGACACGGCCACGGCGACGACCGG
>JAPLNA010000423.1:8815-26756 GCA_026693065.1 Planctomycetota bacterium
CCGGGCGAAGCCTCAACGTGACGGGCAACGCGACGTTCGAGGCCAATTCGACGGCCGGTTCGTCGGCGTCGGCGACCGCCAGCGCCAAGGGCGCCAGCAAGGACGACACCGAGGCCGCGGGCAAACCCGAGGCCGACGATCAGGCCAACGGTGCGATGGGTCTGGGCGACAGCAAGGCCCCGAGCAAGCCGGCGGCGTCGGGCACGCAGCCGACGGCCGAAAGCAGCGACGGCAAGGTGGGGGTGGCGGCGGCCATCGCCGTCAACGTCGCCCTGAACGACTCGCACGCCTACGTGCCCGCCAGCGGCACGGTGACCGTCGGCGGGACGCTGACCCTGCGGAGCACCAGCGACACCGACGCCGGCGCCACCGCCGACGGCAGCGCCACCGACACCACCAACGGCGTCGGGGTGGCCGTCGCGGTCAACTACGCGAACATTGACAATACGGCCTACGTCGGCGACATCGCGACGGTGACGGCCGGCGGGCTGGACGTCGAAGCCAAGATGAACTCCACCGACGGCGACGGCACGCACACGCTGGGCGCGGAGGCCACCGCCGGCGCGGGAGCCGACAACGTGGGCGTCGCCGGGGCGCTGGGGCTGAACATCCTGGCCGGGCAGACGGAAGCCACCGTGAACACCGGCGCGGGCGTGACGCTGACGGGCGGGGGCGACGTGCACCTGACGGCGGCGAACACCACCGCCAGCACCGTCAAGGCCACCGGCAAGGCCTCCGGCGGCAAGGTCGGCGTGGGCGCGGCGGTGGGGTTGAACATCGTGCCCGCACACACGAAAGCCGAGGTCAAAGACACCGCGAGCATTACCGACGCACACGATCTGAAGCTGTCGGCCACGGGCGACCACACCGTCACCACGACGGTGGAATCCGGGGCCGAGGGCGGCACGGCCGTCAGCCCCGCCGTCGCCATCGCGATCGTCACGAACACCACGACGGCCAACGTCGGCTCGGGCACCGGCACAACGCACGTGACGGGCGACCTGGAGATCAAGGCCATTCACACCGGCACGCTGAGCACGACGGTAGACGCCAGCGCCGCCGGGGACAGCGTGGCCGTTGGGGCGGGCGTGGCGGTCAACGTGGACAGCGAGACGGCCTCCGCGACCCTCGGGCGGAACCTGACGGCCGACGGGGACGCCACGATCACGGCGACGTCGACTCTGACCGCCGGGGCCGAGACCACCGCCAGCGCCAAGGGCCAGAGCGAGGACGGCAAAGACTCCGACAACGAAGCCGGCGACCAGGTCAACAACAACCCGACGACCGCCGGACACACCTTGCCCAAGGCCAAGGACAGCACCGACCAGGCCAATTCGTCGGCCAGTTCCGAATCGGGCGGCAAGGGCTCGGGCGGGGTCGGGGTGGCCGCGGCGATCAGCGTCAACTGGGTCGTCGCGAACACGACGGCGAGCCTGGGCGACTCGGCCCAACTGACCGGAGGGGCCGTTACGTTGCGCGCGACGACGGAGACGGACTCGACGGCGAAGGGGCAGGGGACGGCCCTGAACGCCTCGTCGTCGACGAACGTGGCGGCGGCGGTCGGGCTCAACGTGGCCACCGTGCACAACACCGCCAAGGTCAGCGACAACGCGCACGTCACCGCCGACAGCCTCACCCTCGCGGCCATCCCGCCACGCCGGCGGGCAAGACCAACGACCTGACGGCGTGGGGGCTCGCCGCCGGGGGCGGCAAGGACACCGGGGCGGCCGGGTCCGTCGGCGTTAACGTCGGCCTCGTGACCACCGAGGCCTCTATCGGCACGGGCGCGGTCGTTTCGACGACGGGCGACATCGACATGACGGCCCGGGCGGACCTGGGCGTGCAGAACATCGCCGGCGCGGGCGGGATCGGCAAGAGCGCCGGGATCGGGGTAGCCATTGCGGTCAATGTCTTCACCGTTAACACGAACGCCTTCATTGGCGACGCCACCGTCGACGCCTCGGGCACGATCACGCTGTCGGCGACCAGTTCGCTCTCGCCCCTGACGCTGGTCCTGCCGGCGCTGCCGGACCCCGTCGTGACCTCCATCGCCGTCGGCGGCGGGGTGACGACGGGCGACGCGGGCGTGGGCGGGTCGGCCATCGTCGACGTGCTGACCTTCCACACGCACGCCTACATTGCCGGCGGGGCGAACGTCAACGACACCGCCGTCGCCGGCGCCGACCAGAGCATCTCCCTGAGCGCGACGAACAACATCCACCTCAACAAGGGCGCCGGCGGGCTGGGCGTGGCCATCGGAACCGCCGGCGTCGGCATCGGGCTGGACGTGACCGTCCTGACGCTCGACACCGACGCGTACATCGCTCCGACGGCCGTCGTCCACACCGCCGACGACGTGACGCTGACGGCGACCTCCATCGAGAACATCCTGACGGTGGCGGCGACGGGCTCGGCCGGCGGGACGGCCGCCGTCTCGGGCTCGCTCGTCATCTGCGTGCCGATCATCACCACGCGGGCCCGCATCGGCTACGTGGACCGCGACACCAGCACCAGCCAGGGCGCCACCGTTCACGCCACGGGGAACGTGAGCCTGACGGCCTCCAACGACGAAACGTACGAGCTCAACTCGGGCGGGTTGGCCTTCGGCGGCACGGCGGGCATCGGCATTGCCGCGGTGGGCCTGGGCGGCACGGAGACCGTTGAGGCCTACGTCGGCGCCGGCTCGAGCATCGAAGCCAAGGGCGACACGGGACTGTCCCTGACGGCGAACAACACCCAGGACATCCAGGTGATCTCCGTCGCCGGCAGCGGCGGCGGGACCGCCGGCGTCGCCGGGAGCATCAACGCCAACGTGCTCATCCATCACACCCACGCGTTCATCGACGGCGGCACGATCACCGCCACCAGCCCCGGCGCGACGAACCCGGGCGTGGCCCTGACGGCCACCGACACCACCAAACTCCTGGGCCTGGCCGGCAGCGTCACCTTCGGCGGAACCGCCGGCGTCGGGGCCGGGCTGGACGTGGGAGTTATCACCAAGGATACCCAGGCCTTCATCGCCATGGGAACCACCGTGACGGCCGACGGCAACGTCGTCGTGACGGCTAACTCGGTCGAGGACGTCACGAGCGTCTCGGCCGCCGGTTCGGGCGGCGGGACCGCCGGCATCGCCGGAACGGTCGGCGTGTACGTGGTCACCAATCACACGACGGCCTACATCGGGCACGACCCCGACGACACCGGCCACGCCGCGGTGGACACGAACGTGACGGCGGACGGCAACGTGATCGTCGCCGCCGACGACCAGACGGACCTGAACGTGATCTCGGGCAACGTGACGGCCTCGGGAACGGCCAGCGTGGGCGCCGCGGTCGGCGTGCCGATCGTGACGAAGACGACCAAGGCGTTCCTGGGCAACAAGGCCAAGGTTACCGCCAAGGGCGTCAAGACCGCCTACGTCGCGCGCACGGGCAGTTACGCCGCGGCCACGCAGGACGTCCAGTTCAAGGGCTCTACCGCGGTGGCGGGCAACGTCATTGACCTGGGTTACGCACACGGGTTCACCACCGGGCAGGCCGTCGTGTACTACAACGGCGGCGACAGCAACATCTCAGGCCTGACCGACGGGACGGTCTACTACGCGATCGTCACCGGGGCCCACACCATCAAGCTGGCGACCACGAAGGCCAACGCCGAGGCCGGCACGTTCATCACGATCAACGGGGCGGGCGAGACGAAGACGACGCACCGGATCACGGCGGCCGATACCGTCAGTCTGCCCAGCATCGGCGACGCCGACCTGAGCGCGATGGGCCTGGCGGCCCAGCGGACGGTCAACTGGGACACGAAGAGCGTCCGCGGCGTGGCTGTTACCGCGACGAACCGAGACCGCGTGGCGGTCGCGGGGGTCAGCGGCGGGGCCTCGGGCACGGTGTCGGTCAACATCGGCGGCGTCGTCGACGTGACCACCAACCATACCTACGCGTTCATCGCCGACGGGGCCGAGGTCAACAACGCCGCCGGAAACGCCGGGGCGCACACCGACCAGTCCGTCCTCGTCGGGGCCGGCAGCGACAGCTACTACCTCGGCATCGCCGGCGGGCTGGGCGCCTCCGGCAGCGTCGCCGTCACCCCCAGCGCCGCCGTGCTGGTCTTCACGGGCGACACGAAGGCGTACATCGACGACAACACGATCGTGAACGCCAAGGGCGACGTTCTGGTGACGGCCCGGACGGGCATGGAGGCCGTCTCGGTCTCCGCCGGCGTCGCCCTCAGCGGCGAAGTCTCCGTCGCCGGGTCGCTGGGCGTGATCGTGCTCAACGACACCACGCTGGCGTACATCGGCAACGACGCGACCAGCCTGGCCACCGGCGCCCACGTGGACGCCGACGGCAACGTGCTGGTCTCCGCGACCGACAACACGGACATCACAGCCGTCGTGGGCAGTCTGGGCATCGGCTTCGGGGCCGTCGGCGTCGGGGCCGCCGTCGGAGTCACCAGCATCACCAAGAACACCCGCGGCTACGTGGGCGACTACGCCACCGTGAACGCGCGGGGCGTCGGCGGGACGCTCTCGGGCATCCTGACGTCGGCCGACCCCAACGCCGACAAGAACTCCGCCGCCTTCACCACCACCTCGACCTTCCACGGGCTGGCCGTCCAGGCGAATTCGCGTGAGGAATTGCTGACGATCGCGGCGGCGGGCGCGGGCGGGTTCTACGCCGGCGTCGCCGGCGGGGTCTCCGTCGAGATCATCAAGAGCGACACCACCGCGACCATCGGGCAGTACGCCGACATCAACAAGGGCCAGGTTCCCGGCGACGCGGACGCGGCGCAGGGGATCAACCTATCGGCCGGCAACGACACGATCGTGGCGGCGATCGGCGGGGCATTGGGCATCGGCATCGCGGGCATCGGGGGCGGGGTGGACGTGGGGGTTGTGCGGAACAACACGAAGGCGTACGTGAAGGGCCACGCGGAGTTGACGGCCCGGGGCGACGTGGACGTCAATTCGCTGTCGCGGAAGAACGTGGACACGAAGGCCCTGAGCGTGGGCGGCGGGGTCGTCGGAGCGGCCGGCAGCGTGTCCGTGTGGACCATCGGCACGACGGTCAGCGGCAACTACGACGACCACGGCGGCAACAGCGCCAACGCGATGAGCACCAGCGGGGCCGACTACTCTAACGTCCAGAGCTTCGCCGACGCCCAGGCCGGCGGCGGCGATTCGTCCAACGGCTATCAGTCCATGCTCGCCGGCTACAGCGGCTCGGGCGACACGAGCGTGCAGCGGTCGGGCACGTACACCGCGCAGGCGGGGTCGGACATCCAGTCGGCCGCCCCGTCCAATCTCGCCGCCGCGGCCGTCGCGGACACGACGGCCCCGGACGGCACGGTCGCCTACGTGGACGGCTCGGCGAGCATCGACGCCGGCGGGAACGTGGGCATCGTGGCCAAGGAGAACGTGGGCTTCACGGGGCTGGCCGGTTCGGCCGCCGGGGGCGGGGTCGCCATCGGCGCGTCGATCCTGGTGGCCAGCATCAAGAGCAACACGAATGCCTATGTGGTCACCGGGGCGTCGATCGCCGCGGGCAACGACGTGACGGTGGAAGCGGGCATGACGGGGGCCGCGGCGGGCAATGCATACGCCGGCACGGTCGGCGCCGTCGCTTTGGGCGCCCAGGTCGTCGTGATTACCGACACCAGCACCCAGGCCGCCCACATTGACAACGGCGCCAACATCACTGACGCCGGCGGGACGGTGAGCGTCTACGCCCACTCCGTCCGCAACGACAGCGCGCTGGCCATCGGCGGGAGCATCGCCTCGGTGGCCGCGGGCGTCGCCGTCGGCGTCGTCACCGTCGGCGGCTCGACGGTCGCGTCGATGGGCTCGGCGAACATCGGGCAGACCGGCACGGTCAACAACGTCAGCGTCATCGCCGATTCCGACGTGACGGCTGACTCCCAGAGCTACGGCGTGATCGCCGGGCTGGGCGGACTGGCCGCCAACGGCGTCGTCTCCGTCGCCGACGTCTCGCCCACCGTCCGGGCCTCCATCGCCAACGGCGCCCACCTGACCGCCACCGGCGACCTGGACGTCCAGGCGGCCAGCCATGCCGACGCTGATACCTACGCCCTGGGCGTGGCGGTCTCGGGCTTCGGGGCCACGCTGGGCATCTCTGTCGCCGACACGCAACTGCACCCGACGGTGCAGGCGTACATCGGGACGGGCGGCGGCTCGGCCGTCATTCACGCCGACGGCGACGTGGGCGTGCGCGGGCTGATCAACTACACCTACAACCCCGGCACGGGGGCGTACACGCGGCAGACCACCAAGGGCGCGACGGCCGAGGCGATTTCCGGTTCGGGCAGCCTGATCGCCGCCCTGTCGGGCTCCAGCGCCATCAGCAACGACACGTCAAGCGTCACGGCGAGCATCGGGGCCGGCTCGACGATTCACGCCGGCGGGGACATGAACCTCGTCGCCAAGAGCAGCCGCGATTCCAACGCCCAGGCTTGGGGCATCGCGATCGCGGGGCTCGTCGGGGCCGGCGCCGCCGGCGCCGCCGCCACCGTCGGCGGGAGCACGCAGGCGCACATGGAGGGCATCGTCACGACGGCGGTAAATGTCAACGTCGTTGCCGACGCCTACGACCACGCCGACGCGCAGACGACGGCCGGTGCGGTCGGACTGGCGGCCGGGCAGGTCAATGCCGCGATCACCGGCATTACCTCCGCCGTCGAGTCGCGGATCGGCTCTTCCGCGAGCGTGACGGCCAGCGGCAACGTGTCGGTGGCTGGGGCTTCGCAGACGGTCTCGTCGGCGGACGCGATCGGACTGTCGGGCGGGTACGCGGCGATCGGGGCGTCCATTGCGACGGCCTCGAGCACGCCGACGATCAGCACGTACGTCGGCACGGGCGCGACCGTGAACGCCGGGGGCAACCTGAGCGTGACGGGGCGGCACAACACCCAGGACGGCGGGGCGATTATCGATCAGGGCTCCACCGCGACCGCGGAGGCCGCCAGCGGCGGCGTGTTCGCCGGCGCGGGCACCATGGCGACGGCTACCAACTCCCCCGTCCTGAACACCTACATCGCCGCGGGCGGCTCACACATCATCGTCGCGGGCGATATCTCGGTGGATTCGCGTGCGTACAACAAGGCCGACGGCACGGGCAACGGGCTGGTCCTGGGCGTGTTGGGCTTCGGGGCGGTGGCCGCCACGGCGACCGCCGCGGGAACCAACAATGCCTACGTCGAGGCCAGTCACCTCGACGGCGGGAGCCTGGCCGTCAACGCCCTCACGAAAGACAACGTGGATGCCGAGACCACCAGCGGCGCCGGGGGCATCGTTGCCGGCAGCGGCTCGGTGGCGATGGCGACGGCCGATTCGGACACCTCGTCCCACGTCAGTTCCTCCGACCTGGCCGTGGACGGGGCGTTGAGCGTTCAGGCGACGGCCCAGCCGGTGGCGTCCGCGGACGCCTTCGGCGTGAACGCCGGCGCGTTGTCGGTCGGGGTCTCCATGGCTGTCGCCACGACCTCGCCGACCGTGACGGCGTACGCCGGCGGAACGTTGACGGCGCAGAGCCTGTCAGTGTCCGCCGCGCAGAACCTGCCGGCCAGCGGATACATGGCCCACGCCAACGCCATCGGCGGCGTCGGTGGGCTGTTGGTCGGCGTGAGCGCCACGGCGAGCACCGCCCAGACGACGGGCGTGGTGACCGGGTACGTGGCGGCCGACTCGACGCTCGTGATCGCCGACTCGATCGCCGTGACGGCCTTCGGCAACAGCATCCAGCGGGCCGATACCGACAGTGCCACCGTCGGAGCCATTGCCGTGGGCGGCAACGGTTCGACGGCGACCAGCAACGTGCAGACGCGGGCGTACCTGGGCAGCAACGTGAACGTCGGGGCCGGTTCGGCCGTCGGCGGGCTGACCGACGGGACGCTGTACTACGTGATCGTGGACAAACTCCGCCCGTTCACGCCGAGCAGCGCCATCAGCGGCAACCTGGTGAACCTGGGGGCCGGGCACGGGCTCCAGGACGGCGACGAGGTGACGTACATCAAGGGCGTGGGCACGAACACGGCCGTCGGCGGGCTTACCAGCGGCACGGTGTACGCCGTCGAGCTGGACCCCTCCGATCCGACGAAGATCACTCTGCACGATCACATCACCAATGCCCTGATCACCCTGAACGGCTCGTTGGCGACGGGGACGGGGCACCGGTTCGTGATCGTGAACCCGCGGCTGGTGAAGCTGGCGACGAGCTTCGACAACGCGACGGCCTCGGTGCCGGTGGCGGCGGACCTGAGCAATCCGTCGACGTACGGTTCGAGCCAGAGCCTCGCGCCGTATCTTCTGGCGACCACGCCGACGGGGTTCACCCCGCGGACGGACCTGGACGCCGCTCACGACACGATCGAGGTCGGTCCGGGCAGCGGGCTGTATTCCGGGCAGGCCGTCATCTACCATAAGGGCACGGGCCCGTCGCTGTCGATTCACGCCTCGGGCAACGACAGCGACCTGGGGACGAGCGTGGCCGGCAGCGGCGGGCTGATCGCCGGGGCCGCCGCCGCCGTCACCACCAGCAGCACGAGCGGCACGTACGCCTACATCGCCGACGACGCCGCACCGGGCGACAGCACTCACACGAACCTGGAAGTGTCGGCCCTGAGCGTGCTGGCCGACCACACGGCCAACGTCGACGGAACCTCCGACAGCGTGCAGGCGTCGCTGGTGGGCTTCAGCGGCTCGGCGGTGTCCAACACGTCCAACGCGACGGTGGAGGCCACCGTCGGCGTGGACGCGCACGTCACCACGCAGAACGTCGACGTCGAGGCCACCAGCAACGCCCTGAAGACCCTCGTTGCCGGCGACGCCGACAACGTGACGGGCGGGTCGGGCGGCGTGTTGGCGGGCACGGCCGCCACGAGCGTCACCCAGTTCACCAACCACACCCACGCGACGATCGGCGGCGGGGCGAATATCGCCCTGACCGGCAGCGTCTATACCCCGGGGCAGTTTACCGTCCGCGCGTACAACAACGTCGAGGGCGACGACTACGTCAACCTCGACGCCGGCGGGCTGATCTCCGGCGCCGGCGCCACCAGCCACATCCAAGCCGACACCACTGACGCGATCGTCACCGTCGGCGATGACGCCGTCATCACCAGCGTCGGCGACGTCAACCTGGAAACGCGGACCCGCGGCGTGCTGACCGTGGGCCCGACGGTGCACACGTACGGACTGGCCTCGGCGGCGGCGATCGACGCCCTGGCACGCATCCACAACAACAACCAGGTTGTCTTGGGCGACAGCGTCTACATTCAGGCCGAGGGAGCGTTGAACCTTCTGGCCGGGCGGCTCGCCGACGGCACGAAAAACTACTTCAACGTCACCAGCCACGGCGACGAACTCAACGCCTCGGCGATCCCGATCGACGAGTTGCTCTCCCACGGCGAAATCGTGCAGAACCACAGCGTCACGGTCGGGGCCGGGTCCACCCTCCGCAGCGCCCGCGACGCGACGCTGGCGGCGGAACTGGACGGCAACGCGGAGATCACGGCGTACGGGTCGGGCAAGAACTGGATGACCGCCGTCGCCAGCGGCGTCGACAGCCTGCTGGGCTCGGGCGGCGTGTCCGAGGAACTCAAGGGCGGCACGAGCACCAACACCATCAGCAGCACGGTGACTGTCAACGGGTCGGTGGAGGTGGGCATCCGGAAGGACCAGTCGCTGACGATCCCGAAGGACTTCGTGAACAACGGGACGGCCCCGACGGCCACCGACGGCATCACGTGGACCTCGAGCACGGAGTCGATCGCGACGAACCTGATCAACGCGTGGAATCACTACAAGGACCTGCTGGAGGAATACGCGGGCGATCCGGTTTCCGAGGCGGCGTACCAGACGCAGATCACCCAGCTCGAGCTGCAGATGACGGCCCTGGGCCTCAAGAACGACAACGGCACGCCCGGGGATACGTCGGACGACACGTACATGGCCTCGTTCGCGTCCCCGTTCATTACGGTCAACGACATCTGGGCGCAGTCGGGCACGATCCGGGTGTACGGCGACGACCTGCTGGGGTCGGGCGAGTTGAGGGCCCCGGCGGACGTCACGGTTACCATCACGAACGACTCCCCGGCGAACCTGCGGATGAAGCGGATCACGATCCCCGACACCGCCGGCGGGCGAGTGCGTTTCAACAACCAGGACATCGGCGGGTATCCCGGCGGCACGGGCACGGGGCGGGCGGACATCGCGGCCATTAATAAGAGCGGCGCGACCCCGACCTTCACCCTCATCGACAGCCTCGGCGGCTCGGGCGCCCTGCCACAGATCGTCATCCACAACACCTTCAACGCCGACTCCGCCGAGAACCTCGGCAACCTCAGTTACCAGGATTTCCGCACACCCGACCTCTACCTGGCCGGCGACATCGAGAACGTCATCGGCGGCGTGACCATCAGTTGCTTCGGCAGCATCTACGCCCAGGCGGGCATCAACGCCGGCAGCCTGTCCATCACCGCCGGCAACGACTTTGTCCTGAGCTACGTCGACGACCTCGTCAACGCCGGCGACGAACCCGGAACGCACTTCCAGGGCGTGGCCAACGTCACCGAGCCCAAGGGCAGCGCCGGCACATACGCGAGCATCAACGTCGACGCTCTCAACGGCGGCACGCCCGAACAGCAGGCCGTCTACAACGCGGTGAATACGGGCAGTTCGGTCGCCAGGAACATCGTGGCCGGTAACAACGTGTTCATCAGCGCGCGGTATCTCAACATCTCCGGCATCGTGCAGAGCGGCATGCCGATCCAGGCCGTGACCCTTGACGGGGCGGACACGGGGGCGATCGACGCCGCCAAGCTCGCCTACACCCAGTGGCGCACCGGCTTGCAGACGACGGCCCAGGCGACGGTCGCGGCCGCGGGGCTGACCACCAGCGACTACAACTACTTCCGCCTGCCCGCCGGCGCGGGCGACACCGTCGGAGCGTGGTTCAACGTCGAACAGAATCGCCTTGAACTGGACACCGTGAAGGTCCGCGGCGGGTACATGGAACTGTTCGGGCGGATCCTTTCCACCGGCAACGGCAAGCTGAACGTCCTGGACGGGTACGGGCAGATTCACATCACCAACAACACCACGTATCCGCTGCTGACCAACGTGCTGGACAGCGGGTCGGGCGTCCACGGGCTGTTGAAGATCACCGACACCGGCGTGCTTGTCGGAGGCAAGCCCCAGGTCACCGAGTACTATCGCGACGGCGGCATCGTCAAGAAGCGGACGTACGCGTTCACCACCCCGGGCAACGCGATCACGTATACCTTCGACGGTTCGGCCGGCGGGGCGGCCCGCACGGCCTCGTACACGCCCGCCGGCGGCATGCGGTACTTCTGGCAGACCGGGCAGAACTTCAGCGAGAAAGTCACCACCACCTACGGACAGTCCGAATGGCTGGGCATCGACGCGTTCGCGGCCGATCCGGACGACATCGTGGACGGGCCTCACCGCCAGAACATCGATCCGAGCCCGCTGCGCGAAGGCCAGTTCGTCAAGGACGACGGCAACACCAACGACTACACGTATACCTTCGCCCGCATCAACACCGGCGTGTCCACCACGATCAAGACCTCCTGGTCCACGTCGACCTGGTACGGCACGACGACGTACTACGTCAAGACCGTCGTTACGACTCCGCAGAAGGACATTCACACGCACAGCGTGCGCGCCAACCGCGACATCGGCATCGAGTTCACGGGCTTTGACGCCAACGCCGCCGGCGTGGACGTCACGGTCAGCTCGCCCAACTCCACGGTCGAGATCAACGGCTCCATCTACAATCCCGAGGGCCAGACGAACATCACCGCCGGCGGGCAGATCCAGGAACTCAACGTCGAGGCCGTCGTGGGCGGGCACGGCATCACGATGGCCGCCGTCACCGGCGTCGGCGGGCCCAACACCCTCCTGACCAGCCTCACCGATACCGGCACGGGCGTCCTGTCGGCTACCTCCACCACCGGCGACATCAAGATCAGCGAAGTCTCCGGGGTGCTGAAGGTCGACCAGATCACCACGTCGGCCACCAACGGCGACGTCACGCTGACCAGCCAGGGCAACATCATCGGATCGAGCGCGGGCAACCTGGTCCGGGGCGGGGCGATCACGCTGACGTCGGCCTTCGGGGCGATCGGCTACCTCGGCACGGCCGGCAAGGCCTCCGCGCCGGGGGCCGGGGCGCAGGCCCTGAGGCTCTTCAGCGGCACCACCGCTCGCGACAAGGTCAACGCCGCCGCCACCGGCAACGTCTACCTCGTCGAGACCGGCACGGACATGCAGATCGACTCCATCGCCACCAGCGGCGACGTCCGCGTCGAAGTGCCCAACGGCAACGCCGTCGACGACAACGTTATCGAGGTCATCGACAAGCGGACGGAAACGGATCTGCTGGCCCTGTACGACCGGATGATGGCCACCGCCGCATCGGTCGGCCCGAGCCTGGCGGCCACCACCGCCGCCTATGAAGGCGCCAAGACCCGCGATTACCAGGCCTATTGGACCTACCGCAACGGGCAGACCGCCGACAACGTCGCCGGGCTGATGAACGGGCAGACCTACTACGTCGTCGTCGACGGAAACACCGTCCGCCTGGCCATGACCCACGCCGACGCCGTCGCCGGCAGCCCCAACACCATCAACGTCGACGCCTCCAGCGTCTTCGAAGCCGAGCACCGCTTCTACAAGGCCGGCTCGGGCACGCCTATCACCTTCGACTCCGTCGCCGACGTCGACAGCGCCAACAACACCATCGACCTGGGCGCCGGACACGGGTTGGTCACCGGCGATGCCGTGACGTACTACCGCGTCGTGCTGTACGACGCGTCGTACCACGTCACGCTCGGGGGCGCCCAGCGGGACGCGTACGTGACGTACTACACCGCACAGGGCACGGCCCTGGGGTACTCCGGCACGGCCCTGACCGACTACGTCGACAACGCCATCACCACCCTGGAGAACGCCCAGAGCCAGCAGTACCACACCCTCCACAAGACCTACGGCGCCATCGGCAACGTGGATCATCCCGGCAGCGTCGGGTACGACGCGGACATTTTCGATCCGAGTTTCTCGTACTCGGTGTCCGACGCGGCGCTGCACCAGACGTTCGGGGCGGCGGCCGTCAACGGCAGCAACGCCATCCAGATCGGCACGAACGTCTTCACGAACGGGCAGGCCGTCATGTACCACAACGGCGGCGCCGGCACGTCCATCGCCGGGCTGACCGACGGACAGTTGTACTACGTCGTCCTGGTGGCCGGCGATCCGTCGCGGATCCAACTGGCGGCCACCCAGGCCAACGCCAACGCCGACCCGGCAGTGATCATCAGCCTCACCAGCGGCGGGGGTCGTCGGCAGCGGGCATCATTTCTCCGACGGCGACGCCCTGCTCCAGCGGGCCGCTTGGAGCGAGAGTCAGCTCAAGAACACCATGGCCGGCAGCATCCTTCGCCCGAAGACCATCTCCGGCACGTCGGTAACGGCCGAAGATCCCAACATCACCGGCGACGACGTCACGATCACCACCGCCAGCGGAAGCATCGGCACCACAGGCGCCCCGATCGACATCGCCCTGCCGCTGGTGGGTACGCTGAGCGACGCGCAGAAACTCGCTCTGGCCGCCGCGGAGCGGCAGGACGTTCACTTCTACTCCGACGCGACCGGCACGATCGAGATCCAGCCCGACGACCTGGACGAGACGGCCGTCCTTGTCCGCATCATCCAGACGCAGGACGTGGACGTGGCCAGCACGGGCGTGATCGACGCGACGGCCCACGTGAACGCCAACCTGGGCTCCGAGCTCGACATGCACCTGGACCGGGTGACGGCGTTGGGCGAGGTGCGAATCAAGGGCCGGCTCAACGTCACCAACGCCCGCATCAATCCCGGCGACCCGGCGAACATCCAGGGCGGCGACATCATCATCGAGGGCTCCAACGGCAGCATCGGGGCCTCCGGCAACGCGATCGTCATCGAGCTGACGGCGGGCAAGAAACTCACCGCCCGCGCCAGCGGCGACATTTACATCGTCGAGCACGGCGGCGACATGGCGATCGGCGAAGTCTTCTGCACTAACCTCGCCGACCTCCGGTCCGACGGGTCCATCCTTGACGGCTACGACGACGATCTGACGACCGCCGACTGGAACGTCAACGCCCAGTCGATCTACCTGCAGGCCGGCGACGGCGGCACGATCGGCACGCTGGGCCACATCCTCGAGGTGGATCAGCAGGCCGGGCAGCCGCTCAACGCCCTCGCCGGGCAGGACATCTTCCTGGGCGAGGCCGCCGGGGACATGCTGGTGGGGCTGATCACCAGCACCCACGGCGACGTGAACCTCCGGGCCGACGTGTCCATCCTCGACGCCGACACCGAAGACCCGACGCCCAACGTGCGGGGCAACAGCGTGGGCCTGACGGCCGTCAACGGCGCGATCGGGGCGGCCATCCACGACTTCATCATTGACACGCAGTACTCCGCCACCGGCAAGAGCCACGCCCTCACCAGCAGCAGCGAACTCAACAGTTACATCAGCGAGTCCCTCGGCACGCTGAACCTGAACACGGTGACGGTCAATGCCGGGACGGCGTTCATTTCCGCCCCGACGGGCAGCATCCACAACAGCGACATCAGTCCGAGCAATGTTCTGTCGGGCAAGGTGTACCTCTTCGCCAGCCAGGACATCGGCGAGGCCGCCGATCCGATCATCACGACGGTCGGGCACATTGAGAGCCTCTCCACCGCGGGCAGCACGTGGGTGTCCAACCAGGGCAAGGTCACCGTCGGCGGCGTCACCGGCGCCAGCACGGGCATGGAGGCCGGGGGCAGTGTGTATATCTCGGCCATGAGCCCCGTCATCGTCGGCCTGGACATCCTCGCCGCCGGGCCGATCATCGTCGTCGCTCACGACGACAACAACGACTCCGACACGACCGGGCTGATCACCCCCGGCGACCCGGAGGACGATCCGGACAACCTGACCGTCCTGAACGGCATCACCGTCCACAGCACGGGCTCGTACGTCCGCCTGCTGGCCGGCGACGACCTGCTCATCCAGCCGACCGCCGTCGTGCTGGCGAATGACTACGTCGAGCTGTACGTCGACTGGCAGGGCGATATCTTCGGTGTGCCGCCGTCCCCGGGCTATGTCAACGTCGACGCTGGCGGCGGCACGATGGATGTTGAAGGCACGGTCACGGCCGTCACGCGAATCGACCTGAGCGGCGACGACCAGGCCGACACATTCCATGTCTGGGGCCATCTTTCCGCCCCGGCCCTGAACATCTACGGCCAGGCCGGCGCTGACCAGATCGTCCTCAATCCGACCAACGGCAGCGGGTATGTCCTGGACCTGAACGCCCACGTGTACATCTTCGGCGGCGACGGGGCCGACACCGTCACCGTCGACAAGCTGCCCACGCTGAGCACCAGCCACGGCGGGCAACCGGACACGATCGACATCGACGGCGGGAACGCCGGCGACGCGATCGTCGTCAACATCACCGGCGGGACGACGTCGTACCTCATTAACTACTTCGACACGGGTTCTTCCGGCACGGACACGCTGACGGTGAACGGCACGGCCCTGGCGGACGACTTCCTGTTGCGGGCGAGCCAGAACGACTTCGCCTCCGGCGGCGTGGCGTTCGTGGCGGCCCTGCACGGGACGCCGGTGGCGCAGGTCGAGCGGATCAACTACAACAAGGCCCTGGAGAACCTGGTGGTGGACGCCGGCGCGGGCGACGACAACGTCACCCTCGACGACAACTGGGCCCTGACGACCGTCCGCGGCGGAGTGGGCGAGGACCACTTCCAGATCGGGCAGATCTTCAAGACGGCCCGCGCCGCCGCCGCCGGCGTGGCCGACCCGGCCGACGTATTCGCCACCGTCTTGACTACGCGCGGCTATCTCAGCAACGGCATCAGCTACGTGACCAACATCGAGGGCAACGACAACAACGACACCTTCCAGGTCTTCCATAACGACGCGGTGCTGAACCTCTTCGGCGGGGCGGGCGACGACCTGTTCATCGTCCGCGCGTTCGCCCTGGAAGGCTCCCACACCACCGAGGTCACAGGCGAGGGCGGGGCCGACTACGTCGAGTACGTCGACAACTCCGTCGTCAACATCGACGGCGGCGACGGCACCGACACCGTCCGCATCATCGGCACGGAGTTCTCCGACTCCGTCGTCATCACCAACGCGGGCGTGTTCGGCATGGGGCTGACGGTCAACTACACCACGATCGAGATCCTCGAGATCGACCTGGCCGAAGGCAACGACACGTTCTACGTCTGGAGCACCAACACGGACGTGATCACGAGGCTCTTCGGCGGGCTGGGCAGCGACCGCTTCAGCATCGGCGGCGACGTGCCCGACCTGATGTCCGGCGCCACGATCATCTTCCCGGCCACCGCGGGCCCGCACACCACCGACGGCATCCAGGGCACGCTGGAGATCAACGGCGCCGCCGGGGCCGGCAGCGCCGGCGGACTGGGTACCCCCGTCATGCTGCCCGGCGAAACCAACGTCCTGCCCACCATCGGGCAGGTCGTCAGCTACACTGGCGCGGGGCTCGGCGGGCAAACCGACTCCATGGTCGTGCCCACGAGCGTCCTGAACACCTACGTGACCGACAAGAGATCGGCGCGGGCGCGGGGCTGGACCGATTCTGGCTGATTACCGGCCTGACGGTTAACGGCAGCGAGACTACGCTGGACGTGCAGAACCCCGGCCAGCCGGCCGAAGAGTGGACCCTCCCCGACGGCACGAGCCGGTTCGCCATCACCCACCTCGTCAGCAACTTCTTCGTGGACGAGACCACCCAGGTCGACTTCGCCACCGTGTACAACGACGCCAGCACGACCAACGACAGCGGCGCCCTGACGGCCAGCCTGCTGAGCGGGCTGAACATGGGCGCCGCCGGCATGGCCTATTCCAACCTCGAAGGGCTGGACATCTTCCTGGGCTCCGGCGATGACACCTTCGGCGTCACGGGCACGATGACCCGCGGCGACGGCTACCAGACCGTCACGATGCTCAGCACGGGCGCCGGGGCGGATAACGTCACGGTCGCCCTGGCGGCCGGGACGGACGGGTTCTTCTCCGTCAACGGCGAGGCCGGCGACGACACGATCGACGCCATCGCCTCGACGCTGCCCCTGGTGATCTTCGGCGGCGACGGGGCGGACACCCTCACCGGCGGGTCCGGCGACGACATCCTCTTCGGCGACCGTGGTCGCGTGGATTACCGCGACGGCACGGGCAAGTTGATCACCCGCCTGGGCCTGGGGCTCGCCGAACGCACCGTGCTCCAGCCGGGCCAGACGGAATCGTCCCTGGCCGACGTGCCGTTCCAGCAGACCGACGGCGTGGTCCGAGGCCCGGACGTGGCGACCACGCGTGACGCGGCCACCGGCGGGGGCGATACCCTCCTGGGCGGCGACGGCGACGACCTGATCTTCGGCGGCGCCGGCGGCGACTTCATCGGAACCGACTCCGGCGGCGCACCGGCCGGTACGGAAAACGGCGCCGACGCCATCGTCGGCGACAACGGATTCGCATGGTTCGACTCGGCCGGGGCGGGTATCCTCAGTCGGGTGGCGACCACCGACCCGGCCCTGGGCGGCGACGACACGGTCTTCGGCGGCGCCGACGCGGACGTCGTTCTCGGCAACGCCGGCGGCGACACGCTCTCCGGCGGCGACGGGGCCGACTTCATCCTGGGCGACAACGGCCAGGCCGACTACGACGCCCTCGGCCGCCTGACGACCGTCCAGACCACCAACCCCTCCGACGGCGGGGCCGATACCGTGTACGGCGGCGCCGGGGTCGACACGATCCTCGGCGGGGCCGGCGGCGACACCCTCAACGGCGACGCCGGCAACGACGTCATCCTGGGCGACAACGGC
>JAPLNA010000424.1 GCA_026693065.1 Planctomycetota bacterium
ACACCCCGCCGCCCCAGGCCGTCCAGGCGTCCGCCCGCCCCGCCACCAGGCCCGCGGACGCCCTGGGCGTGCAGTTGACCCTCCGGACTCCCGACGCCACCGTGGACCGCCCCCAGGGCGTCACGGGCAAGGTGGGCTCCAACGCCGACGGCCGCTTTGCGTATGGCGGAGACAACGCCGATTTCACCAAAGACAGAAGCCATTTCGCCTCCAACGACGCCGGGCGTTTCACGCCCCCCCGGCCCGACGGGGCCGCCACGCTCGCCGGCGGCAGCGCGGGCCAGTCCCATGGCGAAGGCCTTGCCAGCCTGGATACCAATCGAGTCTACACCGAAGGCGACGACCGGCCTCTCGGCCCCTCCTCCCCGGCCAGCGACCCGCTTGTGACAATCAGGGGCGCTACCGTCACCCACGAGGATGCCCTCCGCCACAGAACGGGCTCGTTGGGTTACTTCGGGGACCGTGCGGCCTCCCGCCCGGCCGCCCTCAGTGGCAGCGAACCCACGGTCGCGGCCTCCCGTCCGGCCACTCTCAATGGCAGCGAACCGGCCGTCCCGGCCAACCAGCCTCGCCTGGCAGAAGTCACGCCCTCCGGCCGGAGAGTAGCATCCCCTCCGGCCGACACCGACGAGATCAAAGGGCCTCTTTCGCCGCGCGAAGAGCCCCAGTCACCCGCGCCGGTCGTAGGCGGAGGGCCTGGCCCCCAGATCCCCTGGCACGTACTGGCCGACGGGCTCATCGTCCATTGCCCCGCCGACGGCGAGGCCAACGACGACGCCCGAAACCACCACGGGACCCTCCACGGCGGCGTGGACTACGCCCCCGGGCGGATCGGCCAGGCCTGGCGATTCAACGGCAAGGACGGCCGCATCGCCCTGGCCAACCCCACCGAGGCCGACAAAGACGCCTTCACGATCTCCGCCTGGGTCAAGGTCGCCGCCCCCGGAGCCCATCAGATCGTGCTGTCCAAGTGGTATCATGACGGACAGGAAGTGAGATCCTACTGCCTGGGGATCACGCCGGCCATGCGCCCCGAGGCGGCGATGGGCCCCAACGGCGGAGGGGTGGCCTACCTCACGTCTCCCGACGCGGTCACGGCCGACACGTGGCAACACCTCGCCCTCACGTGGAACGGGAAGGAAGCCCGGCTCTACCTCGACGGGGCCTCGAAGGGCTCGCTGGCCATTCCGGGCGGGCTTCGGGGCTCCCCGACGCCCTGGAGCGTGGGCGCCCACGACGGAACCCCCGCCGGCCCCTTCCACGGGCTGATCGACGAGCTGTCGATCTGGAACCGGGCGTTGAGCGAGGAGGAAGTCCGCGCCCTGCAAACCGCCCGCCCCTTCGCCAAGAACCCCCTGGCCGAGGGGTTGGTGGGCCTGTGGGCCGGCGACGGCAACGCCGATGACAGCGCGGGGACCAGCCGCGGTACGGTGCGAGGCAAGGTGACGTTCGTGCCCGGCAAGGTGGGGCAAGCCTTCCAGCTCAGCGGGAAAGACGGCTACGTCGACCTGGGGAACACCCCGGCCCTGCAACTGACGGGCAACATGACGACGGCCATGTGGGTCAACCCCTCACGGCTGGACGATCTGTGCTGTCTGCTGGTCAGGACGCAGAATCGCGACACCATCCAGATGACCGCCGACGGGGGGTTGCACTACTGCTACGGGAGGAACGGCGATCCCCGGTGGGAGCACATCGACCTGGGCAGCGACGGAAAAGCCCTGCACTACATCGAGAGCAACCCGCCGGTCGTACTGCGGGCCCAAAAGCCCGGTCGGGTCTTGCGAGTGGGACAGTGGACGCACGTGGCACTCGTCCGCGACCTGGAGGGACATGCCCTCCGCTGGTACTTCGACGGCGAGTTGGTCGCCGAGGGCCCGGCGGCGATTCCGGCCCCCAGCATCACAGGGGCTCCCCTGGGGCTGGGCTTCTCCCCCCAAGCGCCGGGCGCGGGGTTCTCGGGCCTGGTGGACGAAGTGGCCCTCTGGAACCGGGCCCTTTCGGCCGAGGAGGTACAGGCGGCATTCGAGGCGCGAAGTCTGCTGGAGGCATTCGCCGGGCCGGTGGTCATAACGCGCGAGACGCAGGCCGACCGAGTCGTGCTGGACGACGCCAGCGTGCTCAAGGGCACCATCCTTAATGAGGCGTACGAGATCACCACCTCCCTCGGCAAGCTGACCGTTCCGGCCGGGCGGATCGCCGGGCTTGCCTCCGCCGCCGGCTCGCGCACGTGGCTCATGCTCGCCGACCGGCAGAGGCTGCTGGGCCCACTGGCCGACCCCACTGTGCGAATCAAGCTATCCGTCGGGACCACGCTGAACATCCCGCTGGCGCGCATCCGCCAGGCTGGGTATCGCCTGCCTGCCCAACCGGCCGAACCGTCACAGCTTCCCCTGATCGTCCTGCGCGACGGGCAGCGCGTGCTTGCCTCGGAAATCAAACCCGGCCTGACGTTGCGAACCGATTGCGGCGAGGTGGCCCTGGTTCCACGCACCGTGCGAAGCCTCGAACCGGCGCCGGCGCCGGCCGGCAACCACCGCGCCGTCTTCGCCAACGGCTCCACGCTCACCGGGCGGCTCGGGCCGGAAAAGATAACCCTCACCCTTCAGTTGGGCCCGCAGGCGGCCGTCGAACGCGAGAAGTTGCACGGCCTGCTCTCCCCGGCCGGGCCGACCCAGCCGGCCCCCGAGGCCGCCATACTCCTGCTGAGAAACGGCGACAAACTCACCGGCCGCGCCGACGACGCGAAGCTCACCGTCGCCCTGGAGTTCGGGGCAGTGCCCTTCCCGCCCGGCTGCGCCCGTGCCCTCACGTTCGCCCAGGCCCCGGGCGCGGGAGTGTCCGTCGAGTTGTGGGACGGTTCGCGGCTGACGGGCTCGCTGGCCGAACCGGCCGTCACGTTCACCGTCGCCGACGGCGGGCCGACCGTCAAAGTCCCCACCGCCCAGATCGCCGCCATTGCCCGGGCGATACCCATGCCGCCCCAAGACGTGATCGACAAGATCGAAGGCCTCATCCGCCAACTCGGCTCGGCCACAGCCGCCGACCGAGAGGCCGCCACCGCATGGGCAAAGGCATCGTGCCCATCCTCCGCCGCCACACGGGGGATTCGGACCTGGAGGTCGCCCAGCGCCTTCGGATCATCCTGAACGAATTGGGCGCCCCGCCCGAGGGAACCGGCGTGGAGAAACCCGGTCCGACCGCCCCCGCCCCAGGCCTTCCCCAATTGGGAGAGGACTGATGTCGGCGGGGCCCTGGCTATCCCGGATCGCCGCGTGCCTTTTGGCGTCGTTTCTTGGGGCGCTCCCGGCCCGCGCGGGCGTCCCTGAGGCCCCCGCGTCGGCCTCCCGCCCGGCCCCCTGGTTCGCGGACGTGACCGAAGCGATGGGCCTGACAGGGCTGGCCAATTCCGCCGCCGCCTGGGGCGACTACGACAACGACGGCTGGCCCGATCTCTACGTCGAGGGCCAGTTGTGGCACAACGACGCCGGGCGGCGATTCACCAGAGTTCCGGGCCTCCCGCTGGCCGGCACGGGCATCTGGGGCGACTTCGACAACGACGGCTTCCTCGACCTGTTCTGCTGGGGGCCGGGCGGCTTCAAACTCTTCCGCAACCTCGCCGGCAAGGGCTTCGCCGACGTCAGCGACCGCCTGCCCAAACTGCCCATGTCCGTCTGCCGCGGGGCCGCCTGGGGCGACTTCAACGCCGACGGCCGACTCGACCTCTACGTCGGTGGCTACGAACAGGAAAACACCCACGCCCCCCAGCCCAGCGCCCTGCTGCTGGCCGACGGGCGGAGCGGGTTCTCGCTGGCCTGGCAGACGCCCGGGCGCCCGTATCCGGCCCGGGGCATCGCCGTCGCCGACTACAACGAGGACGGCCGCCCGGACGTCTACGTCTCCAACTACCGCCTCGCCCCCAACCTCCTGCTGCGGAACGAAGGGCGGGGGTTTCGGGACGTGGCCGTCGATGCCGGCGTAGCCGGCGAGGCAAAGCCCGAGGGCACCTTCGGGCACACGATCGGGTCGGCCTGGGGCGACTTCGACAACGACGGGCGGCTGGACCTGTTCGTGGGCAACTTCTCGCACCCGCCGGCCTGGCAGGACCGCTCGAAGTTCTACCGCAACCTCGGGCCCGCCGGACAGTGGCGATTCGAGGACCTGTCCGCCCGGGCCGCCCTGGCCTGGCAAGAGTCCTACGCCTCGCCCGCTCTGGCCGATTTCGACAACGACGGAGCCCTCGACCTGTTCTTCTCCACCGTCTACCCCCGCGACCACGCCGTCCTCTACCGCAACCTGACCCACTGGCGATTCGTCGACGTGACGAGCGAGTCCGGCATCGCCGCTGCTCTGACCTACCAGGCCGCCTGGGCCGACTTCGACAACGACGGCCGACTCGACCTCGTCACGGGCGGCCGGCTCTTCCGCAACGCAATGCCCGGCCGCCACTGGCTCAAAGTCCGCCTGGCCGGAGATGGCAAGGCCCTGCCCCGCACTCCCATCGGTGCCCAGGTCCGCCTTCGCCTGGCCGGGGAAACCCTCACCCGCCAGGTCGAGGGGTCCACCGGCGAGGGCAACCAGAACGACCTGACCCTCCACTTCGGCCTGGGGGTTTCCCCGGGCCCGATCCGCCTGGAGATCCGCTGGCCCAACGGCGCCGCCCAGGAAGCCCCCGCCACGCCGGACCAGACCCTCACGATCCCCTACGCCCCCGGGCCGGCCACACGACCAGCTCGCCCGAGCTAGAGCGATCAGGGGCCGCGGCGGCGGCCAGAGGCCCGAAGAAGCAGGCCCCTGCACGCGGGAGTTCGTTTTTGCTCGATATCCGCCCCGGGAACGGGGACAATCGCCCGGGAAGTCCCTACCAGACCGAAAGCCCAGAGGAAGAACCAGACATGCTCGTGATCTCCTGCCACGCCGACACCGGATTCCCCAGCCATCGACTGCGCCGCCTGGGCGGCGGGCTCGTCGAGGGGCACCTGGACAACTTCATCGGCGTGCACGCCGTGATGCAGGCGTACTTCTCGGGGCGGATGGCCGGCGAGGGCGTTCGCATCGAGCTGACCTGGGGGGAAGAGGAAGGCCTGCTGGGCGCTCAGCAGGTGGCCACCACGCTGGCGCCGAGCGACACCGTCATCGTCGTCGACGTGACCGGAACGCCCACCGACAAGGACTTCGTCATCGAGAAGTGCCGGGATGTCTCCCTCCGGGCCGACCTGGAGGCCACGCTGGCCGGGCTGAGGTACGACCTCTACGGCGACTGCCCCGACCCCATCAGCGACTGCGACGAGACGGACGTCTACCAGCCCGTCTGCCCTCGCACGTGCTTCCTGGGCGTGCCCTGCACGGGCGGGGACTACAACGCCGGCGTGGTGGGGGCACGGCTGGCGTCGGTGGAGGCCGTGGCCGAGGCCCTGGCCCGCCTGGCCTGCCGCTTCGCCGCCAGCACGCCCAGCCCGGACGCCAGCAGCAACAAACTGCCCGGCTCGGGCACCGTGGCGTTGTAGATGCCCTGGGAGATCAGGTCCGCCAACAACAGGTTGCCCGTGTCGGTCGGGTGGATCCCGTCGTAGGTCAGCACGCCCGTGCTCTGATAACTCAGCGATCCGTCCAGGTGCAGCGTGTAGTTGTTGTTCTTCTCGTAGGCTATGTACGCCGCCCGCAGATCCACCAGCGTCGCCCCGGCCGAGGAGGCCACGTCCCGCGTGATCTGGGCGAACTGCTCGATCTTCACGTCGTCGGGGTTTGTCCCGTCGGGCAGTTCGTTGTGGACGGTCAGGGTGGCCAACACGACCTTGCAGTTGGCGGCGTGGCCGAGGTTGACGATCTGGGTGAGAGCGTTCTGGAACGTGGCCGCGCTCGTGCCTCGCCACCACACGTCGTTGATGCCGATGAACACGACGGCGACGTCGGAATGATCGGCCGCGATGGCCGCCGAAAACGCCAGCGGGGCCGTGTCGCCGAAACCGGTGGTCGTGCCCGGCTCGCCGTTGAGGATCTGCAGCACCCCCCCGCCGTTGTCGCCGCGGTTGATGCACTGGACGCCCAGGTTCTTCGTGCCCGCCCCGCTGCCCAGGGCCGTCTGAATGTATGACACGTACCCGTTCTGCCAGGTGATCGAGTCGCCGAAGAAGGTGATCTTCTCTCCCGCGTGCAGGGGCGTGCCCGCTCCGCTCAGGGCGTTTCGCCCCGCGACGTTGTACAACGCAGACCGGGCCGAGATCGCCGAAGCCGACATGTCCCACGGTGGACTGGACGGGGTGACCGCCGTCGCGGCGGGGGTCAGTTCGCCGGTGGCGCCGATTGTCGCCCGGTACAACCCCGCGGCCTGGCCGGCGGGGTTGACGAACCCCACGTGCGCCAGTTGCCCCGCCGTCAGGGCCGACGCGGTGCTGCCGACGAACACGTTGTCGGTGCCGCTGCCGGCCCAGTTCTTGATGAGCACCTCGCCCGTGCCCCACGTCTGGGCGTTGCTGGCGGCGAAACGGATGGCACTGCTCCCGCCGCCCATGTCAATGGCCGCGCTGCCGTTGGCGACCGTCAGCGGGCCCACCGTGTCGCTGTGCCCGTTCAGGCTGAGCGTCCCCCCGCCCAACGTGACGGGCGAGGCGTCGGAGACCTGATTATTCTGTCCCCAGGCGACGATCGCGGTGTTCTGCAGTTCCAGAGCGCCCGCGATGGCCGTCGCCCCGCCGGTCTTGTTGAGCGTCAGGGTCTGGTAGGCCGGCGTGTTGCTGCCGTTGTTGCACAGCACCTTGCCCGAGAGCGTATTGCTCGCCGCCCCGCCCAGCGCCTCCCCGCCGGAGGAGAACGTCACGTTGCCCGACCCGCCCAGCACGCCGTTGATGCTCCCGCTGTTCCCCCCGCCGTTGCCCACCGTCCACGTCTTGCCCGAATTGACCGTGATCGTGCCCGTCAAGCCCCAACCCGGGCCGAACGTCTCCATCTGAGAGTTGCCGTCGACGATGAACGTCTCGCCCACGCTGCTGGCGGCCCCGCCGTCCATCCAGATCGTCCCGCCGCTCAGGGTCGTCGCGACGCCCGTCGAGCCCAGGGCGGCATTGTTGCTCACGATCAACTGCCCCTTCGTCAGGTTGACCGCACCGGTGAAGGAACTGTTGTTGCCGCTGATTTTCACCGTGCTGTCGTCGGCGGCCCCGGCCACCGTCACCGTCCCGCTCCCGCTGACGGGCCCGCTCAAGACCAGCATCCGCGTCCAGTACCCGCCCGTGGCGCTGCACGTGAAGGCCGCGTTGCCCAGCAGGTTCACCCCCGCCGAGACGGTCGAGTTGTTATCCGAGCCCGTGGCGGCCTTGATGATCGACCCGCCGGCGGCGAGGTTGATCGTGCCCGTCCCGACGCTGAAGGCCGTCGTCCCGGTGGTGTTGAACGTCAGCGTGCCCACCGTGAACGCCCCTCCGCCCAGGCTGATGGCCGGGTTGGCCGAGCCCGTGAGGGTGGCCGAGTCGGAGGCGGCGTTGGGCACGCCCACGCCTCCCCAGTTGCCCGGGACGTTCCACAGGGCGCTGGAAGAACCGCTCCACACGTACGACGTTCCCCACGCCGTCGAGCCGACCGCCAGCGGAAGGGCCAGCACAACGCCACAGAGAGCGCGAACCAGACAGCCGCCTTTCATAACAGACCTCCCAAGCTGAAATCGCGAGTCTGCTCCGAGATCGAACGAGCCGATGAACACTTGCCCGACGTTTACACATGGCACGGCCGAGACGAACGAGCGGCAAGTGAGTCGATTGTACGTCGTTTCGGCGATATGTCAAGGCAATTCGGGACTGTCTGGGCCCCAGTTTCGAAGCCGGGTGCCGTGGTTCGCGGCGCAGCCGCAACCACGATCTGTCGGCATCCGGCAGGATCGCGGCGTGGTTGCGGCTGCGCCGCGAACCACGGCACCCGGTTGCCTCTTTCTTTTCCGAGGCATTCTTCCAAATCCCATAATCCCACAATCCCGAAATCCCTTTCTCTCGTACCCGCCTACGCCAATGCGCCCCCGACGAAACGGATCACCTGGCACGGCCGCCGGACCTGCCGTAGAATACGCTTGGACCGCCCGGGTTCGGCGGACACTGACAACGACGCTGGGAGACAACCATGGCAACCTACATCGTGTTCACCCGCGAGAGCACCCGCGACGCCGCGGAACTCAAGACGTATTCGCAGAAGGTCGGCGAGACGCTCAAGGGCCACCCGTTGACCGTGCTGGCCGCCTATGGCCGCCAGGAGGTGATCGAGGGCCCGCCGGTCGAAGGCGTCGTCATCCTCCAGTTCCCCAGTTTCGAGGCGGCGAAGGCCTGGTACGACAGCCCGGCCTATCGCGAGGTCCGCGAGCACCGCTTCCGCGGGGCCGACTATCGCGCCGTGATCGTCGAAGGCCTCTGACGGACCCCCGCGGCCGCCCCCAGCCCGAGGGCCCGCACCCGCTTGTAGCACTACAGCGCAAATGAGGCTCAAGAGATTCGGGGGTCCAGGCCGATGGTTCTTGTGAGCCAGCTGGTCCTGGAGACAAACATGAATACCAAACAACTGGCGTCCCTCCAAGAGGGACTCGCGGAATTCCTG
>JAPLNA010000425.1 GCA_026693065.1 Planctomycetota bacterium
CTTCGCCCAGGCCGGCGGGGCGCGCGGGCCCCGGGCAGGCTCGCTGGCCGTCTTCCCCGTCATCATCTTCCTGCTGACGCTCTCCTACGAGTTGCTCAAGGACGTCCGCGACGTCGCCGGGGACCGCCTCGCCGCCCGCCCGGGCCCCGTCCAACGCCCCCCCGCCCGCTGGCGCCGCGTCGCCCACGCCGTGGGTCTGCTGTCCGGACTCCTGCTGGCGGCGCCGACCTTCCTGGGCTGCCGATGGGTCTACCTCGCCGGCGCGGGGGTTTCCTTCCTCCTGATCGCCGCCGGCCCGCTGCTGCCCCTTCGCCTGGCCATCCCCGCCGGATACCTCCAGGTCGCCTTCGTCGCCGCCGCCGCCGTCCTCGACGTCGTCTGCCTGGGCATGTGAGCGCCCGGCCCTACTTCATCAACCGCTCGTACGCCCCCGGCAGGCGATCGGACGCCGACCGCTTCGGGCAGATCGCCGCGCTCTGCTCGGGCGGCAGGGGCAGGGGCCCGGCCCCCGGCTCGAGCGGGCGAGTCAGGTTCTTCATCAGGCACCCGCACCGCGGCAGGGGGAAGTGCTCGGCCATCCGGCCCCACACCGCCGCGACGCCCTCGGCCGCCGCGTTGCCGAAACTCAGCGGCGTCAGGTCGCAGGGGCAGACCTCGCCGCCCGAGTCGATGAACACGTGGTGATACCCCGCCCCGCAGCCGAACATGTCCGCCGACTCCAGCCGCGCGAAACTCGCCACGACGGGCCCTTTCGTATCACGATTGTGCCGTTCGTGAAACTCCCGCAGCCAGGTCACCTGCTCGTCCGTCAGCGACGCCGCGTCGCACCCGGCGATTGCGCCGGTGGCGACGGGGCTCAGCAGGCGGAACTCACCGGCCCCCCAGCGGGCGGCCAGTTCGTACATCCGCTCGATCTGCCCGTTGGCGATCCGCTCGGCGAACCCGATCGTCGAGACGGCGGTGTAGACGCCCTCGCGCCGGCAGGCTTCCAGGGCGGCCCGGGCCTGGCCCAGCGAACCGGGGCGCCCCCGCACGCGGTCCTGGGCGGGGGCGTCATCGGCCTCGATGCCCACCGTGACGCACGTGGCGCCCGCGGCGGCCAGGGCGGCCGCCCGGGTCAGGTCCAGCCCCGCCCCCGTGGTAAAGACGATCGTCGCCATCCCAGCCGCCGTCGCCGCGGCGATGAGCTGCTCCAGGTCCGCCCGCATCAGCGGCTCGCCCCCCGTGAACCCCACCGTGCAGACGCCCAGTTGTCGCAATTGGGCGATCAGGTACCGCCACTGCTCGCCCGTCAGTTCTGCCGCCTTTCGCCCCCCGAGGCTGCAATGCCCGCAGCGGAACGGGCAGCGGCTTGTCACCGCCAGGTAGGCCGAGTACGGCACGCGCCGCCGCGCGATCACGTGGTCGCAGAACCGCCCGAACGCCTCCGACGGAAACGGCGGAAAGAACGTGTTGACCCGTATCTGCCCCGCGAACACGTGCGGCCGTTCCTGACGCATCTGCTTATACAAATACCACAAATGCCCCGCCGGCACTCGCCCCACCAGCGGGCGGAACATCCGAAGGATGCGGATCGTTTTCAGCAGTGACATGGCTCGTGCATTCTACGAGCCACCGCCGGCGAGGCGAACACAAAACCGCCTCGCCCGATCACGCCCGAGGCGGCACTCGCTTCTTCTCCTCCGGGAAGGACACGCAAATGGCCCCGCACGCCAGGCCCATGACGGCCCCGGCCACGAGCCCACAGGGGATGCCGATCCAGGTGGCAATGACCCAGTAATCCGCCTCGCCCGGGACAAAAGAGAAATCATGGTTCTCCGGATACCAGTGCCACAGGGCCTCGCTGGCCAGGAGCGCAACGTGCATGATTATCGTGGCCAGCAGGCCCACGGCCACGCCCATGACCACGGCCATGCCCAACAGGCCCGCCCGGGGGCCGCGGAGCAGGCGGCTCATCCAATAGGACCACAGAACGCCGGCGACGATCCCGCCGAGGGCGCCGCAGGCGACGCCGCCGATCCCCCAGAACAAGCCGGAGAAACCCCCCACGCCCGCACTGGCAAGGCATATCCACCACCCAAAGGTCCGCATCGAGGCCTTCTTCTTCCATGGCTTCGTCATCTTTCCACCCTTTCCATTCGCGATCCGCCCGGCGCCACGGACCGGCCCGTGTATTCTACCGCAAGCGGGGCCGCCTTGGCGCCCCTCCTCCCGGGGCCCTCTGCCTATTCCACCGGCAGGCCCGAGCGGGGATAATGCCGGATATGATTTCACTTCGAGAAAGAAGGGTGCCGATGCGTACGATAACGATTCTGGCGTCTTGTGTGTTGTCGTTCTGTGCGGCCGGAGCCCTCGGGGCCGACCCCAGCGAGAAATACCCGGGCCTGAACCTGCTGCCCTGGCCCAAGTCGGTCACGGTAGAGGCCGGGCACATGACGCTGACGGCGGCGTCGCGGATCGTAGCGGCCCAGGGGCCACTCAAGCCGCTGGCGGAGATCCTCGCCGGCGAGATCGCCCAGACGACAGGCCTGAAGCTGGCGGTCGTCTCCGGCGAGGCCCGGGCCGGCGACGTCGTGCTCACGATCAACAACCTTCTCAAGGCCGACGAGCCCATCCGCGTTCTCAAAGACCGCCAGGCCGCCTACACCACCGATGGCGCCGGCCGGATCACGGTGACCGACCGTGCAGTGGTGGAGGGCTTCGATTACCGGGCGACGGCCGAGGGCACGAGCACGCTGCTGCAGGCGATCGACCAGGCGGGCGGGGGGGTCCGCCTGCCCCGCGTGACGATCAAGGACTGGCCCCACGCCGACTACTGTGCCGTGATGCTGGACGTGGGGCGGCAGTGGCACCCGATCGAGGCCGTCAAGCAGGTGGTGCAACTGTGCCGCCTGTATCGCGCCCGGTACCTGCACCTGCACCTGACGGACGACCAGGGCTGGACGTTCCCCTCCACGAAGTACCCGCAGTTGGGCACGAAGAACGGCGGGGCGCACGGCGGGCAGGCCCCCAAGGTCTACACGGTGGCCGAACTGAAGGATCTCGTCGCCTACGCCGACGCCCGCGGGGTGACGGTCGTGCCCGAGATCGAGATCCCCGGTCACAGCGGAGCGGCCCTGCGGAGCTTCCCCGAGGCCTTCGACGCGATCAATCCCGACACCGGCCAGCCGCAGCACCTGGGCTGCATGAACATGGCCAACGAGGCCCTCTACGGCGTGCTGGACACGATCATCGGCGAGGCCTGCGAGATCTTCCGCAGCTCGCCGTATTTTCACATCGGCACGGACGAGTGCTCCTCCGGGCGGCTGCAACTCTACAGCGGGTACAAGGCCTTCCTGGCCAAGCACGGCCTGAAGAGCGACGGCGAACTGGCGGACCACTTCATCCGCCAGGTCAACGCCATGGTCGCCAAGCGGGGCAAGAAGGCCATCAAGTGGGAAGGGCTGGCTAACGGCGCGAGCAAGGACATCATCATCATGACGTGGGACTCCAACGCCCGCACGGCCGAGCGAGTGCTGGCGGCGGGGTATCTCACGATCACCTGCCCGTGGAACCTGGGCGTGCCGTGGGAAGAGTGGAACATGTACATTTGTAATGGCAGCCACTGCAAGCGGACGGATTCGGTGATGGGCGCGACGCTGGTGATGTGGGAGCAAAGCCCCTGCGACCAGGTGGCGATCCTGCGGGATGGGATCCCGCGGCGCCAGGAACGCACGTGGGGTCCGGACAACCAGTTCACCGCCGCCGGCTGGGGCAAGCGGTACAACGCCACCGACGCCCTTGCGGGCAGGTTGCTGGGGATCGAGACGGCCCTCCGTTGGCCTGTCCGGTTTGAGACGACCCTCCCGAGCCGGGGCCTCCAGTCGCCGGCAATGGCGATCGACAACTGGGCGGCGATGTACTCCTGGGGCAACACCGACCGCGACATGGCGACGTGGTTCCTCTCGGCCGCCCCGGCGAAAAAGGGCGACCACTTCACCCTCCGGTTCGATCCGCCCGTGCAGGCCCTGGCGGTCGAGGCCTGCACCGGCACGCCCGACGGCCAGGGCGTCTTGCGAGGCCTGCTGCAAACCTCCGCCGACGGGGCGACGTTCAAGACCGTCGCGACGTTCGACGAGAAGGGCCTGGCCCGGGCGGACCTGACCGACAACACCGTCAAGGCCCTCCGCCTGCTGGCCGACGCCGACGGGACCGGGCCGCTGGCCGTCCGGGACATCCGCTTGAAGCAGATGGTCGAGATCTCCAAGATCGTCGTCAGCCCCAACACCGAGATCGGCCCGGGCAAGGTGGCGGTCGCCGTCGCCGACGCGGGCTTCGGCTACGCGACGGGCCAGACGGCCGTGCCGGTGGTCAACCGCGGCTTCACCTTCACCTTCCACAGCGGCGGGGGCAACGCGATGGGCTTCCTGGGTTCGCTGAGCGGCACGGGCAAGGTGGAAGTGTATCAGGGCAGCGTCAGCAACTTCCGCGACAGCCCGCTGACGCTGGGCGGGGCGGAGCCCAACAGCTTCCGCGGCACGTGGCTGGTCAAGAGCGGGCGGGTGACGCTGGCCAAACCCGCCGGCGTGGACGCCCTCGCCGGCGAGATCGTCGTCGGCGGGCAGGGCGACAACGACTGCCTCTTCTGGGCCGCCCCCGACCAGATCAACGACCAGGCCGCCGTCTCTCTCCTGGACTCCCCCCACGGCGCCGCCACGCTGCAACTCAACGGCTTCAACGAGTCGTTCGCGACGCTCACGCTGATGAGCAAGTCGTGCGTCGCCACGGACAATCCGGCCGGGCAGTCCGGCGTGCTGACCGTGAAGGCCCTCGTGATGGACGGCAAGAGCCTGGCTCGTGGCGTCTACGCCGGCGGGCGTCCGTGGATCAAGGGCGGGGGCTACGTCGGCGTCGGGTCCGTCAAGTACGTGGCGGTCGAAGGCGCCCTCGCCGACGTCGCCCAGACGGTCGGGGCGGGCAACTTCGGCGTGCTCAAGGCCCCCGCCAACGTGACCCTCGCCGGCGGGCCCTGCGGCATTCCGTTCGACACGAAGACGTTCGACCTGACGCTCGCCGGCGGCGGCCAGCCGGTCACCTACGAGGGCTTCCTCTGCGGGCAGGGCGGCGTGACGTTCGACGCGGCCTCGCCGATCGAACTGGCCGGGCCGGCCGCCAATTCGTACAAGGGCCTCACCCGCCTGACGACCGGCACGCTGCGGCTGAACAAGCCCGCGGGCGTTATCGCCATTCCCGGCCATCTGGCGCTCGGCTCGGCGGGCGGCAAGGCCCCCGTCGCGGTCGTCTGGGGCGGCGACGGGCAGATATCCGCCAAGGCCGACGTCACCGTGCAGGGCGACGGGCCGGTGAGCCTGAACCTCGCCGGGCACAAGCAGGCGTTGGGCTCGGTGGCCCTTCCCGCGAGCGGGCGGATCTCGCCCGGCCCGGGCGGCGCGCTGACGGTGCGGCGATTGTCGATCGGCGGCAAACCCGTCCCGCCGGGCGCGTACAGCGACGGGCAGGGCTGGCTCGCCGGGCCCGGGACGGTTACCGTCGATCCGCGCGTCGACGTCGCCGGTTCGATCCCGGGCCCCACCGGCGAGATCGGCGCCGGCAACGTCGCCAACCTGACCGGCGACACCGTGTTCTCGTACGGTACGGGCGCGTGCGACATTGACGTGATCACCAATGGGCACAAGTTCACCCTCGACAGCGGGGACGGCAATCCGCTGTGCTACTCCGGCGTGATCTCCGGGACGGGGGACGTGTTCTTCCGCATGGGGCCCACGCACACGGGCTACAAGGACGCCCCCCTCCGCCTGGCCGGCGAGAAACCCAACACCGCCGGCGGCGTCTATCACGTCGCCAAAGGCCGCGTGCAACCGGAAAAACCCGACGGCGTCGATGCCATCGCCGGGGATGTGATCGTCGGCGGGCAGGGCTTCAACGACTGCCTCTTCTGGCTGCACGGCAACCAGATCAAGGACTCGGCCACGCTCACGCTGATCGAGTCGCCCAACAGCGGCGCGTCGTACCTGTGCCTCAACGGGCAGAAGGAGACCGTGGCGGCCCTGGCGGTCAACGGGGCCTGCCGCGTCGTCACCGACGGGCCCGGCGGCGCCGGCGGCGAGCTGACGGTCAAGGCCTTGACCGTCAAGGGTAAGGCCCTCCCGGCCGGCACGTACACCGCCGCCGATCAGAAGTGGATCGAAGGCGCCGGACGCGTCATCGTGAAGCCCTAGACCGCTCCGCCGCGAGCGGCGTCATCGAAGGCCCGCAGAATCGCCTTCAGGTGGCCCGGGGGGGTGTCGCCCGGGATGTTGTGCGTGCCGGCGAAGAGATACCCCCGCCCGCCCGCGAACGCCCGGATCACGCCGGCCGCCTGCTCGTACACCGCCTCGTCGGGCGTACCCGGCGGCGTGACCACCGCGTCCAGCGCCCCGCCGTAGAAGATCAGTTTCTCGCCGAACCGCGCGGCCAGTTCGGGCGCCGACATGCCCCGGGCCGATACCTGCACCGGATTGAATATGTCCAGCCCGCACTCGATCAGGTCGCCCAGGATGTCGCACATCGAGCCGCAGGCGTGGAGCATGATCTTCATGTCCGTCCGGGCGTGCCAGCCGGCGAACCAGTCGCGGTAGTGCGGTAGGTAGATCTCCCGCCATAAGTCCGGGCCCATCGTCACCCCGCGCCGGTCGCCCAGGTCGTGGGCGACGGCCATCATCTCGCAATACCCGCCGACGGCCTGGTGAACCTGGCGGATCTGGGCGAGGCTGGCCTCGACGGCCTTGGCGAGAAAGTCGTGGCAGGCCTGTCTCTCGCTCGCCAGCCGCATCCACCACGCCAGCGTCCCCCCGGGCGACAATTGCAGGTCGTGCACGCTCTCGCCGCAGCAGATGGCCAGGTCGGTGTTCTCGTGCAGCCACCGGGCGGCCGTCTCCATCTCGCGGAGCATTTCCTCGGGCAACTCATGGGCCGGGTGGAAGTCATCCGGCGAGGGCTGGTCAGCCATGTCCGGCAGAGGGGCGCCGGTCGCGGCGGGCTCCCGGGCGAAGTAGATGCCCCCCGGCGGGCACCGCATGCCGTAGTTGAGCCATCGCGTCGAACCGTCGGCCTCGTCGGCGAAGTTCCACGCGACGGGGACCTGAAACGTCCTTCCCCACAGCCGCTGGTCCTTCCATTGCTCCACCGCCCCGGGCCCCCAGAGCCGCGACGGGCACATGCGGGAGTTCAGCACGATCAGGTCGCCCCCGATGGCCTTCAGGACGGCCGGCTCGAACACCGCGTTCGTCATGAACGTGTACATCCGGCAGCCCGGGTCGTCGAGGCCGAGCACCTTCTTGAGGTTCTCGTACGCCAGCAGATGCATGCCGGCGGTCTCGCACCCGCCCAGCCCATTGGCCACGCGGTCGATCGCCCGCCCGGCCAGAAGCGCCCGGATTCTCTCCCGACCGGTCATCTCTGCGGCTCCTTGACGTCTCGATGTGCATTCACGCCGCGATTATACCCGCCCGGCCAACCGGAAACATGGGGAGCGCGTGCGGACGCTCTCCCCAAACCCCTCTGCCCGGCCCACACCCCGGCGAATTCACATCCGAAGCGCAACAGGGCGGACAAAAAGCAGGACACCGCGGTTGAGGTTCCGTAGATTGAGGTCAACCACGATCTTCAATCACAAGGAGCCGCCGCGATGTCCTACCGCCATCTTACCGAAAAGGAAC
>JAPLNA010000426.1 GCA_026693065.1 Planctomycetota bacterium
CCATGTTACGAAATCTTCCCTGCGTGGCCACAGCAGGCTTCCAGGAAATGCACGATACCCATCGCGTCACCCGGGCGCAACCCGAACATGCGCCGAACATCAAGAAAATTTACGCCGTCCTAGAGAATGCGATTGCCCTGAATCGCGGAGCGGTCGCATCGACAAGGACGAGCTGGTTCAGTATTGTGTAATCCCCGGCTTCCAGGGAAGCAGCCAAGACCTCCGGATTCTTCACGGGTGCCAGAGGTTCTCGGAGGCTCCGATTCATCCAGACTTCGCACGCTTCACAATAGGGCGGCAATCCCCGCGCAAACATCGCCCCGCCAATCCCGGCTGTCATTAGGCCCGCTGCGACAAGAGGGACCACGGCAATTGCGAGCATCACGTCCGAAGTCAAGAAGGCCAGCACGGGTGCAATATCGAATGGAGAGCAATGTCCTCTGAGCGAGGCGAAGAAAGCGAGCCCAAAGCAGACGTTTCCCAAGCAGCAAAGCGGGCGGATTATCCCTACCACAGCGGGAGAGCGGACGTGCCCCATCCGGCCACCCAGTAGGACGGCACGGAAAGTGATCAACGGACCGAAGACAATCGGCAGGATAAGAAGTACACGCAAGTTGCCTATGAACTTCCAATGCAAAGAAGGGAATACGATGTCTAGCCACATCCCCACCGCGGCCCCCAGTACGATGGCAGTCCCCAGGCCCACTGCCAAGGCTGTTGCTGCGCCGCCCAGCGTCCACCGGCCGGATGACACATATGTGTCCCCGCCCCTCCCTCGCCATGCCAACGCCTCTGGGGCCAACACCCGTGGTTTGGCGGGCACGGCCTGTGACCGAACGGCTACGCCCGGATGCTCAACCGTCCTGGGCCGAAGGCTGGCTTCCGCCGCCAATTTCTCCGCTCGCACCAGCCTCACCGCAGCTACCCCGCGGATAATGAGATAGACTCCGGTGGCCAGTGTTCCCAGACCCGCCATCACTTCCAGGGCCTTATTCCCAAACCCCCGCGCCAGGATCAGCACGAGCGAGACGGGCATGATCAGGAGTATCCCCAAGACCAACTGCAACGGGGCCAGCGGATTTGCCTTGCGGGTGCTCTTCCTGTTCGTCATTGTCGCAACGCCTTTCGGGTCTTCTCCCATGAATCCGGCAAGAGTCTCGACAATGGATTATCCCCCACCATTGCCATCCAAACAACCCTTCTCCCTCCGACTTTCCGGACGTTCAATCCCCCAGCATGAACGTGATTGAACGAAACCACCCACCTGGGCTCCGTCCCAGAGCCCGGAGTTCATCGCATGGGATTTGCTGGCATACGCCGGGAACGGGAAGTGCCCCTGTCTGCCGGTAGCTATAATGCGATAAACTTCGGGGGTTTGGGGGCAGCGCCCCCAACCGGCTGCCCGCGCGATCCGGCATGGAACCCATTTCGCTTTCTTTCGGCTCCATCCCCGCCAGGCACGGTGTCCGGAGTGCCCCGGCACGATCCTGATTCGCCCATAAGCGGTTCTTATTCTTGTCCTGATCGGTCCGATGCGGTATCATGGGCGGATGCACATACGCACCATGAAGATCTTCCGCGACGTCGTGGAGACGGGCAGTTTTTCGGTGGCTGCCCGGCTCAACGGCATTTCGCAGTCGGCGGTGTCGCAGCAGTTGGCGGCCCTGGAGGCCACGTTCGGCACGCAGTTGCTCACCCGGGGTGGGATCGCCACGACGACGGACGCGGGGGCGGCCTTCTTCAAGGGGGCCAAGGACATCCTGCTCCGCTACGACCTGCTGTCCAAGGAAGTCCGCACGACGATCGAGACCGTCCGCGGCACGCTTCGGGTGGGCACGATCTATTCGGTGGGCTTCTATCTGCTGGACCCCTACGTCCGCGGGTTCCTCAAGGCCCACCCCGACGTGAACCTGCAGGTGGAATACGCCCAGTGGAGCCGCATCCAGGCGGCCATCATCGGCGGCGAGATGGACCTGGGGATCGTCGCCTATCCCGAGAAGCACCGCTCGATCGAGATCATTCCGCTGGTGAAGGAGGAACTGGTGGTGGTGTTCTCCCCCCACCACCCGTTCGCGGGCTCCAAGGCCCTGGAGCCCAAGGCCCTCGCCGGCCAGCGGTTCGTCGCCTTCGCCGCGGGCGTCCCCAGCCGCACGGGCATCGACAAACTCCTGCTCGCCGCCCGCGTCAAGGTCGACATCGTCATGCAGTTCGACAA
>JAPLNA010000427.1 GCA_026693065.1 Planctomycetota bacterium
CTGAAGCGGTTCATCGACTCGCGGCGGGCGAAGGACCCCGCCCGGGCGGTGTACGTGTCGTACTTCGGCAACGGAGACCTGGCGTACTACGGCATCGACGCGACGCGGCTGCCGTGTTTTCCACCCGAGCACAACGATCGATCGCCCGCCCCGCTGGCGGGCCTGGGCGAGGGCACGTACTGCCTCAGCGCCAGCATGCTCACCGGCGTGCTGTACAAGCATTTCCTGGGCCCGTGGTGTTCGCGATACGAGCAGTGGTATCAGGAGGGCATGGGTCTGACGAAGCTGCTCCAGCGCGGCCTGGGGCCCGAGGCCCTGCTCAAGTATTACGCCGACAAGGGAATCGACGACGTGGCGGCGTTCCGAGCGCGGTACGAGGCGCTGCGGATGGCCCGGCTGTGCGCGATGTTGCGCGACCGAACTCCCACATCCGCCAGGCCCTGGAGGGCCCCAGCCCCCGCCAGGGGCCCGAGTGGCGGGCCCACCGCGCCCCATGAGCCCTTGCGTCCGCGGCCTCGCGAGGGTACAGTGACGGGCCATGAGACCGGTAGCGATTCTACAGAGGGTTTGGCTATGACGGAGACTCCCGCGGCGGGAAAGTCCGGCAAGGGAAAGGCGTTCTTCGACCGGGCGGTCCAGGTGGCCGAAACGGGCAACTGGGACTTTGCCATTGAAATGTACATGGAGGGGCTCAAGCGCGAGCCCGACAACCTCCAGCAGGGGCACAATCCGTTGCGTGAGGTGGCCCTGAAGCGCAAGGCCAAGGGGGGCAAGAACCCCGGCATGAAGGACAAGGCCAAGGCCCGCCCCGGCAAGGATCTCGCCGAGAACCTCGCCAAGGCCGCCTATCTGCTGGCCAAGGAACCCGGGTCCCTGATGTACATGGACGCCTGCGTCAAGTGCGCCCAGAAACTCCAGTTGACCGAAGTGACCCGCTACTACGCCGACCGCATCTTCGAGCACCAGAAGCAGGACAAGATCAAGCCCGACCGTCGCGTGCTGGAGATGCTGATCAACCTGTACGCCCAGATGGAGGAATTCCCCCGCGCGGTGGGGGCCTGCCAACTGGCCCTTCGAGCGGCCCCGGACGACCCGAAGCTCAACGACTGGATGCACGAGATGGCCGCCAAGGAAGCCATCCAGAAGGGCAAGTACGACCAGGAAGACCGCAAGTTCTCCGACAACATCCGAGACGCCGAGAAGCAGCACGAGTTGTTACAGAAGGACTCGCTGTCGCAGCGGAAGGACTACCTGGAGCAGCAGGCCAAGAAGGCCCGGCACGAATACGACGCCGCGCCCACCGTGCAGGGCAAGATCCACTCGCTCGTGGACGCGCTGCTCAAGCTCGAGACCGAGGCCGCCGAGGCCGAGGCCGTCGTCGTGCTCGAGCGGGCCTTCAAGGAATCGCGGGCCTACCAGCATAAGATGCGGATCGGCGACATCCGGATCCGCCAGTTGTCGCGGGAGTTCCAGCGGCTCAAGCAGGCCGGCGACGAGGACGCCGCCCTCGAACACGCCCACAAACAACTGGAATTCGAGATCGCCGAGTACCGCGAACGCGTCGACAACTACCCCACCGACCTGGCCCTGCGGTACGAACTCGGGCGGCGGTACCTGATCTCCAAGCGATACGACGACGCCATCCCGCTCCTCCAGGAAGCCCAGCGGGACGCCCGTCGGCACGTGTCGGCCCTGAACCACCTGGGGCAGGCCTTCCTCGGGCGAAACATGCTCCCCGAGGCCGTCGACACCTACCGCCGAGCCCTGCGGGCGGAACTGACCGAAGACACCGCCAAGAAGATCCGCTACAACCTCGGCGACGTGCTGGAGCGGCTGGGCGAGTTGGAGAAGGCCCAGGAAGAATTCTCCCTGGTCGCCCAGATCGACTTCCACTACAGCGACGTCCGCAACCGCCTCGACCGCATCCGCGCCGAGATCGAACGCCGCCGCAAGGACGGTGAGCGTCCTTCCCCCGCCTGAGCGGAACGTCAGCTACAAAGGGCACGAAGAACCTGTCGGGAGGCAGGCCCTTCGTGCCCTTCGCGGTTGATTCCCCCCCTCCGACAACCGCCGAAAGAATCAGCCCTTCGCCGCCTTGACCGTGATCCGCCGGGGCATGGCCTTCTCGCTCTTGGGCAGCGTGATCCGGAGCACCCCGTCGCGGTAGTCGACCGAGACCTTCTCGGGCTCCACGCCGGCGGGCAACTGGATCGACCGGCGGAACGCGCCGTACCGCCGTTCCACGTGCTGCCACGAGCGGCCGGCGGTTTCGGCCTCCTCCTTCTTCTCCCCGGAGATCGTCAGCACGTTGTCCAGGACGGAGATCTCCACGTCCTCGGGCTTGATGCCGGGCAGTTCGGCGTGGACGACGTATTCTTTCTCGTGCTCGGCCACGTCCAGGGCCGGCACCCACGCCCCGCCGTGTCATCTCTGCCAAGCCGGCAGGCACACGAGGCGGCGGGAACCATTCGCCCCCTTCGCTCACTGCCGCTGCGGCAAGGTCTTCTCGTGATGCCACCACCATCCCGGCAGGTCGGCCCAGTACCACGAGCCCACGGTCATCTTCGTGTCCGTCACGTGGACGACCGCGAAACACCGGGCCGCGTTCTTGGCCGAACCCACGCAATACGTGTCGTAACCCTCCCACTGGTATCGCCGCGAGTCGTGGTAGTGCCCGTGGAAGATGCCGATCACGTTGTGGCCCTTGAGGGCCTTGGCGAATCGGTCGTGAAAGTCGCCCTGGCCGAACCAGTTGGAATCGGAGTAAGGCCCGCTCAGGGAGAAGTGCAGCACGACGATGACGGGCTCGCTGCGTCCGGCCGCCGCCAGGTCTGCCTTGAGCCATTGCAGCGTCTCGCTGTCGGCCCCTTCGCCCACGCAGACGACGTGGAGGTCGTCCCAGTTCCATGAATAGTGCCTGCTGCCGTGGCGTCGGGCGACCTGGCCGGTCACGTATTCGCCCGTCCAGCGGTCGTGGTTGCCCACGATTTCGAAGACGGGGAACTTCACCTTTCCCTCCGTTCCGGTGAGCCCGAAGTCTTTCTCGAAGAGGTCCCACTGCTCCCTGGTGCCCTCGTCGGTGAGATCCCCCGCGACAACGACGCCGCGCGGCGTGCCGACCGTGCCGCCCACCCACAACGGCCAGGGGCGACCGGCGATCGTGTTGATCTGCTCGATCTCCCTGGTCAGCAGCCCCTCGATCGGGGCCGTGGCCCCGAAGGCCATCTCCGCCTTCCCCCCATAGTGCAGGTCGGCGGTGACCACGAAGGTCACGTCCAGCCCGCCCTTGGGTCGGTGGGCCGCCGCGGGCTGGGACGCGGCCGGGCCCTTGTCGTCGCAGCCGCCCATCGTCGCGGCGAGAATCGCCAGGCCGATCAGCCATCGGAGGTGCGCGTGTTTCATTCGCTATCCCTCTTCTCCCGCCCGTTCGCGCTCAGGCATCCCACTGTTTCCACCATTCCGGGGGCCGGGCTTCCGGCGGGCACGGCGCGGGGGCTGTCGTGTGGGCGGCCTGGCCCTCCGGCCGCGGGCGTTTGCCGTAGTTGGGCCCGCCCGGCCAGGCGGCCATTTGCGCCTGGACGCCGGGCCATTTCAGCAAGAGCAACAGGATCGTGGGCCAGGTGGCGAAAACCATCGACGGAATCAGCAGCCAGCCAGTTTCGATGCAGAAGGCGTGGCTGTGGATGGGGCCGCAAATAAGAATGCACGTGGCGGCAAAGCCCTGGATTGCGAGCATGCCTCCGGCGTAAATCAGGAGCCACACCCGCGCCCGGGCCTTCCTCCGCAGCAGGCAGAGGCTGCCGTAGAGTCGCAGGCCCAACACCGCGACAAGGAGAATCCCGCCTACCCACGACCAGACCAGAAATGCCATATCGCTCGTTGCACGGGTGCAGGTCACGATAACCAATATCCCCGCCATCTCACCCAGAAAACGAGCACCCTCCCAGAGAAAAATGGCAGGGCCAAAGACCAGGGACAATATGGACAACCAGCCAACCATGGTCGGCCAGCGGCCGTACACTTGCCGCCGTTGCCCGCCTCGCCACGGTCTCACGTGGAGTTTGCGTTCGTCGTACATCCGCGCCTCTCTCGCCTGGGGGCGGGTGGAACTCTACCTGTTGTCTCGTCCACGAATCCCGTTTGTCGCTACAGGTTTTCTACGTCCGGGAAACTCCGCGGGTTTGACCGCGAGGTTGTCCAACCGCTTGCGGTTTCGCAGCGTTCGCGAAGCCGCAAGCGGCTACGAGCGCCAGGAACCCCAGTCGAGGTCCGCGAGGGTGTTCAGGTGGTCGTGGGCGGTCAGGTTCATGCGCAGGGGGGTGACGGTGATGTACCCGGCGGCGAGGGCGGATACGTCGGTTTCGCCGGGGAGGGAGAGGAATTCGTAGTCGGGGCTGATGTGGTAGGCCGGCAGGCCGTCGGGGGTCTGGCGGGCGATGTAGGTGTCCACCACGCGGGCGGTGGACTGGGGCACGACCTTCAGGCCCAGAGGCCGGCCGGGGCGGAGGAAGGGGACGTTGACGTTGATAACTTCGCCGGCGGGCAGGCCGCCCGCCAGCAGCAGGTCCAGCACGCGGCGGCAGCAGGCGGCGACGGCGGGGAAGTCCGGCTCGGTCTCCCCCAGTTCGGTAGAGAAGGCGACGGCGGGGATGCCCTCGAAGACGCCCTCGGCGGCCGCGGCGACCGTGCCGGAGTAGAAGATGTTCACGCCGATGTTCGCCCCGCGGTTGATGCCCGCGACGACGAGGTCGGGCCGATCGGGCAGCAGTTCGCGGAGGCCCAGGCGGACGCAGTCGGCGGGCGTGCCGGCGACGGAGAGGGCGGGGCGCCCCGCGACCTGGGCCGGGGCGACGACGATCAGCTTGTCGCTGACGGTGATCGCGTGGGCCATCGCGGACTGATGGTCGGCCGGGGCGACGATCGCCAAAAGCCCTCGCCCATGCTCATCAGCGAGTCCTCGTGCTCGATGCTGATCACGCCGTCGTACCCGTACAGCCGCAGCATGGACACGAAAGGCTTCCAGAACTCGTCCCCGTGCCCGTAACCGACGGTGCGGAAGACCCAGCCGCGGTTCTTGACGTCGCCGTAGCTCTTGATGTCCAGGTTGCCGACCCGCCCGGCCGCCCGCTTGTCGATGCCGCAGTCCTTGGCGTGGACGTGGTAGATGCACTTGTTCTCGCCGAGATACCGGGCGGCCTCGACCGGGTCAATCCCCTGCCAGAAGAAGTGGCTGGGGTCCAGGTTGGCGCCCAGGGCCTTGCCGGCGGCGTTCCGCAGGCGGACGATGTCCTCGGGGTTGTGCAGCACCATGCCCGGGTGGGCCTCAAAGGCGATCTTCACGCCGTGCTTGGCGGCGAAATCGTTTTCCTTCTTCCAGAAAGGAATGATCACCTTGTTCCACTGGTAATTCGCGGCGTCGGAGAATTCCGTCGGCCAGGGGCAGGTAACGAAGTTGGGCGTCTTGTCGCCCGGGCAGCCGCCGGGACAGCCGGAGAAGTTGATCACGACGGTCTCAAACTCCGCCGCCAGCAGCACGGCGTTGCGATGGGCCTCGGCGTGGGCCTTGGCGAGCTTGGCATTGGGGTGAACCGGGTTGCCGTGCACCGCGATGCCCTGAACAACAAGCCCGCGGTCGGCGACGGCCTTCTTCAGGGCCGCGACTCGCTTCTTGTCCTTCGCCACCCCGTTGAGCTTCCACGGGTCGCCCGGATATCCGCCGGCGGGCAGCTCGATGGCGTCCAGCCCGACCTTCTGGCAATAATCCAACGCCGCTCCCAGCTTCATCCCACCGAAACACGCCGACATCACGCCAAGTTTCATGATTTGTCTCCCGGATTATTCCAAGGGTTTTTGTCGCTCGTCCGTGAACTCGTCCGTCGCCCGTGCCTGGGCGGCCACGGTGGGGGTCCATTATCCGCCCGGGCGGCCAGGATGCAAGAGACTTGTCTCTTGTCGCGCGGGGCCCGGGGGTCTATCCTGCCCGCATGCGACCGGAATCGGAGAAACACCTTGGCCGGAAGAAACGCGCTCTCGATGGGGGCGACGTGATGATGCAGGCCGCCCTGACGAACGGGCCGCTGAACCTGGCCGAGGTCTTCGGCAACACCAGGCCGGTAGAACTGGAGATCGGGATCGGCAAAGGGACGTTCCTCGTGGCCCGCGCGACGGCGAGGCCCGAGATCAACTTCATCGGGCTCGAGTACGCCGGGGCCTACGCCAAGTACGGCGCCGACCGCTGCCGCCGGGCCGGGCTGGATAACGTGCGGATCCTAGCCGCCGAGGCCAATGGGTTTGTCAGCACCGCTTTAGCGGATGCTTCCCTGTTCCGGGTGCACATTTACTTTCCCGACCCCTGGCCCAAGCGAAAGCACAATCGGCGGCGGTTGATTCAGCCAGCGTTTCTCGACCAGTTGCGGCGGGTTCTGCGGCCGGGGGGTCAGTTGCTGGTCGTTACCGATCACCTGGACTACTTCCAGCAGATCCGAAGAGTCTTTGCCAGCGCCTGGGGGTTTGTGGCGATTCCTTTCCCGCGGATGGCGGATGAGTCTGGACAGATTGTCGGCACGAACTTTGAGCGGAAATACATCGCCCAGGGCCGGCCGTTCTATTCGACCGCCTTGCTGCGGTACGAATGACCGATAACCTGAACGGGAAAACCCATCCGGGCGACTCGGAGTTCCATGAAGTATCCACAATGCGTGGTTTACGAACTTTGGAAGAGGAAGAAGACTTGTTCCATGGCTGTGGAACAACCATCAGAGTCCGGTACTATAGGATAGTAAGTAATCAGCAGTAGACAGTTGTAGGCCCTGTTGATTGTGTTGGGAAACGAGGCGACATATCGTAACACGCGCCGTGGCCGAAAGATGCATAGCGGAGTCGGACGGGCGGGAGTGTGGACAAGCTATAGGGAGAATTGTTGGCAACCGTGGTTTTCGCGGGAGTTTGCCAAAGGGGCCGCAGCGTTCACCTATGGTTACGTAGGCCGGACCGTTGACAATGGGGAGAGGGGCGACAGGTTATCCACGGGTTATACACAGGGCCTGTTGGCCGATTCAGGCCTCGGCCGGGCCGCTGGTGATTTCCTGCGTCAGGCTTTCCAGCGTGGCCTGGAATTCCGGGTTCTTCTTACAGAGCGTGTCGACAGTCTTGTTGGCGTGCAGGACCGTCGTGTGGTCTCGCCCGCCGAAGTACCCGCCGATCTCCTCCAGGCTGTGACGCGTCAGGCTCCGGGCCAGGAACATGCAGATCTGCCTCGGCAGGGCGATCGAACGGCTGCGCTTGCGGCTCTGCAGGTCCGACAGGCGGACGCGGAACCGCCCGGTGACGGCCTTGAGGATGTCCTCGATGGTGATCTGCCGCTCCGCCCGGTCGGCGCCCTTGGCGCCCAGGGCCTGCTCGGCGAGGTTGAGGTCGATCGGGCGGTCCAGGACGGCCGCCAGCATGGCCACGCGGGAGATGGCCCCTTCCAGCTCGCGGGAGTTGCTCTCGATCGCCCCGGCGATGAAGCACACCACGTCCTCGGGCAGGGCGATGTTCCGCATCCGGGCCTTCTTGTGCACGATCGCCACGCGGGTCTCGTAGCAGGGCTTGTCGATCCGGGCGACCAGCCCCCAGTTCAGCCGGCTGATCAGCCGCTCCTCCAGGTGGTGAATCTCCTTGGGCTCGCGGTCGCTCGTCAGCACGATCTGCTTCTGGGCCTGGTACAGCGTGTTGAACGTGTGAAAGAACTCCTCCTGCGTCTGCTCGCGGAGGAACTGAATGTCGTCGATCGCCAGCAGGTCCACGTGGCGATACCGGTAGCGGAACTCGTGCAGCTGTCCGCGTTCGACGGCCGAAATGAAGTGGTTTACGAACGTCTCGCAACTGAGCACGCAGATCTTCGCGGCGGGGTTGTCGGCCTTGATCTTCCGGCAGATGGCGTGGAGCAGGTGCGTCTTGCCCAACCCGACGCTGCCGTGGAGGAACAGGGGGTTGTAGGCCTTGCCCGGGGCGTCGGCGATGGCCACCGAGGCCGCGAATGCCAACCGGTTGCACGGGCCCTGGACAAACGAATCGAAGTGGTAATCGCCGCCCAGGGCGGCGAGTCGAAGTGGTAGTCGGCCCCGAGGGCCACAGGAACGTCGTCCTCGGAGACGACCTCGGCGACGTACTGCCCGGCCTCAGTGACGGAGTCGGCCTGGGCGTGGGTCAGGAAGCACACCCCCACCAGTCGCCCGGTGGCCTGCTGGGCGGCCTCGGTGAAGAGCGAGACGGCGTGGTCCTGGCAGTACTTCTGCTCGTCGCGGCCGGGGACCTCGATCTCCAACAGCCCGTGCTCCAGGCAGAGGGGCTCCAGCTCGGTGAACCACGGGCGGATGATGTGGCCGCCGGCGGCGACGACATTCTGGATGATCGATTGCCACAACGAACGGTCCACCACGGCCATCCGAGTCTATCCTTTCCTGCGCGATCGCCACGCGCCGAGACAAATGAACCCATTGCCAAAACAGCACTCGCGACAGATGTCAGAGCTGCCAGACCTTCCGTGGTGGTGTTTCGTTCCCTCGAACACCCTGACCGCCGAGCGACAACGCCGGGAGTGTAGTGGAGAGGCGGGGAATTGTCAAAGCGGAAAAGAAAAAACGTTTCCACAACCCCAGGGAAAAATCCCCGGCGAGGACACAAAATGAAAACGAAATCATCTTCTCGATTTCGTTTTCATTTTTCCCTCCAGGGAGACAGGACGGTCAGGGTCACCGGGACGATTCCAAGGCGCGATTGCACTACCTCGTGTCCTCGCCGGGGTTTTTCCCGGTCGGGGAATGGGGGGCGCTCGTACCTCGCGCCGACGAACATCGCTACGTTTCGTCCCGCGCCCTCGACCGGGAAAACCCCCCGGCGGGGACACATGGTAGTGTGACGCGCGGCGGAAACCCCCGCGCGCCCGCGGCGTCAGGATGACCACAATAAACGAAATCGAGAAGATGATTTCGTTTATTG
>JAPLNA010000428.1 GCA_026693065.1 Planctomycetota bacterium
CGGCCAGCAAACTCTACGAAACCCCGCTGACGTTCACGAGCGAGCCGGGCGTCTTCCGCGCCCAGTGCTTCGACGCGGCAGGCAAGCCCGTCGGCGGCGAATACCTCAAAACCTTCGTGTTGTGCCCGATCCAGATGACCGTCGAGGGCGCCGACGAAAAATTCGATTCCTGGGGACGGTACCGGGGACGCCTCTTCAAGGCCTATCGCGAGAAGGTGGTGGTGAAGTTCTCCACGCCCACGGGCGAGAAACTCCGCTACCGCACCACGCCCCCCGGCGCGCCGCCGGCCACGCCGGATATCGAATACACCGGCCCCATCACCATCACGAAAGCCACCACCTTCTGGGTCGGCAAGGGCAAGGAGGGCTATCAGCTTAACGCCGGCGTGGGCGACGACGGCTACACGCCCAACCTGCTCACGGACCCGGGCGTGGAGGTCACGGTCGAGCCCTCCGGGATCGGCGACAAGAAGTTTATCGTGGACGGCTACGTGGACCCTAACTCCCACTGGAACGGAATCGGGCCGTCGGTGTGGGCGAAGTTCAAGCTCCCCAAGGCCCAGAAGATCAACAAGCTCGAGGTGTTCTGCTGGTGGGGCGACGGGCGAGCGTACCGGTACAACGTCGAGGTCTCCATGACCGGCAAGGACGGCGACTGGAAACAGATCGTCGACATGAAACAGAACACCAAGCCGGGCGACGGGGGCTACACGCACGCGTTCGACCCGGTGGAAACGCAATTCATCCGGATCAACATGTTCGGCAACACGACCAACAACCACAATCACCTGAGCGAGGTCCGGGCCTGGGAGGCCCGGAAGTAGCCCCCGCCGTGGTGCACGAGGTTCGCTCCACCCGGGCCTTGACTTCCGGCGGAATGGAGTTATAATACAGACTGATGAGCCAAATGCCCGACACCGGGCCGGGCGGAGGTAGTGGCGGAACATCTCTATACATCTGGGAAGGAGCCTCACCATGATGAGGTCATGTGTCTGGGTAGTGGCGGCGGCCGTGTCGGTGGCGGCCATGGCGGGCGTCGCCCGTGCGGATTTTGGGGATCCTGTTTACAGTATTTCCAATCCGGCGAGCGTGATCGAAGGCAAACCCGTCTATGGGAACACGCCGTGGTCAGACTACTACAACCCCCCCAACGACGGCCTGGATAGCTTCTGGATGCGGGGAACCGACAACTATTGGTGGTATCCCGAGAACCAGATGGCTTTCACCGGCTTCGATAGCGCCATCAAGACGATCCGGGTATGGACCTCGCCCTTCAACAATACCAACATGACCGGGTATACCTTCAAGAGTTCAACCTACGACTTGACCGACAATCCTGGCGTGTGCGATCCCGCCAACTACGAAACCGACCTGGGCACGTTCTCGCTGCCCCTGGTGACGTACGATCCCGAATATCCGGGGGGGCCCTATGCCGCTGCCGTGGCGGCCGGATGGGTGGACGACGGCCCTCAACCGCCGGGAACCTATAAGGCCTATCAGACCTATTATGACTTCACCGTCAGCGCCCCCGTGGGAACCAAGAGCCTCCTGGTCCACGTGGACAACGCGGCGGGGGCAGAGTATTGCCAATACCAGGGCGAGATCCAAGCCTTCGGCACCGGCACCGGCCCGTCCTGGCCGGATTACCTGGCCGGCGACTTCAACAAGGACGGCGAGGTCGGCCCGGAAGACTTCGGCATCCTGAAGGATAATTTCGGCCTCGACGGCCTGCCCAACGGCGGCGGCCTGCCCGGCAGCATGCATGACAGCTGGACCCTGGGCGACGCCAACGATGACGGCGAAGTCGGCCCGGAAGACTTCGGGCTTCTGAAGGACAATTTCGGCCTCGACGGCGGGCCGACGGGCACGTATCCCCTGTCGACCGCGCCCGAGCCGGCGACTCTGGTCGCCCTCTTTGGCGTAGCCCTTCCGATGTTGCTGAAGCGAAGGGCGAAGGCCTGAACCTCAGGAGTTCTCCCGTCCTTTGGGCCGGTCCGAACCTGCCCCTGCGTTTCAAAGGTGAATTCACCCTTCATCGACAAAGGAGAAAGAGATGAACAGGACGATTCTTGTCCTTGCCGCCGTTGGCTTATGGGCACTCGTCGTACCCGCCGGGGCGGATACGGTGGACTCGTGGTTCATAGCCGGCCCCGACATCTGGACACCCGCCATCGAGACGTGGACGAGCACCAGCGGCGGCACTGGCGATGGGCTTCGTACCATCATCGATGCCGGGGAGCAGAATCTCTGCTACCTCTGCATCGGGCGGGACAGGCCCGGCATCCTGAACCAGACGGGCGGCACGATCACGAACAATTCGTATTGGGGGACGAACATCGGCCGGTTTACCACCGGCACCTACAACATGTCGGGAACGGCCGTCTTCACCACGCTGGGCTCGCGGGTGCCGGAAGTGGATCTGGGCACCTGTGATTGGGGCGACCTGGGAATCTGGACCCTCACCGACCAGGCCGCCGCTACGGTGGGGAACGTGGGTCTCGGGTGGTGGGGTCCGAAAGGCACA
>JAPLNA010000429.1 GCA_026693065.1 Planctomycetota bacterium
GGCGGCGCCTTCGCGGATGTGTCAGCCGTTATCCGCCACGCGTGGACCAATCGTTCGACGCTGCTGGCGGAGTCGCAGTCGGTCCGCCGGGCTTTGGAGGATTCCTCGCTGCCGGCATGGCTGGTGACGAAGGTGCTCAACGAGCGATTCGTCGCCAACACCAACACCATCCTGGACCGCCAGGGGCGGTTCAGCGTGAACGAAGCTCCCACCGGGATGAGCCAGTGCCTGGGCACGCTCGATCAGCGCACCTGCAGCGGGGGATACTGGACGATGTTCTATCCGTCCCTCGACGCGGTGGAGTTGGAGATGTTCACGCACTGCCAGGGGCCCAACGGCGCCCCCGCGCACGACCTGGGCAACGGCGAGTTCAACCTGACGCCGCGCCCGTTTCCCTGGCCCGACCTGGCCGCCGCCTACGTGATCCAGGTACACCGTCACTTCCTGAGGACGGGCGATCGCGGGTTCCTCGAGCGGCACTGGCCGTTCGTCAAGTCGGCCCTCGAGTGGGCCATCGGCCTGGACGAGACGGGCGACGCGATCCCCACGCTCAAGCCCGGGCGGGGCACGACCTACGACAACCAACAGTGGGACGGCATCAGCGCGTTCCTCGCCACCCTGCACGAGGCGGGACTGACGCTCGGGGCCGACATCGCCGGACGCATGGGCGAGGCCGCGCTGGCGACGAGTTGGTCGCACCTGGCCGCCCAGGCCGCCGCCAGCCGCCAGAAGCATCTCTGGGTCGAGGCCGGCGGCTACCTGCGGAACGCCTTCGATCCCGCCACCGGAAAGGCCGACGAGGGCGTGTTCCTCTCCGCCTTGGCGGGCGACTGGGCCATCCTCGCCGGCGGCGGCGACGTCCACCTGGACAAGGCCCTCCTCCACCGCGCGATGGAGAGCATCATCCGGAAATGCCTCCTCGGCCGCGGCATGACCGACCAGGGCGGAAAGAACAACACGCAGAGCGCCTTCATGCAGTACCCGATGGCCTATTTCGCCGGCGCCGCCCTGTTGCTGGGACGCGACGACCTGGCCTGGACCTTCATGTTCTTCCAGGACCAGGTCATCATCTGCCCGCCCAGCACGCACTTCAACCAGACCCTGACCTACAACCCCGACGGCACCGCGTACGGCCTGCCGTATTACATGACCGCGCCGGCCAGTTGGCTCTGCGTCGACGCCCTGGCCGGCGTCGTGCCGGACGTCGATCGGCGGCGCCTCACGCTGGGCACGAGTTGGCTGTGGGGCCACTCGCCGCAAAAGACCCCCGTCTTCCTCACCACCGGATGGTTCAGCGTGGAATCCCGTCGGGAAGCGACCGGCGTTACCCTCACTCTCACGCCGATCCGGTCCTTCTCCCCGTTCCCCGTTCAGACGCTCGCGGTGCGTCTGGGCGAGACGCTGACGGTTTCAGAGGCCCTCGTGAATGGCTGGCCCGTGGCCGTGAGATCGGCCGCGGGCACGGTCGAGCTGCCAGTCGACTTCGACCCCGGCCGGCAGGCGGCGACTGTAAAGATTATGCCATAACCAGCGGACGGTTTTTTTGCACATTACCGCCGTCAGTGCCTTGACGGGCCGTGGCCGCCGGGTACAATGGTACTCTTTCCCGCCTCCCCGGGGCGTAGCTCAGTATGGCTAGAGCGCTGCGTTCGGGACGCAGAGGTCGCTGGTTCAAATCCAGTCGCCCCGATTGGCCGTAACAGAAGGCCGTTCGATGAGCAAATCGAACGGCTTTCTCTTTTGGACGCAAATAGTTGCGTCGCTCAGCATACGGTTCAAACTTATCCCGACCAGAATCTCGCGTTTTTGGTCCGCGTTTGAACCCTCCCAGACCTCTGCGGCCTGTTGGCTCCAGTCGAACAAAGCCAGCGATTTGTCACCGCCGGCAATGTCCACGTCATTGCACCGGTGCAACGCCTCCTCGACCTCCCCGAGCTGGGCCTTCAGCTCCAGATTCTTCGTCTGGAATGTCACCTCCTCCACCGCGCCGTTCAAGAATGCCGACAACAGGCGGTCCTTCGCGCCCGTCAGTTCGCCCCGGCGTTTCAGGAGCGCCTGCCGCCGGCGTTCTTGCGTCTGGGCGACGTCGGAGAACGCCTGCGCCAGCGTCTGGCGGAACCAGGCCGCCTCCTCGGGGTTGAGCTTCATCGCGGCCAGATCCTTGTAGACCGCACCCTCGATGTCCTCGGCCCGCCACCGGACTTTCGGATGATCTGCACCAGGGTTGTTGTTCGCACATCGATAGTAGAGGTGTTCCCGAACGCCCCCGCGTCGAAGTCTCCGCCGGATGAGTTCTGCCGTGATGCCGTGGCCGCAGTGGGAGCAGCGGAACAACCCGCCAGCCAGGGGCGACGTGATGGTGTCCCGCGTCCGCCGGTTCTTGCCCGCCAGGGCCTCCTGGCACGCCTGGAAGAGCCGGTGCGTAATCAGCGGACGGTGCTTGCCAGGGAAGGTCTGCCTGTGCCAGTTGATCTCGCCGAGATAGAATCGGTTGTTGACGATGTACGAGATTGCCGTCCGCGACAGCTTCGGCATGCTGGGTCGGTAGACCAGGCCTTCCTGGAAGATCCGGTCGGCGATCATGTTGAAGGTCCAGGTTCCCTTGGCATACAGCTCGAAGATCCGGATGACGACCTTGGATTGTTCGGGATCGGGCTTGATAGGCTCGTCGTGATCGTCACAGTTCATGTACCCGTAGGGCGCCCCGCACGGCAGCCAGCCCTGGAGGATCTTCTCGTTCTTACCCTTGAGCACCTCCGAGCGGAGGTTATCGCTGTAGTACTGGGCGACGGCGGCCATGACGTTGAAGGACAATGCCCCGGCGGCGCCGGGCCCGAACTCGTTGTCCACGAACAACAGCTTGACGCCAATGGTGTCGTCGAGTTCCTGCAGGCGCACCGCATCCCGGATGTTCCGGCAGACCCGGTCGAGCTTGTGGCTGAGGATGCCGCCGATCTTCTCCTTCTTGGCGTTTCGGCGGACCCAATCCATCATCTCGTTGAAGGCGATACGCTCGGCCCCGCGTTTGGCGGATTCGGCCACGGCGAACTCTCGCAGCACCTTCCAGTCCTCTCGCTGCGCCCTATCCCGCATCGCCCGAAGTTGGGCGTCGATGGAGTAGCCTTCGCGCTGCTCCCGCGACGAGACCCTGGCCCAGATGACCACGTTCATCGGCTCGGCCCCCGCTTCATGGCGTTCATGAAGGCCTCCGCAACGTTCTTCACGTTGCCCAGGATTTCCACGGCCTCTTCGACCGTGATGACTCGACCGTAGCCCTTCGACCAGACCCGGCGCGTTTCCTCGATCCACTCGTCTGTCATCCATGCTTCCGACTCCGTTCGCCGCAACGTCGGCGGCGGGGTCACAGGGTGCCCACAACCGGCCGACAATCCAGCCAATTCCTTCGGAAAATGTGACGCCGTCGTTGTCATCTGGATGTCCCCCGGATCAACCATGCATCCGACCGTCCAGTCCGGCATGCTGGAACTTACGATGGACGGCTTTCAGAATGCCGCAGAGCTGCCGCCAGCGAAGTCCCATCTGCCTGGCAATCTTCCGCAGGGAATCGCCGCGGGCCCGACGGATGCAGACCTCGCGTTGGATGGGCGTCATGCCGGCCAGGATAGCGGCTACATCCAGGCGGATCGCCGGATCGTCTTCGTGGTCGTCGACGACCTCGCCGGTCTCACGATCGACTTGAATGGACACTGTCGCGGTGTACTGCTCCATTCGACGCTGGCGGCGATGGTGGGCGCGGACCATGGCGAGGAGGACGTTGTTGATGAGCCCACACAGGGCGGTCGATTCCTTTGCGCCGTTGGACTTGGCCGGGTCGAACTCGAACTGGTAAATGGCGATGACTATCTCCTGGAGGGCATCCTCCCAGTCGTCCCGGGGCAGCTTGAACGCCCGGATGCGACTGATCGCCAGCCTGATCTTCCACTTGTCCACCGCGCCGTCGTAGTTGCCGAACTCAACTTGTGCGACCATGGGTTGCTTCCTTTCGTTTCGGCCCGGGTCTATTCCCGAGCGTCAACCGCGATGGTCAGGGCAAGGCCGGTGACACGTATCTAGTGCAGGGCATGAGCCGCAAGACTCACATGTCCGCTCATGTGTCTGCGGCGTGTAAACGGCGGAGCAAAACCGTGGCGCTGGGCGGGCGGGCCAATTCCGTAGCGCTCTTGGACAAGGACTCCCGTAGTTTCGGGCGGGGTGGAATAGGCCATCCCCGACGAAGGGAGTCAGACAGGAGTGTATACGGACA
>JAPLNA010000430.1 GCA_026693065.1 Planctomycetota bacterium
AGGGCAAAGACGACCTGCGGAAGGTGGCCTTCACGCACGAAATCCAGCTCTCGCTGGCGTCCCAGAACTTCCCCCTGCCCCACCTGCTGGGCACGCGGAGCGACAACAACTCGATGCTCGTGCTGGGCGAACACATCTACGAGATGTTCGAGTACATTCCCGGCGACATTTACGACGCCTCGCTGGCCTCGACGCTGCACGCGGGGCACATCCTGGGGCTCTACCACAAGCTGCTCCGCGACTTCACCAGCGACTACGCCCCGCCCACCGGCAGCTACCACAACGCCGACGCCATCCGCCAGGCCGTCCGAAACACCGTCCGCTCGCTGCCGATGACCGCACGCCCCCCGGCGGAGGAACTGGAAAAGACCGTCAAGGAACTCGAAGAGGCCTACCTGTTCTGCGCCGCCACGGTCAACAAGCTGGGCCTGCCCGGCTGGGAAACGCAGGTGGTGCATGGCGACTGGCATCCGGGGAACATGCTCTTCCGCGACAAGCGGGTGGTGGCGGTGATCGACTACGACGCTGCCCGCAAGCAGCAGCGGGCGATCGACCTGGCCAACGGGGCGTTGCAGTTCTCGATCCTGGGCGGCGGGGAAGACCCCGCCCAGTGGGTGGACTACCTGGACCAGAACCGCTTCAAGCGGTTCCTCCGCGGGTACGACTCCGTCAACGTCGTCTCCGTCGCCGAGCTCAAGGCCATCCCCCTGCTCATGTGCGAGGCGATGATCGCCGAGGCCGTCCTGCCCATCGCCGCCACCGGCAGCTTCGGCCGCATGGACGGCTTCAGCTTCCTCCAGATGATCTCCCGCAAGGTCCAGTGGATCCTCGCCCACATGAAGGACCTGGTGACCATCGTCACCGACTGAAAACCCCCGCGCCGGGCCCGGCATCACCGCATCGTCTGAATCACCCGATCCCGCGACCGCTGAAAGATCTCTCTTTGGGGGCTGGAGTCAAACTCGAATTCCACGATCGTGTCCAACTCGCGACCACCGGACTTCTCCAGAACCTGCATGAGAAGAACGTTATAGAAGCTTGACGGAAGCCCGCGGAGCCCGGCGAAGGAAACCCTGGCGAAGCCGTCGCGATTAATCCGGTCGATCACTACCTGGGCCAGCTTGGCTCCGCCGTCGATGGCGGAGCCGCCCTCGACGATCTGACAGGCCTTGATTGTCTCGATGTCTTCCATCACCATGTCACTGCCTTCCTCGCCATTATACTCTATCGACGACGTGGTGCAGAGTTCGCGTTGCCCCTGGGAGGTTAGAGGGGCCGGGGCATGGGAATTGGGCGGCTTGATCCACGGTGCGGGAAACTCTACAATCTGCACTTGGTTTCTACGAAGGTATTTTGGAATGTGCATCTCATATCGAAAACGCGATCACCTTCATGGGGGCTCTGCCCCCAAACCCCCGAAGTTTATCGCGTTAGGGCTACCGGCAGACAGGGCCCACGGCAGTGCCCCGCGCAGGGCGGGGCGAGGCGGCAATGCGATCCGATGGTCTCGGCGGCCTCATAGGGCTTGCGGATCGTTTCGGGGCGCGAGAGTGGACCTTTCTGCCGGTAGCCCGAAAGCGGTAAACTTCGGGGTCTGGGGCGGAGCCCCAGTTGGGTGTGTTCGCTCGCTACATTCTTGGGAGGAGGCCCCGGTGTGCGTTTCCTGAGAAGCGTCCGTTCAGTGCTCTTTGTAGGCCTCCTGGCGATTCTCGTTGCCGGCCTTGGCGGCGCCTTGGCAAAGGCCTATGGGGCTGCCTCGGACGATGCCTCATTGTTCCCGCTCTCCCTTGTGATTGTATTGGGCTTGTGGTTTCTTCTGAGCCGAAGAAAGCGGCGGAAGGCCATCGCATCGGGATTGCCTCCTGCCCGCTGCATCACGCCAAGGGTTCGCCGTATCGTTTACGAACGGGATGGCGGCCGATGCGTGAAATGCGGATCCCGCCACCATCTTGAGTTCGACCACATCCTCGCTTACTCCAAAGGCGGGTCCAACAGCGAGAAGAACATCCAACTGCTCTGTCGGGAATGCAATAGGAAGAAGAGAGAGAAGTTCGAATGAGGCCCATCAAAACGAGAACGGCGTTACCTCGTCCGGCCAGCGCCTCCTCCCCTGAACACCCCTGGACCGGACATCTCGTCCGACATCTCCGTCGTTGAATGGCAACCGGTGACTCGGACGGGAGGCCCGTATCATCCCCTTATCCCTGCGAACGGATCAGATCCCAACCGGCCAGGAAGACCGCCAGGTCCGCCAGCACGTGGCAGAGGTATAGATCCCAGAGGCTCCAGCCTCGCAGGCGCAGCCAGGTCCACGCGGCCCCGGCGACAACCGTGCCGGCCACGCCCAGGGCCACCACGTTGGCGGGGAACGCCGAGGCCATCGCGAAGACGTGGTGCACGCCGAAGAGCAACCCGCCGGCCAGGCAAAGGGCCGCCGTGCCGGGAATCCAGCGGCGAAGTTGGGAGACGATGAACCCCCGCCAGTAGTATTCCTCGATGGCGCTGTTGCCCAGGGAGATGAAGGCCGCGGCGGCCCAGTATCGCCACGGCTCGGCGATGCCCAGCGCGGCGGCCTTGGCGGCCACCGGGCCCGGGTCGATCCGCCCGGCCAGGGCGACGAAGTACCCCCCCACGATCACCGCGGCGAACAGCCCCCCGCCCGCCAGCCCCCGCCACAGGCTCGGGCGCGTCAGCCCGACGTCAGCCAGCAGTTCCCCCCGCCGCCGGCCGGTGAGTTTCCACACGATCAGCGGCGCCGCCAGAATCGCCCCCTTCAACAGCGGGTACGTGACCTCGGGCCAGACCTGAAAGTGCACCGCGACGGCCGTCTGTATCCCCGGCAGCAGACACAACCCCGCGAGAATCGCCGGGTGAAGAGTGCCGTGACCCATCTGACCTCTCCAGCATCCCCCGCCACGTCCGGCGGCGGCATCGGCCCATCATATTCATCCCTCGTTGAGAAGCAAGGGACGGGGAATCGGACCCCGGGCGGGAACGAACCCAGCCGGTCCTCCTACGCTGGAGGATCGGCCGGGTTCCGAACAGGCAAAGGGTTATTGGGCTTGGGGCTATTGGCGGTCGCGGGTCTTCTTGTCGCGGAGGTCCTTGGCGACCGGGGTATTCGTCGCGGTGATGCGCGGCGGGGTGTTGTCGCGGACGGCCTTCACGGTGACGGGCTCACTGACCCGCGCCGGCGGGGCCTGGCGGACCAGGTCGGCCTTCTTGATCGTGCCGGCGTTACCGGCCGTCGTGCGGCGGTCGTCGTTGCGGGGCAGGGCGACCGGCTTGATCGGATCGGGCTTCTTCGTCACGAGCACCGGCGGGGGCGTCGTGGTGCGGCGGTCGTTGGTCCAGGTCGGCGGGGTCTTCTTGACCGGCTCGGGCTTTCTGGCCACCGGGGCCGGTTGGTGCGGCGCGGGGGCGTTGCGGGTCCAGGTCGTCTCGCGGCGGTCGTCGCGGTCGCGGCGGTCACGGTCGTTACGGTCGTTCACGATGACCCGGTCGCGAACGATCGTGTTCTCGACGTAGTACGGCACGGGCTGGGTGACGTAGACGGGCACTTCCTGCGTGATGACCGTGGGGGCAGCGTACACGACGGTAGGCTGGGCATACTGCGGCTGAACGTACTGCGGCTGGGCGTATTGGCCCGGGTCGTAATAGGCCCCCTGGTCGGGGGCAGGCTGCTGGTTCTGGTAGACAGGCTCCGTCGGGGGCACGGGCTGGGCGGTGGCGTAGGCCGGGGCGGGGGCGGGAACCTGCACAGGCTGGGCGACCGCGTAGGCCGGCGCGGGGGCGTAGGCCATCGCCTGGCGGTCGCGGTGGCAACCGGTCAGGGCCGCCAGGAGCAAGCCCAGCAGGCAGGCGGCGGTAACTCGAAGAAGGGCTTGGCGTTGCGTCTGGAGCGTCCGGAGAAGTTTGGCGGCGGCGATCATGGTACACCTGCCTTTCAGAGCCCTGGGCGGGCTCAGAATCGACTTCGTGTCGATTCATCAGGTACGTGCTCCGGCGGGGGCGCCGGTTACATCGGCTAGCGTAAATCCATTGCAGACTCCCCCGCCCTTGGCTTCCGGCGAGCGGGCGGGTAAAGTGGCGGCATGTCAGCCCACGATCACCCGCGATTCTGGACGCCGCACCTGGCCCCCGGCCCAGTCACGCTGGAGGAGTCCCAGGCCCATCACGCCCTGCACGTGCTCCGCCTGAAGGTCGGCGACGCCGTCGAGCTCTTCGACGGACGCGGCGCCCGCGCCCGCGGACACATTGCCCCCGCCGGCCGCCGCGAGGCCGTCGTCGACGTCCAGGAAATGCTCCCGCCGGCCCCCGCCCCCAAGCCGGCGGTGCACCTGGCCTTCGCCGTGCCCAAGGGCAAACGCCTGGACTGGCTGCTCGAGAAGGCCACCGAACTCGGGGCCGCCAGCCTCCAAGGCGTCCTCTTCCAACGCTCCATCGCCGGCGGCGAGGAACTCTCCGACGCCAAGAGCCGCCGCTGGCTGGACCACTGCATCGCCGCCGCCCGGCAGTGCGAGCTCGACCGTCTGCCCGAGCTGCGCCCGATGATCGCCCTGGCCGACCTGCTCGCCGCCGCCCCGGGCGCGCTGCGTCTGCTGGGCGACCCGGCCCCCGCGGCCGCGGGGATCTTCGACGCCCTGCCCGCCACGCCACCCGACGACGTGGTCATCCTCGTCGGGCCCGAGGGCGCCCTGACGGATGAGGAATCCGCCCGCGCCGTCGCCGCGGGGTTTGTCCCCGTGCGACTGGGGCGGACCATCCTGCGAGTGGAGACGGCCGCGATGGCGCTCGTGGCGGCGGCGGCGGCGAGATATTCGTAGGTTCGTACTCCTGCACGCCAGGGAAGACCTCCCGGCGGGGACACAAAACAGAAACGAA
>JAPLNA010000431.1 GCA_026693065.1 Planctomycetota bacterium
ACGGGCTGCCCCCGCAGGGGGCATTGCCGATTGCCGATTGAACAGGGAACGGGACTCACCGCAGAGGCCGCGGAGCAACGCAGAGATGGGACTTCTCTTGGGAATGGACCACGGGTTACGGGATGCTGTTTACGACTCACGACTCACCATTCACGAATTACGTACCCGGGAAGTGCCCGGCGTCCCGACTGCGCCGGGACGAGAGGGTAGAGGAGGTGAAAGTGGAGCAGGAGAGCACAAAAGCCCAGGGAGGTGACCGGGAAGTACCCGGGAAGTACCCGCCAAGTACCCTTCAGGTGTCCCTGAGGTGTCCTTCAGGTGTCCTTGAGGTGTCCCTGAGGTGTCCGAAATCGGGGGTGGGCCCAGGAGCGTTGGCGAGGAACTCCGGGCCGGGGAGTGTGTTACGGATCGGGAGGGGGAAGGCGATGCGGTTTGAAGGACACCTGAGGAGGAAGAAACCGGGAACTGCCTCGCTGAAGCGAGCAGTCCAACAGACAGGATCTCTCCCCGATTCACGAATTCCGACTCACGACTCACGATTCACGACTCACCACTCACGAATTACGGCCCGGCTACCGGCTACGGGCTACCCCCCGGCCAAGTGCCCGGGAGGGAGTATCCCGGAAGCATCCGCTGAGCATCCTTTGAGCATCCTTTAAGTATCCCTTAAGCATCCTTTGAGTATCCTTTGAGCATCCGCGACGTATCCCAAATCGGGGGTGCGGCGAGGTGAGGGCGGGCGGGAGGAAATGATAACGCATTGTGGAAGAATGGGTTGGGAGATTGGGAGGGTCGACGATGCAGCGGTTGAGGGATGCTTCGGAAGGAAAGGACGCAAAGCCGCAAGCGGCTCAGGGGGCCGGACGGCTGGCCGGGTGGGTTGCCGGCCGGCTGGCGGGGCGGTCTTTGAGGGGCAGATAGCGGACGGTGGCGGGCGGGACGTCCGGGGGATCGCCCGGTTTGTCGGGGATCGGGAGCATCCCGACGCTCCTGGCGCCGCTGGCCGCGGGCATGCCCGGGACGGGCACCTGCACCTGCACCTGCCAGGTGTCGCTGAGCCCCGGGCAGCGTTCGGAGAAACCGGTCGGGCGGTTGTCCTTGTCGCAGGCCATGGGCCCGCTGGCCACGGACCGCCCGCCGGCGAGAATGGCCACCATCGGACGCCCGGCGACGGGGTATTGGATACGGTAGTACTCCCCCCCGGCCCCGACAATGCCCCCCGGTGGACGTATGGAGATATTCCCCTTTTTATCGTAACTGCCGGCGATGCCCACCGTCAGCGGCGGGCCAAGCCGGAGAACGTTCACGAAGTCCGCCTTGACCGTATACGTCACCGGCGTCGAGGGCGGGACGATGTAGGCCGTCTCGCCCCCCTGCACCAGCATGCCCAGCGTGAGCCGGTAGTCGCCCGGGGGGATCATCGGGTTGGCGGCAACGTCGTAGGCCCCGGTGGCGCTCTGGAGGATCAGGCTCTTCAGGGCGCCCGCGCGGAAAGACAGCGATACCTTGCCGTGCTCCCGGTCGTTGTGCGCGACGGCCGACAGCGTCTTGCCGTCGGCGGAAACCTCCAGATCGTATTCCTTCCCGTCAATACAATGGCGTTTCAGCAGCGGCATCGCGATGGTGCTGGCGCCGATCGCGACGGCGTCCGAGCCGTCCTGGGTGATCTTGCCGTCGAGGTTGGCGTCGATGAGGCGGACGACGGTCTTGCCCACGGTGGTCCGCCAGGCGTAGTCGGCCTGGCATCGGGCCGACACGCTGCGGATCGTCCCGCGGTCGACCCCCACCCCCACCTGCGTGAACCGCACGCGGTAGGTCGTCTGGGTGTCGTCCCCCGGGCGGATGAACGTCAGCACCCCCGTGCCGTTGACGATGGGGACCTGCTCGGACCGGCTGATCTTGCCGTCGCCGTCGACGTCGATCTCCAAAACGTGCCCCTTGCCGGCGGGGCTGACCGTGACGAGGACCTCCCCGAAGCCCAGGTTGACCTTCCCGGTGGCACTGCCGAAGGCCATCATACGGTACGTGCCGGCCACTTGAGCCGTCGTGAGGGCCTTGACGCCCATCTCGAGCTTGAGGGGCAGGGGCGTTTCCTCACCCCCCCGCGCCGGGGCCGGGCAGGCCGACATCACCACCGCCCCGGCCAGGGCCAGCCAGGCGGCTCTTGTCGTCGTGGACTTGACTGTCATCGAACGGCCTCGATCTGTGGCCGGTCGGACCGGCCGAGTGCATTCTTTGTTAATCGCCCGAATCAAGCGAAGGGATCAGTCGATCCACCCGCCGCCCAGGAGCCGGTCGCCGTCGTAGCAGACGGCCGCCTGCCCGGGAGCGATGGCGGAGACGGGTTCGTCGAAGTCGGCCTCGAAGGCCCCGCCCGCCCCGACGGTGACGAGGGCCCCCGCGCCCGCGTGATTGTAGCGGACCTGCACGGTGGCGCGGAAGCTACTGCCCTCGATCACGTCGGCGTGCCAACTGGCGCCCGAGGCCCGCAGCCGCCGGGCGAGCGTCTCCTCGCGCGGGCCGATCACCACCGTCGCCGTCGCCGCGTCGATCGCCGTAACGTACATCGGCACGCCGGCGGCGACGCGAAGCCCGCG
>JAPLNA010000432.1 GCA_026693065.1 Planctomycetota bacterium
GCGAACTTTTCGTGGCGCAAGGGGTTAAGTGTGATGGCGCATAATGTTGACCGCAGGGGGATGCTGTTTCTCGATGGCCGGTGAGCGCTGGTGGCTCGAAGGGCTCCCGCTGCCACAGAAGCTTCCATCCCGCCCCGCGCCGGGGCCGGGGGCGTTCCGCCGGGCGTCCTCGGGCTCACCAACAGCGTCCCCCTGCGGTGCAGGGGGCTTACCTTCGCCGGCCATCTTGCCGTCAGGCCGCCCGGTCCGTTGCCGCCGGCGCGGCAGGCGGGTATGATCGGGGGATGCTATCTTTCCAGACGGACCATACGTGCGGTAAGGCGAGGTGCGGAAGGCTTTCGACCCCGCATGGGGCGGTCGAGACGCCTGTGTTCATGCCGGTGGGGACGGCCGCGACGGTCAAGGGCGTGACGGCCGAGCAGTTGCGGGCCGCGGGGGCCAGGATGGTGCTGGCCAATACGTACCACCTTCTGCTCAGGCCCGGGCCCGAGACGGTGCGGGAACTGGGCGGGGTGCACGCGATGATGGCGTGGGACGGGCCCATCCTGACCGACAGCGGGGGCTACCAGGTGTTCTCGCTGGCCCATCGCTGCCGGATCGACGACCAGGCCGTCCGGTTCGCCTCGCACATTGACGGCTCGCCGGTGGAGCTCTCGCCCGAGCGGGCGGTGGAGATCCAGCAGGCCCTCGGGTCCGACGTGATGATGCAGTTGGACGAGTGCGCGCCCGGCAAGGCCGAGCGGGACCAGGTCGCCACGGCGATGAGGCGTTCGCTGGCCTGGGCGGGCCGGTGCCGCACCGCCTGGCAGGCCGGCGACACCCAGCGACAGGCGTTGTTCGGCATCCAGCAGGGGGGCGTGCACGCGGACCTGCGGGCCGAGTCCGCCGCGGGGCTGGTCGAGTTGGACCTGCCCGGTTACGCCGTCGGCGGGCTGAGCGTCGGGGAGGGCCACGACGTCATGGTCGGCGTGCTCGAGCCCATCGACTCGCAACTGCCCCGCGCCAAGCCCCGCTACCTCATGGGCGTGGGCGAGCCGCGCGACATCCTGGCCGCCGTCGCCGCCGGGATCGACATGTTCGACTGCGTCCTGCCCACGCGGAACGGGCGGAACGCCCAGGCCTTCACCTGGGGCGGTCGCGTGCGGCTGCGGAACGCCCGCTGGACCCCCTCCCGCGAGCCCATCGAGCCGGGGTGCTCGTGTTACACCTGCCGTCACTACTCGGCCGGGACGCTGCGGCACCTGTTCATGGCCGACGAGATGCTCGCCCCGACGCTGGTGACGATCCACAACCTGCATTTTTTCGCGCGTTTCACGGCCGCCATTCGCGAGGCGATCGCCTCGGGCGACCTTCCCTCGCGGAGCCGCCAGTGGCTTGCAGCCATGGCCCCGGCGGACGCCGACGGCCAGGATCCGCTCGAGGGCGAATAACCGTACGTGCACTACAAGTCCCGGGTGTCTACAGACCCCTGGGTGCCGTGGTTCGCGGCGCAGCCGAAACCACGTCGGGGATCTACCGGAGGCCCTGGGGATCGTGGTTGCGGCTGCGCCGCGAACCACGGCACCCGCGCCCGACCCGCGCCCCGTACTCATCCCACCATGGCGATCCTGCATTCGCACACCGATTTCCCATTGCCAATTGCCCCGCCAGCGGCCACAATGCTCGACCCGGGCGGACCAACGCCCCTTGAAAGGAACCCGTGCAATGAACTCGATGACGATTCGCGTGGCGATGATTCTGGCGGTAGTGGTAGCTTTGACAGCGGGGGGGGCGTGGGCGCAGACGACCCAGCCGGCGCCCGCGGCGGCCGATGAACCGGCGGTCAAGCCGTTCGGCACGCCGGCGGCGCCCGAGAAGGCCCCCGCGACCCCCGCGGGCGAGAAGAAGGGCGACGACGCCAAGAAGACGCCCGAGAGCGGCCCGGCCAGCCGGCCTGCGAACCCCGGGCCCTGCGGCATGCTCGGCGATAACGGCGGGCTGTTCGCCATCATGGGCGGCGTGCTCGTGCTCTTCTGGTTCATGGGGCGAGGCAAACGCAAACAGGAAGCCTCCCGCCGCGACATGCTCGCCAACCTCAAGAAGGGCGACAAGATCACCACCATCGGCGGCATCATCGGCACCATCGTCGACGTCCGCGAGGACGAGGTCGTCCTCAAGATCGACGACGACGCCCGAATCCACATGGCTCGTTGGGCCATTCGCGGCGTGGGCGAAACCGCCAAGGCCGAGAACCCCGACCAGGCCAAGAAGGAACAGGACAAGAAGTAGCCGCCCCCCCGGGGGAATCTCCCGGGCCCGCGAGGATTGCCATGGACGTGAAGGTGTACGGCTCGCTGCCCGACGGCCGACAGGCGATGCTCTATACGCTCGTCAACCGCCACGGGCTGCGGGCCCGGCTGACCGACTTCGGCGCGATCCTGGTCTCGCTGGAGACCCCCGGCCGCGACGGGCGCCTGGCCGATGTCACCCTCGGTTACGACGGCCTGGACGGCTGGGTGGGCGACCGCTGCTACATGGGCGCCACCGCCGGACGCTACGCCAACCGCATTGCCAAGGGGCGATTCTCCCTCGACGGGCGGGCGTACCAACTGGCCACCAACGATGGCCCCAACCACCTGCACGGCGGCGTGAAAGGTTTCAACAAGGTCCTCTGGGCCGGGCGGGGGGTTGAGGCCCCCGGCGCCCGGGGCGTGGCCTTCCGATACGTCAGCCCCGACGGCGAGGAAGGATACCCCGGCACGCTGGACGTGACGGTGACCTACACGCTGACCGACGCGAACGAGTTGACGGTGGACTACGCCGCGACGACCGACTCGCCCACCGTCGTGAACCTGACGCACCATTCGTACTGGAACCTTCGCGGCGGCGTGGGCGGCCTGGGAGAGACACTCGCCCACGAGTTGGCCCTGCACGCCGACCGGTTTACCCCCTCGGACGCGACGCTGATCCCCACGGGCGAGCGGAAGGCCGCCGCGGGCACGCCGATGGACTTCACGCATCCGACGGCCATCGGGGCGCGGATCGCCCAGGTGCCCGGCGGATACGACCACAACTGGGCCCTCCGGGGCCCGGCCGGCGTGCTCTCTCCGGCGGCCCGGGTGTTCGAGCCCGACAGCGGGCGGGTGATGGAAATCCTGACGACCGAGCCGGGCATCCAGTTCTACTCGGGCAACTTCCTGGACGGGACGGTGCGAGGCAAGGGCGGGGCGGCCTACCAGAAACACGCGGGCCTCTGCCTCGAAACCCAACACTTCCCCGATTCGCCCAACCAGCCCGCCTTTCCGACGACCGTCC
>JAPLNA010000433.1:0-4444 GCA_026693065.1 Planctomycetota bacterium
AGGTGCGCCAGGCTGGCGGCCAGGTAGGTGGCGTATTGGAACTTGCTGAGGGCCTCGCCCTCGTGCCGGGCCGATCGCGTGCCGGTGTAGGCCATCGAGCCGGAGGCGTCCAGCAGGATCACGGCCCGGAGGTTGGTCTCCTCGATGTACTGCTTGATGTAGTAGCGGTCGCTCGTAGCCAGCACGCGCCAGTCCAGGTCGCGCAGGTCGTCGCCGGCGGCGTACTGGCGGTGTTCGGCGAACTCGATGGAGAAGCCCTTGTACGGGCTGCGGTGCCGCCCCGTGACGAACCCCTCGACCACCCCGCGGGCCACCAGCGCCAGCCGGTGCACCTTCGCCAACGCCTGCGGGTCCAGCAGACGCATGTATTCGGGAGTCTCGTTCTCTTGGGCGCTCATGCCGCTCCAGTCCGGTTGTTCCCACCCGGATTCTACCGCGTGGGATCACTCAACGCTCCCGAAATTCACACCCCTAAAAGCACGGGGACGGCGTCCCCGTGAATCCCCGTGACTCCCCGCGAACGCCCCCGACCCCTCGACCCCGCAGAAACCTCCCCTCCCCCCCGCCCGCCCGGTACAATACCCTCACGTCCCAGGAGTCCCGGTCCCGTGCACCCGTTCAGTCTGTTGATCAAACCCGCCTGCGCCGACTGCAACCTGCACTGCGCGTACTGCTTCTACCTGGACCGCCGCGAGATGTTCCCCGCCCCCGGCCCCCACCGCATGAGCCAGGCCGTGCTGGAGGCGACGATCCGCTCCTACCTCGCCCTGCCCCTGCCCGAACACTCCTTCGCCTGGCAGGGCGGCGAGCCGACCCTTATGGGCGTGGAGTTCTTCCGCCGGGCGGTGGGCCTGCAAAAGCAATACGCCCGGCCCGGCGCCCGCGTGTCCAACGGCCTGCAAACCAACGCCACCCTGATCGACGACGAGTTCGCCGAACTCCTGGGCCGGGGCAAGTTCCTCGTCGGCGTCAGCCTCGACGGGCCCCCGGACCTCCACGACCGCTACCGCCGCACCGCCGGGGGAAAAGGCTCTCACGCGGAGGTGCTGCGGGGCATCGAGGCCCTGGGCCGGCACGGCGTCGAGTTCAATATCCTCACGCTCGTCAGCGACGCCAACGTCCGCCGTCCCCGCGAGGTCTACCGCTACCTCCGCGACAGCGGCTTCCTCTACCACCAGTACATCCCCTGCGTGGAGTTCGATCCGGCCGGGGGCCTGTTGCCCTTCTCCGTCACGGGCGAGGCCTGGGGCGAGTTCCTCTGCGAGCTCTTCGACGAATGGCACGCCGCCGACACGCGGAGGGTTTCCATCCGCCTGTTCGACGCCGTGCTGATGTACATGGTCGAGGGCTTTCGCCCCGCCTGCACAATGGCCCCCGACTGCCGCCAGTATTTCGTCGTCGAGCACGACGGGGGAATTTACCCGTGCGACTTTTTCGTCCGCCCGGAGCTCCTGCTGGGCAACGTCGTCGGGGGGGACTGGAGCGCCCTCTGGGAGAGCGAGGCCTACCGTGCCTTCGGCGCCCGCAAAGGTCTTCTCCACCCCGCCTGCGGGCCCTGCGCGTTCCGGACCTGGTGCGCGGGCGGCTGCCCCAAGGAACGCCTCGCCCGCGGCGACGGGGCCCGCCCCCTCAGCGTCCTCTGCGCCGGTTGGAAACAGTTCTACGCCCACACCCTCGACCGCTTCCGCGCTTTGGCCCGGCAGATCGTCGCCGAACGTCAAGGCGGCCTTGACCCGCGTCGGACAATGCGGTAGCGTATCCCTGCGTTCCCGGAGAGCGACAGGAGTTCGTCGCGGCCGGGGCATGTCGAATACTCCGTGGCGGCACATGGACCATTTGAGGAAAGGGAATCTGCGATGATCGAGTTTACCTGCGAAGGCTGCGGACAGAAGCTGAAGGTGCCGGAAACGTTCGCCGGCAAGAAGGCCAAGTGCCCGCACTGCAAGGGCACGATCGACATCCCGATGGTGACCTCGCCGGTGGCGGGCCCGGGGGATCTGGACGTAATGGCCGCGGCCGGGCCGGCCGCTCCCACGCCGCCGCCACTGGCTCGAGGCCCGGCCGGACCGGGGGCCCATGGCGAGCCCGCGACCCCGGGGGGCCTGCCCTTCCCTGCCGGCGCCATCGACGCGGCCCTGAATTCCCTGCGGCGCAGCATCTCCGCCTTCTTCGTCCAGGCCGAGTCGGTCGCCTTTCAGATCGGCGTGTACGGCCTGCTGGCGCTCGTGCCGTTCTTCCTGGTGATGGCGCTCGTGTTGGGGACGGCCAAGAGCCCGTCGGCCTCCCGCCAGCTCACCGACTCGTCCGCGTTGGCGCAGGTCTCGCCCTTTTCGGGCCGATCCCGCTTCGCGCCCCGACCGTCGATGGACCTGTCCGACGACAGCATGGCGACGGCCGCCATGATGGACGCGATGGGTCCCTCGCCGGTGACGCTGCTGGTTTTGGCCCTGGTGCTGCTGGTGTGCCAGTACGTCGTCTCGAAGATCCGCTCGGCGGCCATCCGCGTGGTGGCCTCCTCGCCCAGCCGCACGTCCTCCTCCAACATCCTGGACTGTGTCGCCCTGCTGTTGCTGGTGGGCGGAGTGGCCCTCCTGATCACCGGCACCGTGGCCGCCTACCACACCCGGGCGTTCCTTCCGGGTCTGCTGGCCGTCGGCAGCGGGGTCATCGGCGCGTTCGTGTGCTTCGTCATGGCCAGCCTGGCCCTCAACCCGCAGGTCCTCAACGTCAGCATCGTCCCCGGCGAGGGCGCGGGGGCCGAGGCCCTCGGGCTGATGAGTTTCATCCTCAAGCTCATCCTCCGCACCGGCCCGTTCCTGCTGGCGGCGGCCGTGCTGACGGCCCTGGTGGGCTTCATCGCGGCCGGTTCCCAGGCCCCCACGGGGGCGACCTCCGCCGCCCTGGCCGGCGCCGCCGTCGTCAGCGGACACATCCTGGCGGCGGCGACCTTCGTCTACTTCCTGTGCTACCTGGCTTTCCTCTTCTACCACCTCACGGTGGACGTCATCCAGGCGATCTTCCAGACCGCCGCCAACACCCGAAAGCATCCGTAAGCCGGGGGAACATTCCCCGGCCCACAAACGAAAACCCCCGAGCCTGGGCCCGGGGGTTTTCTTACATTCGGTCCGATGCGATGAAGCGGCCTTACGCGTACTTGGTCGGCAGGGCCTTGCCCAGCTTGGCGCTCCGGTTGGCCAGGTCCAAAATGTGGATCGGGCGGCGGCTCCACTCGGGGGTGATGACCAGCGGGGTGTTCTTGACCATGTGGTCGGCGACGTTCTTGTAGAACTTCTCGTACTGGCAAGGCGGGTTGTGCCCTTCCTCGACGAGCTTCCTGCCCTCGACGATCTTCGTGACGCGCCAGCCCATGCCCGCGTTCATCTGGTACACGCCTTCGGTGCCCGTGATCGTCAGCATGCCTTCGCGGGGCAGCAACTCGATGCTGCTGACGTGCAGGCTGAGCGTCTGCCCGCTCTTGAACCGCACGACGGCGCGGGCGTCGTCTTCATTGGTGTCGGCCTTGTAGGCGCACTGCTTGGCCCAGTAGCCGTACTTGGCCGTGCCGAAGACTTCGACCATGGGCGAGTCGATCAGTTGCAGCCCGTACTCCAGCAGGTGCACGCCCCAATCGTACAGGATGCCGCCGGAGATGCTCTTGCTGGAACGCCACCAGTTGCCCGGGCAGCCGTAGCCGCCCATGTGGGCCTCGACCCGCACCACCTCGCCGATCCGCTTCTCGCGTTTGATGTGGTAGGTCGTCAGGACGAGCTTGTTCTTCCTGGCCTCGGCGATCATCGCGTCGCATTCTTCGGTGGTGATGGCCAGGGGCTTCTCGCAGCAGACGCCGCGCCCGGCCTTGAGGCACTGCAGGGCGAGCTTGGCGTGGGTGTTGTGCGGGGTGATGATGGTGACGAAGTTCACCGCGCTCTTCTTGAGCATCGCCGCGGCGGAGGTGTAGGTCTCGATGCCGGGGAAGTCCTTGGCCGCCTGCTCGACCCGCTTGGCGTCGACGTCCATGACGGCCACGGGGGTCATCCCCGCCTGCTTCATCTGGTTGATGTGCGCGGCCCCCATGTTAAACGCCCCGCCGTACCCGATCACGCCGACCTTGATATCCTTGGCCGCCTTGAACTTCGCCATGTGCTTTCACTCCTGCTTCGACACGACCCCGGTCCGGCGGCACGCGCCGCGGCGGAATTGCCCTGGGTCGAGTAAGTTTTTGTACCCCTCCGCGCCGAGGGCTGCAACGCTTTTTTCCTTTTCCCCCGCCCTGCCCCAAAGCCCGGCCACGGCGTGGCCGGGGCACGTGGCCGGGGGCACATGCCCTGGACCCCTGCCCGTCTTCGCCCCTCCTCCCGGTTCACACAACCCTTCCCTCGAATCCCCGACCCACCCGTGGTTTCCCCCGCCCCACCTCAGTACGCCTCGCAGGGGACCCGGCGGC
>JAPLNA010000433.1:4519-4944 GCA_026693065.1 Planctomycetota bacterium
GCCCACACATGCCCCCAATAATCCCACCCCCCCATCCCTACGCTCTGGCCTTGTTGCCGTTTATGGTGACTATCCCCATCGCCGGGCAATCATCCCGCCCCGCGCCGCTCCCTGCACCTTCGCCCCGTCGACAATTCGATTGCGGATGATCGAAACTGCGCACGACCCGGCTGGCCTTTGCCACAAGAACAAGGGGCTTCTGCGAGTCGATTTCTCGACACTCGTCACAGACAGTACTCCCGCACCGCAGAGAGGACACACGTACAACTCCACTCGCGTGAATCGCGGAGCAGGGCAATCGCATTCTCACAATTCGAGCGTAAGTAGGTGCAGCAGATAGTCGTGTTCCCAGCCGGCGATCTTGCGACGGGCCTTGATGCTGGCCTTCTTCCACTGCGTGTCGGCCTTGAGCAGGTTCAGGGCGA
>JAPLNA010000434.1:0-4137 GCA_026693065.1 Planctomycetota bacterium
GTCGGCATGAACGGCGGCGAGGCTGGCCAGCCCGCTGGTCGGGAACAGCAGCGTGCAGGCGGCCCCGGTGACGGTCAGCGAAACCAGGTCGCCGTTGGCGTCGACGTACTGCCCCTTGCCCGAGACGGGCAGGGCGAACTGCGAACCGACCTGGAGGTCCACCCGCGTCGGGTCGCTGGTCAGGTCGCCCGGGGCGCCGTGCGTGCCCGCCGGATCGCCGTCGTCGGTGACCGTGTAGGTGAAGTAGTCCGCCCCGACGAAACCGGCCGGCGCGGCGTACTGGTACTGCCTGCTGCCCAGGCTCGTCAGCGTTCCGCCCGCGACGGTGGTAAGAGGCACGTTGAAGGCGAAGGCCGACAGGTCGATCGTCTCGACGTCGGTGGCGCTCAGCGTGAGCACGCTGGTGGCGCCCATGTCCAGGGCCCTGGCCTGCGCCACGCCCGCGGGCTTGTCGTTTACCGCCGCCACGGTAATGCCCACCGAGGCCGGGTCCGAGCTGTAGGCGGTCAGGCCGCCGTTGGCGGACACGTCGGCCGTCGAGCCGGCGGCGCCGCTGGTGCGGTCCCACGCGCGGAAGGAGATCCCGGCGGGGACGGCCCCGTGCCAGTTGGCGGCGGGGACGAAGCGGATTCGGGTGGACGCGTCGGCGGCCAGCAGGCGGGCGGCGGACGCCGACGGGCTGCCCAGCGCCGTCCACGTCGATCCGCCGTCGGTGGTGTACTGCCACGCGCCGTGGGTGTTGTCGGCGGCGGTCACGGCGATGCCGGCCCCGTCCCCGGCGTCGGCGTCGGTCACCTGCCCGGAAATCAACGCCGAAACGAGCGTCCCGGTGTTGCCCGCGGCGTCCTCGTTGATCCCGGCGGGGTCGTTGGCCCCGGCCAGCGCGGGCGCGGCGTTGGTGTGCCAATCCTCGCTTGCCCCGTCGGCCAGGGGGTTGCCCGCGCTGTCGGTAATGCCCGCTCCCAGGGCCGTCAAGGTCAGCACGTAGTCGCCCGCCAGTCCCGTCAGGCCCGAGAGGTCCCCGAGAGTCCAATGGATGCCGTCGCCGGACGTGGGCGTCTGCGGGGCGCCCAGCAAGTTCGCCCCGCCGTTGCGGGTCAGCGTCAGGTCTTCGAGCCCGAAGCCGAGCACGGCCTCGTTGAAGACGATGGCGATGCTGTCGACGCCGGCGTGCCGCGGGTCCGGGCTGACGGGCGTGATCGTCACCGCCGGGGCCGGGCTGATCGTCACCGCGTAGGGCGCCGAGGCCCCGCTGACGTTGCCGGCGGCGTCGGTGGCGATGGCCGTGAAACTATAGCCGCCCACCGGCAGGACGGTGGCGGTGTAGTCGAACGCCCAGAGGCCCCCGCCGTCGGCGGTGCAGGCGCCGATCACGCCGGCGCCCACCCGGGTTACGGTCACGGTGGCGCCGGCCTCCGCGGTTCCTTGGAGCACCAACGTCGCGTCGCCGGTGATGCCGTCGTGCGAGTCGAACCCGGTGTCCGAGTCGATGCCGGTGAAGACCGGGGCGCTCGGGGCGGAGGTGTCGATCACGAGGGTCTTGTTGGCGCTCAGGGAGCCGGCGGCGCCCGGGGGGGGCAGCGTCAGGTCCACCACGTTGCCCGCCAGGTCCCGAATGCTCCCGCCGTTAAGAGCCAGCGACGAGGTGGCCGCGTAGTCCAGCCCCAGGCTGTTGTCGCCGGCGGCCACGGTGTAGTTGAACACCAGCACGGCCCCCCCGCTGCCGCTGGTGTAGTAGATGGTGACGCCGTTGTTGAGGGCGAGGGTCGGCACGCCCCCGGCGATGTTGACCGTCACGTTCTCGTTGAAGAGCACCGTGACCGGAATCACCGCCCAGGCCTTGTACGAACCGTTGCTCTTGTTGGCGCTGACGCTCGAGACGGCCGCCCCGGTCAAGTCGACGGTCACCGTGCGGGTGGCGGAACTGCCCCCCGTGTTGCCCGCCGGATCGGTGGCTGTCGCGGTGAACCCGTAGCTGCCCTCGGGCAGGATCGTGCCGGTGTAGTCGAAGGACCAGGCCTTGGAGGCGTTGGCGGTGCACGTGCCGAGCACGCCGACGTCCGCCCGGCTTACGGTCACGGTGCTGTTGGCCTCCGCGGTCCCGTTGATCATCAGCGTCTGGTCCGTGGTGATGGCGTCGGAGGCGCTGCTGCCGGTGTCCGCGGTGACCCCGGTGACGACCGGGGCCGCCGGCACCGCCGTGTCGATGACGATGTTCTTGTTGGCCCCCAGGGAACCGCTGGCGCCGGGGCTCGCCAGCGTCAGCTTGACGGGGTTGCCGAAGGCGTCCTCAATGACCCCTCCGTTGAGAGTCAGGCTGGTGGTGAGGGCATAGTCCAGGTCCGCGGCGTTCTGTCCGGCCGCCACCGTGTAATTGAAGGTCAGCGTGTCCGTCCCGCTGCCCCCTGCGTACAGGGCCGTCCCCTGGTCATTCAACGCCAGCCTCGGCGTGCCGTGGGCCGTACTCACCGTCACCACCCCGCTGAACGTGACCGTGATCGGGACGAGCGCCCCGGCCTTGTACGCCCCGTCGCTCGCCGTCGAACTGACGTCCGTGACCACCGGCACGACGGTGATCGTCTTGGTGTACGAATTGTCCAGTTCGTTGGTCTCGGGGACGGTGTCGGTGCTGTCGACCACGACCCGGATCGTGTGCTGGCCCGCGCTGAGGCTGCCGATGGAGTAACTGGTCGGATTCGTCGTCTGCCCGGCCAGGAACGGCCAGGTGGTGTACCAGTAGGTGGCCAGGGTGTCGTCCACGTACAAGTCGGTGTAGAACGTGTCCGTCGTGGGCGCCGCGCCGTTGTTGATCTCCGCCCAGTTCACATACAGCGTGTCGTTGCTGTACAAGGGGTTGCTGTCGGTGTAGACGCCGGCCTGGCGGTTGACCACGATCTTGTCCGACCAACCCGCCGGCTGCCAGGGGGCCAGGTTCACCGTGGCCAGAAGCTGCCGTTCTTCGAGCCATTCCAGGCCCGCCTGCCGGTTGTTGGCCTCGCCTTCGACTCGCCCGACACCCTTGGAGAAACCAGACCCTTTGAACATGACGACCGCCCTTTCCGCCGGGCTGGGACTGCCTCGGGGCGACCACGTCCGCACGACGACCGATCCACCCGATTCCACCTCAGTTCCCGGCACATGTGCTCTACCACAAACCCAAACGCCAGAGTCATTATCTCACCGGCCCGGGCGGGCGGTCAAGAGGAAACCCCCCGTCGCCACCCCCGGTCCCGGCGCGCCGGGAGGGGGTTCCTCCGTGGTAGCCAGAACCCTTCGAACCACCAACGCTCCCGGGCCCTCGAGAAACAGCAGCCCCCTGTGGCCCAGGGGGCTTGGCCTTTCGGCGGCGACCGCTGGTGTCATGTTCCGTCACTCGTAGATGTGCGTGCTCTCCGTCTTCATCGCCGGAGAGGTCATCATGTCGCTGGTCAGCAGAACCTTGAAGCGGACGTCGCCGGCCTTGACGCCCTTGACGACCACCTTGTAGACGGCCTTGTCCTTGGGCGCCAGCGAAGGCAGGGGCGCGAACGTCACCGTCTGGCCCTCCACCGTCTCCCGGCTGGGACCCGAAGTCGATACGAACGTCTCTTCCTCCGGAATGACGCACTTGACCACGATGTTGCCGTCGGCGGCCGTGCCCTGGTTGGTGATCGTCGTCGTGTACGTCGTCGTCGTGCCGATCTCGACCGGATCGGGATCGTCGACCATCTCGAGCAGGATGGCCGCGACGCCCTGGACGGCCGTCACCGCCGAGGCCGAGCCCTCGGCGCACCGCGCCCGGGCCACGACCGAGGAAGACAGCATTCCGGCCCCGCCGGCCGTCCCGGAGACCGCCACCCTCGCCTCCGCCCCCGGCGCGAGCGTGCCCAGGTTCCAGGTGATCTTGCCGTCGCCGCCCTGCCTCCCGCCCTCGGTGACGCCCGTGAGCGTCATGCCCGGCGGGACCGTGTCGATCAGAACCGTCTCGCGGGCCTCGCCGTCGCCGGTGTTCTTGACCGAGATGGTATACGACACGGGCCGGCCGACGTACCGGGTCTGCGGGCCCGTCTTGGCCACCGTCAGCATCGGCTGGCGAACGGTGGTGGCCACCTCCTCCGACGCCGCCGACAGCCCGTCGGCGCTGGTGGCGAGGGCCTT
>JAPLNA010000434.1:4146-5247 GCA_026693065.1 Planctomycetota bacterium
CCGACATACTTGCCCGACCGGGCCGCCCGCACCTGCACCGTGATCTCCTTGGCGCGGTCGCCGGGCAGGTCTCCCACGTTCAGCAGAAGGCTCCGGCTGCCGTCCATCGCCGTGAGCCCCTCGGGCAGGTCCTCTCGGACCACCACGTTCCGGGCCGTCCCCGAGCCCGTGTTCGTCACCACGATCCGCCAGGGGATCGGGTCGCACAGGAGCACATTCTCGGGCCCGCTCTGGGCCACCTGCAGGGCCGGCTGGACCACCCGAATCGGCATGCACACTCGCGGGTTGCGTAACGTCACGTCCACGCAGTGGGTCAGGGCGCCGACCTTGGCGGCCTTGCCGCGAAGGATGAAGTACTTAACGCCCCGGGGCCCGATCGTGCAGGGCTCCCACTGCGCCCGGCGAGCGTCCACCTGCCCGCGGGGGCCCATGGCCACGGTCTCGAAATCCAGAGGCGAGGCCGTCACGACCACGCCTTCCAGGTTGGCGTCGGAGAGATTGCTCAGGCGGATGCGGTACTCGAACACGCTGCCGGCCAGCACCTCCTGGGGGGCGAAGGTTTCCACCAGCAGGGGACTGTTGGCCGCCTGACCGGTGGGCACGGGCATTTGCGCCACGGCCGCGCCCTCAGGCACGGCACTCCGCGGCGCGGGCGCCGCGGGCCGGGGCGCCGCCACGGGCGCCGGCGGAGGCGGCGGGGGCGGCGGAACAGCCGGCGGCGCGGCGGCGTCGGCGGCGACCTGCCCGCCCCGACCAGGTATCCGCCGGCCTGTAGCTCGACGTGTGACTGCTGCATCCAACGGCCAGCCCGCCAACCGCCAGGGCCGCCATGACGCACGCACAGGTTCTCATGTTCATCGCCGCTTCCTTTCCTTTGTCCTGCCCAATCTCAGCCAATCGCCGTCGGCCGCCCGATCACGGGGCCGCCATCACCCCCCGTAGCCCCACGTAGGCACCCTGGGTGTCCGGGTCGGCCTCCTCGCGGGCGGCGCATCGGCACAGCCCGGCCACGTACCCCCACGATCCCCCGCGTATCACTTTCCTCTGCCCCCCCGCCGGGCCCGACGGGTCCGTCCGATCGCCCGCCGTGAACGGGCCGTA
>JAPLNA010000435.1 GCA_026693065.1 Planctomycetota bacterium
AGCAGCAGAAAGACAAGCTCCAGGCCATGCGGGCGGGCAACCCGTCGGACCCCAAGGGCCCGTTCCTCTACTCCACGCCGATCCAAACGCCGACAATCGAGAATACGGACTTTCTCTTCGGCGTGAAGTGATCGGCCGCGAGGGACAGGAATGGATACGAGCATTCGCCGTGTCGTCTTCGTCATCGCCCTGCTGGCGACGCCGGCGGTTTGTGTCGCCCAGGCCATGCCGGTCGAGGAGGTATCGGGCGTCCTGGGCCGGCCGACGGACACGTCGGTCACGGTGAGCGTGCTCTCGGCCGACGCGAGGGAGGGGTACATCGAGTACGGCCCGGCGGCGGGCGAGTACACGAAGAAGACGGGCGTGGTGAAGTTCCCGGCGGGGACGCCGGTGGAAATCCCGATCACGGGGCTGGAACGGAACCGGCGGCAGTTCTATCGGCTGGAGCACCGGCGGGCGGGGCGGTCGCTTATACTTACACGATGCCCCCCGCGGCGGAGTCGCACAAGTGAACTGCCCGGGGCGCGAGGTGTGGACATGAACAAACGGATTCGCGTCGGGTTGACGTGCGTGACGGCAGCCCTGCTCGTCGGCGCCGGGTGCCGGCAGGACGTGTCTTCGGCGGGGGGGGAGTACGCCGTGCACTCGCAGATCACGGCGACGGTGTTCTGGGTGGGCGAGTCGGCCGGAGCGGACAGACCCGATATCGCCAACGCCAAGAGCGCCTGGGACGAGCGGTGGCAGGAGCACTTTGGCGGCGTGGACGATCCGCAGCACCGCGTGGGAAGCCGCCCGGCCCGGTTCGTGCCGCGGGAGAATCCGTTCTACTTCGCGCTGCCCTACAACGACTTCGCCGGTGGAGTTCGCAAGCCCGCCGCGGCGACCGTCGTGCCCTGGGCGGGCGAGCGGGTGTGGGGGGCGGCCGAGCCGATGTGCAAAAACCGCTGGATCCGCATCTCCCGCGCCGGCAGAACCTGCTACGCCCAGTGGGAAGACGTCGGGCCCTTCCAGACCGACGACGCGGGCTATGTGTTCGGCCTGGCCGCCCCGAGGAACCGGAGCAATCAGCAGGCCGGGCTGGATGTATCCCCGGCCGTACGCGACTGGCTGAGCCTGCGCGGGATGGACAAGGTCGATTGGCAGTTCGTAGAGGCCCGCGACGTGCCGGCGGGGCCCTGGAAGGACGTTGTGACCGCTTCCCAGGTATGCTGGCGGTAGCGGCGCCGGTCAAAGCCCCAGTGGGCGCCGGGCCGTTGAACGGACCCGCGCCAGGGAAGAGCCGCATTGACGATCGGGCCCGCGGCGAGTATCCTCCAAAGGTTGCCTTCGCCCTTCCGGCCGCTGTTCTGCCCGGTAGGGCCGACACCCACGCCCGTAGCTCAGTAGGATAGAGCGGCGGTTTCCTAAACCGCAGGTCACAGGTTCGACTCCTGTCGGGCGTAGTAGAAGCAGGGCCCGTGGATCACGGGCCGGGGGGGGCGGCCGGGGGAGTCTTCCTGTTGTCGCCCGGTAGGACATTTCACTTCGACGGGTCGGGCATTCCGCCTACGAATTTTTCCGGGTTTTCTGGCGCGCCGTGTAGGGTGATTACTGTATAGTGTCGGGTGTTCCGCCTCACCGGAGGTTGCAGCCCAAGAACCCGAACGCGTGTTGCCCAGAGCATCACAGGAGTGGACCGAATGGCACAAAAGTATCAGCGGGCGGAGGGGAATGTGTTGGTGGGGATCAGTGCGAGGACAGCGAGGAGGGCCATGGCGGCGTTGGCGTGCCTGGCGTGTCTGGCGGGGACGGCGGGCCCGGCGAGGGGGGACATGCTGATCCGCGGCTTCCAGCCGATCCTGCACCAGCGGTTCTATGCCCCTGTCTCGGCGAGTGAGTTCATCGGCAAGGGGTTCGATCTGTCGGGCATCGGGCAGGCGGCGACGGGGCAGTGGGCCACGTTGATCTCCCCCGATCTGTTCCTGACCAGCCAGCACTATGCGACGCCCATCGGCGGGGCGGTGACGTTCTACACCGACAACACGCTGAATCACCCGGTGACGCGGACGGTGGCCGCCCTGTCGCCCATCGCCGGGGGCGACATCATGATCGGACGGCTGGACAGTGCCACCACGGGACTGGCGACCTATTCCCTGCCGGCCCAGACGACGGCGTCGTGGTACGCGGGGCATGAGATGTGGGTCTACGGCAGGCCCAACGTGCTGGGGCGGAACGTGGTGTCCTGGACGGGTGCGGGGGAACTGGGGTACTCGTACGACAACCCCGGCGTCGGGGCCGACGAGTGTTACCTCCAGCCCGGCGACAGCGGGGCCCCGAGCTTCGAGGTCTTCGGCGACAGCCTCGACCGCCATGTCGTCTTCGAGGACGGTGAGGTCAGCGGCCTGTCCGGCCAGCCGATCACCATGGAGATCACCATGAGCGACGCCGATCTCTATTCGTTCCGGTTCACGGACGAG
>JAPLNA010000436.1 GCA_026693065.1 Planctomycetota bacterium
AGGCCGCCCAGTGCAATGACGGCGGGTGGGAATACGGGGGCAAGGCCGCCGTCGGCAAGCCGACGATGGCCGCGGCCGGCGTGGCCACCCTGTTCGTCTGCTTCGACAATCTCTACGGCGAAGCCTTCGCCGGCTGCACCCCGTCGAAGGAGGGGCGCAACGCCCGGATCCCCATCCAGCGCGGGCTGGACTGGTTCGACCAGAAATACGCCGGCACCGTCGGCGCCGTCGACAGCTACTACCTCTACGGCGTGGAGCGGATCGGACTGGCCAGCGGGTACAAGTACTTCGGTACCACCGACTGGTACAAGGAAGGTGTCAAGCTGCTGCTGAAGAACCAGGCCGCCAACGGCTCGTGGAAGAGTTCCTCGTTCGGTGACGGGGCAGTGGCAACGGCCCAGTGCATGTTGTTCCTGATTCGTGGGGGGCGGCCGGTGGTTTTTAACAAGCTCAAGTACGAGGGCGATTGGAACAATCGCCCTCGTGACTTGGCGATGCTGACACGGTGGATGGGTGGTACGGTTTTCAAACAGGAATTGTCTTGGCAGATCGTACCAGTAACAGTGTCTCCCAAGGGGTGGCACGATGCTCCGATACTGCTGATCACCGGATCCAAGGCCCCCACGTTCGACAAGGACGACCTGGATAATCTCCGGACGTATGTCGGTCAAGGGGGGACAATCTTCAGTGTTACGGAGTGCAACGGCGATGGTTTCGATAAGGGGATACGCGAGACCTACGCGAAGCTCTTTCCCACTTTCGATGTCAAGGAGGCACCGGTCACTCATGATCTCTACCGTATACAGGAAGATCTGACACGATCGGACCTGAAGTTCTATGTTGTTTCCAACGGAGCCCGTCCACTAGCCATTCATGTGCAGCGGGATCTAACGCGCACGTGGCAGACTTATCAGGTGTCGGCGGGGAAATGGGCCTTCCAGGCAGCGCTGAACGTGTACCTGTACGTAACGAATGCTGGCACTTCGCCGTCTCCAGCTTCTGCCCCATCTAAGGCGCTGCCGCCGGCTCCTCCTGCCCACAACTAGCCGGCTCCGCCGCCTACGGCAGGCGATTCCCCCACCGGGATCCTCTGACGATACAGCGGTCGGCTTGCTCTTACGGCAGAACGACCGAATGCTTACCCCGCTGCCCTATTGCCTCCGCACCACTCGCCGCCAGTACGCCTCTCGCTGCCTGTCTCGTTCTATTCCCTTGGCCATGCCAGTTCTCCTACCTGCATAGCCGCACTTTCGCCGACCCACGTCGTCTCGAGCGACCTCTCCATCGCCAGCGGCGGCACAATCGTTAACAGCGGCCTCTTGCTGAGTATCGTCTTGCCGGAGACCGTGTATAAAGGCCCGGTTCCTCCCGACGAACCCCTGTCCGTTCCGCATGCCGCGCCACCCTTCGGCGGCCAGTATACGCATTCGGAATGGTTGGCATGAAGTTTCGAGTCTTCCGGCCGTAGGTCGTTATGACTCGTCCGAAACAGGAGTATGGGGATAGCATGGGC
>JAPLNA010000437.1 GCA_026693065.1 Planctomycetota bacterium
TTGCCAGGTCCTAGCGCTGTCCCCAGCCGAGCGGCAGGAGTTTGCCAAACTGCTGGCGGAAGCCCGGGCGGCAAAACCGCTGGAGTTCGCCGACCTGTTCACCCGTAAACAACTGGAGCCGGTGCGGCTCCGGCGCGAGGGGCGCAAACCGCTAACCCAGGCGGACAAAAGCGCCATCCTTGACGCCGTGTTCGCGCCGCTTGGGTGAGTTACTTCTACAAGACCAAGACGGACGTTGAACTGGAGCAAATCGCGGACGCGATTCGCAAGCACTTCCTGCCCTGGCACAAGAAGTACGCGGCGATGGCGCACGCGGCCGGGCGGCGGTACTACCTGCACAGCTGCGGGCAGGTCGGGGCGATCATGGACGACCTGATCGACGACGTGAAGATCGACGCCAAGCACTCCTACCAGGACGCCGTCACGCCGGCGGCGGAGGCGAAGAAGAGATGGGGCGGCCGCATCGCGATCCTGGGCGGGGTGGACGTGGACAAACTCACTCGCCTGGGACCGGAGGACCTGCGGCGGTACGTCCGCGGAGTGATCGACGCCTGCGCCCCGGGCGGGCGTGGTGTTAGCCGCGGCGGCGGGCGATTCGCCGTCGGGTCGGGCAACTCGGTCCCCAGTTACGTGCCGGTCGAATCGTACCTGACGATGGTTGACGAGGCCCTGCGATGAACACGACGCCGCCCCTGTTGAAGGATCCCCACTATCCGCGTTATCACCTGGCCCCGCCGGTGGGATGGATGAACGATCCGCACCCGATCTTCTTCAAGGGGGCGTATCACATGTTCTACCAGTACTCGTTCCTGCCCAACGACCCCTACGGCGGGCCGCACTGCTGGGGGCATGCGATGAGCAGGGACCTGGTGCACTGGCAGCACATGCCGCCGGGCATCACGCCCAAGGATCACGGGATCGCGGCGGACCGGCACATCTGGTCGGGCTGCCTGGTGGACAACCAGGGCGTGGGCACGGCCATCTACACGATCGAGAATATCGATATCTGGATGAGCACGAGCGCGGACGCCGACCTGCGGACGTTCACGAAACACCCGGCCAATCCGATCATCAAGGGGCCGCCCGCCGAGCCGGATATCCTCACCGAGATGCGCGACCCCTGCGTGTGGAAGCAGGGCGGCTTCTGGTATCTGGTCGTCGGCTCGGGCCTCAAGGACAACAAGGGTTCCCTGCTGCCGCTGTACAAGTCCACCGACCTGGTCCACTGGCGGTATCTGCACCCGTTGTTCCGGGGCGACCCGGCCGGGGGGGACCACACCTTCTGCGAATGCCCCAGTTTCTTCCCGCTGGGCGACAAGCACGTCCTGACGCTCTCACACAATGCCGCGTGGATGACCGGAACGTTCAAGGACGAGCAATTCGAGCCGACCCAACGCGGACGGCTGAACTACGGCCGGTTCTATGTGCCCCAGGCGATCCTGGACGACAAGGGCCGGCGGATTCTGTGGGGCTGGGCTACCGAGGCCCGCGACGCGGAGGCCTTGAAACTCGCCGGCTGGGCGTCGATGCAGACCTTGCCCCGGGTACTCTCCCTGGCCAAGGACGGCACGCTGCGATTCGATCCGGCCGCGGAGCTGGAGACCCTGCGGGGCGCCCGTCATCAGCAGACGCTCGCCCCGATCGGGAACTCACCTGTCCCCGTCGGACACAGCGAGGGTATGCAACTGGAGATGCGGGCGACGTTCTCGCCCGGCCCGGGCTCGCGCTTCGGCCTGATTCTGCGGAACGAAAACGAATTGCTCCGCTTCGAGTATGACACCGCGACACAAACGCTGCACCGCAAGGCCCCCCGCGACGTGCCGGCGGGTTGGGACGTGCAAAACACAGACACCGTCGGCGCAAATAAAGACGATCTGGCGATTCCGCTGGAGCTTTCGCCCGGGGAGCCCCTGACGCTGCGGGTGTTCCTGGACCGCTCGGTGGTCGAGGTCTTCGCCAACCGGCGGGTGTGTCTGACGGAGCGGCTGTACCCCGCCGACGTCGGCGCCGTCAGGGCGGAAGTGTTCTGCCAGGCC
>JAPLNA010000438.1 GCA_026693065.1 Planctomycetota bacterium
AGCCAGGGATGGAAAGCCACATCATACCCCCTCTGTTGGATTTCGTCATGTTCAATGTAGTCAGGGGTAAGCCAGTCGAGCATGAGCGGAGGAAGTCTCGGTAATTGAGAACTCATCGACGGCTTGAGTTTAGTGATGATCTGCCAGGGCGCGAGGTTGTCCTTGTTCATGTTGGGTCGCAGTAGGTTGTACCAGGCTTGGTAGCTGCCGACTCGCTGGAGGAAGTCTCGTGGGCTGGAGAAGTCTTCCAAGTCGAAGAACTCGTCCTCGATGGTCCGGTGGACGGTCTCAACGTCGCTGTTGTAGCTCCACGCCTTGATGGGGATCCGCTTGTGAATGGCGCCAAAGCCCTCGACGGTGGGCCCAAACCCGTCCCGCCGGCCGTCTTGGCGTTTGCAGCCGATGAACTCGTGTCCGTTGTCGGTCTGGCACTTGATGCCATGGACTTGGATGCCGCAGTCGCGCAGGTGTTGGAGGATGATCCGTATGAATGTGCAGGCGTTGACGGCGGTCTGCTCGCGGGCGTAGCCCAGGAACATCAGTCCTGAGCGGATCTCGCGGGCGGTGAACTGGTAACGAGGCAGATCCAGGGCCTTCATTTGCGGCCAGTAGTGCGGGATATCTCTGAGTTCTTTGGTATCTATGGAGAATTGGCCAAGGAGTTTCCATCGCTTTTTGACTTCTCGGAGGCTGGCTTTGCGTTTGTGTTTTTTGGGGCGTCTGGCGGCCAGGCCGTGCTGTTTGAGGATGCGTCCGATGGCCTGGTGACTGGGCTTGAGATCGTGCATGAGCTTGAGCCTTTTGGCGCCCATGAAGGGGAACTGCTTGCGGAGTTGGACGATCCTGGCCTCCTGCTTTGGTGAGGTTTTGTGAGGGCAGGACAGAGGGATTCGCGGCAGTTCATTTAAGCCGGCCAGTCGTTCCTGCCGATAACGAGACAGCCACTTACGAACGGTTTTTGGCGTGGTGGCAAAGAGCCTGGCGGCAGGCTTGACGCCTTCCTTCAGTGCGTGCTGGACGACGCGAAGTCGCAGGTCGAACTTGCTGGCCTTGTTCTTCATGCGAACGAGTGTCTCCCAATAGTTAAAAGACCCCAAACGAGGACCCTTCGATCCGGTTCTTTCGGGAGCCGATTGAGGGTCTTCATTATTTAGGTCTCCGCCGCTTGCCGGTCCTGCCGTCGGCGGAGCTGGCCCTGTCCAATCGCTTCCAGGCTTCTCTCAGCCGGATAAACCATCGTCCAGGTACGGCCCTGACTGCAATCAGGGGGGTACGATGTTCCTTTCCCAGCCCAGTCGTCGTAGTAACCGGCCTTGACTTGCCCGGGCGAAGATGCTTATAATAGGGCTGGCATCAAGAGTTGCGCGAGGGTACTGGCCCGTTGACCGCACGGCAACCTGTCGCCGGCGATTCGCCGCCGATGCGATAAGGTGCCGCAGCCAGCCCAGTTGGGACCGATGTGGCCCATGCCGAGCTTGTCTCGGCGTAGAGCAATCCGGCATGGAAGTAACCGAAAAGA
>JAPLNA010000439.1:0-2459 GCA_026693065.1 Planctomycetota bacterium
CCGATCCAGATGACCACCTGGGCCAGTTCGGCCGCGTAGGGGTTTAGCTCCAGGCCGTGAAGTTGGGTTGGGCGCACCGTGGGAAAAAGGCCGAGGGCGATGTCGGGGCGGGCGGCGAAGGTGACGACTTCTTTTTCGAGGTTGAGCAGTTCCTGGATGGCGACGTAGAGGAAGTTGCCCGACCCGCAGGCGGGGTCCAGGATGCGGAGGGAAGACAGGTGCTGGAGAAAGCCCTGGAGGGCGTTGGCGATGGCCTGGTCTGCTTTCTTCTTGGTCGCGGGAGTTGTCCCGGAGCGGCGGCGTTCGAGTTGGGTTTCCACCTCCTGGCGGACCTGGGACCATTGGCGGCGGAGGGGGGCGAGGACGACGGGGTCGACGATGAGCATGATATCGTCGCGGCCGGTGTAGTGGGCGCCGATCTGGGCGCGTTGGGTGGGGTCGAGGGAGCGTTCGAAGAGGGTTCCGAAGATGGCCGGCTCGACGGAGCCCCAGTCCTGGGCGGAGGCGATGCGGAGGATGCCGATCTCGTCGTATTCCAGGGCCAGGGCGGGTGCGTCGTCGAAGAGCCCGCCGTTGAACCAGGGGATTCGTTCGGTGCCGAAGGCCCCGCCATTCCGCATGCGGGCGAACAATTCGCCCAGCCGGGCGGTGAGTTCCTCCGGCTGGTCGTGCCACTGCATGAGGATGCGGCTGAACAGGTCGGGGGGCAGCAGGCCGACGTCCTCGGCGAAGAAGCAGAACATGCACTTCATGAGGAAGCGGGCGGCGGCGTGGGGCTCGTGCCCGCGCCCCTGGAGGCGGCGGGCGAGCGTGCCGATGTGCTGGGCGGCGGTTTCGGTGACTCGCTGGCGCGTGACGGCCGGGCAGAACGAGAGCGGGTCGGTGAAGACGCGGCGGAGGAGGGCCAGGGGTTCGGGCTTGTCCAGGTCGGGGAGGGGGACGGTGTGGACGTGGCTGGCGGGGCCGGTGAAGTTGGTGTGGATCGCGGTGCGGGCGATGTCGCAGACGACCAGGAGGGGCGGGTTCTCGAGGGCCTCGCGGTACTGGCAGAGTTGGCGGTAGGCGTCGGCGAGGTCTTTGTACTTGTCCTTGCGTTTGTACTCCCAGGCGAATTTGGCCCGCCACCATACGTCGGCGAAGCCGGATCGCCCGGCCGAGCCGCGGCTGGCGGCGTCGGTGACGGCGACGCCCTTCTCGAAGGCGTACTCGGCCCCGGTGGCGTCGTGCCCGGCGGGGGTGGGCTGGGCGAGGAGCCGGCAGAGGTCGATGAAGTGCTCGTGGCTGGCGCCGCGTTCGGAGAGTTGGGCCCGGGACCACTTGGCGATGAAGGCCGCGGGAGTCAGGGGCCCCGATGTCGTCTGATCGGCCATGCGGGAGATTATCGCAGGGGGAACGGGAAGGGGCAAGGGGGAGGCGAGAAGGGACCCACCGCAGAGAGCGCAGAGGGGAAGCAAGACAGACTCGCTCGTAGTGGGCCCGGGAGGCCATTCCCCCGTGCGGCCGGCCGGTCGACGAACCGGGAAGAAACTGGGAACCCCCTCCCGGGGGAACTACAAGCGCGTCGACCGGCTCTGGCAGCCCTGTGGTTCTTGTTAGCCCGTCAGGGCGATTGGTAGAACCCAAATCTTTCATTCCGGGCAAGCGTGTACCCTTAACCCAACCGGAAACACGGGGAGAGCGTGCGGACGCTCTCCCCGGCCCCCTCTTGCCGCCCACACCCCCCTACAGAACCGGAAGGGCAAGTCGCGTGCGGATCGGGTGTGCCGTTGTACGGGCGTGTGTGGGCCGGGGAAGGGGGCCCGGGGGAACCGCCGCCGGTTCCTCCGCCGCTGCCGTGTTCGGGTGGGGTCGGGGGAGCCGACAGGTGTCTCTGTTTTCGGTGGAAGTATTGTGTGCCCCCCGATCTGGAATGAAGGATGTGGGTAATGACAGGAAACCCCATCCGGGGTCGCCACAATCGCGCCGAAGAAAATCTGTCGTTTTCGGGAAAAATGCCCGGAATTACGGAAAAAAGCGGGGTTTGGGGGCTACGTCGGCGCGGGGGTTTTTTACCTTTTGCGGCGAAGCGAGTTGCGGGGGATGGCGGAGGCGTAAGTGGGGATTTTCGGCGGGAGGGCGGGCGTTAGTATGGGGGGCGCGCTGCGGGAGACCATGGACCGACGGAACGCGGTGCAAGCACCGCCGCTAAACATGATTCAACGATTCATCCGAGGCAGGTATCCCGAAGCATCCGGGAAGCATCCTTTGAGTATCCCTTGAGCATCCTTTGAGTATCCTTTAAGTATCCTTTAAGCATCCTTTGAGTATCCGGGAAGCATCCTTTTTCAGGGGGTTCGAGGGGGTGTGAGAGAAGCAACAGTCTGACGGTGCAAGAGTTGCGGATCTGTCAAGGGGAACGATGCGCGTTCGAGGGATGCTTGGGAGAACCTGCGGGGGTGAGGGGGTGGGTCATCGGGGGG
>JAPLNA010000439.1:2499-5598 GCA_026693065.1 Planctomycetota bacterium
CGGGGTGCTTTTGCAGGGAGGTTGGAACGAGGAGAAATGGGTTTGCGGTGGGGAAACCACGACTACCCGAGACCCGTGGATAACGATTCACGACTCGCGATTCACGGTTCACGGATTACTGATTACTGGTTACTCCGCCAAAGGCGGACCGACTCACGATTCACGACGTGCCGGGACATGGGAGGGAGGGAACTGCCGCGCTGAAGCGAGCAGTCCGGGGGAAACGAGATGATTGCTTTGCGTGGGCGGACGGGACCAACTATACTCAGGAGCGATGTGAAATCTCACACGAGGTGAAGCGGAAGAATGCAGGCGCTGGCGTACAGGATCAGTCCGATTGGATGGGCTACGTGCAAGTGGCTGCGGTATTTCTGGCGCGGGTGCGTGCTGTCGAGGCTGGCTGGGCTGGAACTGCGGGAGATGGACCCCCCTGCCCTGCCGGGGGATAAGTGGGTGCGGGTGAGGACCGTGCTGGGGGGCATCTGCGGGACGGACCTGGCGATCCTGGCGCAGAAACAGCCGCCCGATTCGATCCTCCAGGCGTTCAGCTCTTCGCCGATCCTGCTGGGGCATGAGAACGTCGCGGTGGTCGAGGAGGTGGGCCCGGGGGTTGATCGAACTTGGATAGGCCGGCGGGTGTGCGTCGAGCCGACGCTGTGCTGCGCGGTGCGGGGGATCGAGCCCGAGTGCAAGCCCTGCCGGCATGGGGAGTATGGGGCGTGCGAGAATTTCGGGGCCGACGGGGTTGGATCGGCCCAGTTGCCGCCCGGGACGAGCATCGGCTACAACAGCCGCACGGGCGGGTCGTTCGGGGAGTGTTTCGTCGCCCACGCCGACCGGCTGGTGCCGGTGCCGGAGACGATGACGGACGAGCAGGCGGTGCTGACGGACCCGCTGGCGTGCAGCCTGCACGCGGTGCTGCGGGCGGGGATCGACGAGCGGGTGCAGCAGGTGCTGGTGTACGGGGCGGGCGTGCTGGGGCTGGGGGTGATCTCCGCGTTGCGGGCGACGGGGTTCACCGGGCGGATCGACGCGCTGGAGCGGGCGGGATATCTCAAGGGCCTGGCCGAGGCGTTCGGGGCGGACGGGTATTTGCAGTTGGGCAAGGGGCGGTCGCGGCACGAGGAGATCGCGCGGCGGACGGGGGCGACGGTGCACCGCGTGCGGTTCGGCAACACGATGCTCTCGGGCGGATACGACGTGATCTTCGACTGCGTGGGCTCGGCCGGGTCGATCAGCGAGTCGCTCAAGTGGACGGCCGCCCGGGGCACGGTGGTGTGCGTGGGGACGGGACACGGCGGCCGGGTGGACCTGACGCCGCTGTGGTTTCGGGAGCTTTCGTTCGTGGGCGCGTACGGGCGGCAGGCGGAGCACTGGGCCGGGCGGCGGGTGGACACGTATGCACTCGTGCACGAATTGATGCTGGCGGGCCGGCTGAAAACCGAAGGACTGTTGACACACACCTTCCCGCTGGGCGAATATCGACAGGCCTTCACGGTGGCGATGAACAAGGGCGTTCACCGGGCGGTGAAGGTGGCGTTTGATTTCCGGACGAAGCCAACCAGGTGAGGAGCGAACGATGGCGACGGCGAAGGCGATAGTCGGCGTGGTGATGGGAAGCGATTCGGACTGGGCGACGATGGAGCGGTGCGTCGAGCAGCTCGGGGAGTTCGGGATCGCGTTCGAGGTGCGGGTGATCTCGGCGCATCGGACGCCCGAGGCGGCGCACGAGTATGCCGCGACGGCGGCGGGGCGCGGGCTGAAGGTGATTATCGCGGCCGCGGGGATGAGCGCCGCCCTGAGCGGGGTGCTGGCGGCGAACACGACGCTGCCGGTGGTGGGCGTGCCGATGGCGTCCGGGGCGTTGGGGGGAGTGGACGCGGCGTTGTCGACGATGCAGATGCCGCCGGGGATTCCCGTCGGGTGCATGGCGATCGGGGAACCGGGGGCGACGAACGCGGCGGTGTACGCGGCGGAGATTCTCGCGGTCGCCGACGCGAAGATGGGGAAGAAACTCGCGGAGTACAAGAAGAAACAGAAAGAGAAGGTGGAACAGAAGGACAGGGAGTTGCAGGAGAAGTTGAACCGGTAGGGAGTACGCGGGAAACGGAAGAATCGCCCAAACGCAAGCGTTTGCGGGAGCGTGAGGGGGAAAGGGACGCGCGGGATTCCCGGGGGATCGCGGAGGGACATGGGACGGGTGGGTCTTCTGCGGGAGGAAGGGACGCGCGTCTTTTCAGGAGGGAGGGAACTGCGTCGCTGAAGCGAGCAGTCCAGATTCTCGGTTCGGAAGATTTCCTTTTTCTTCTATGGGTGTTTGTCTGCGTGCGCGTGGGGGTGGTTAAAAAAGAGACCCGAGGACGCGGGGGTCCTCGGGTCTGATATATTGAGCAGTGACGATCGTACTTTGGCCGGCGTCTCCGCCGGGCTATCCGGGTCGCTTTCGCGAGGCCGGACTAGGGCGTGCTGACTGATCGTTGCCGCCGGATCTCTCCGGGGCAGGGGGGTAGTCTCTCCTTGCGGAAAGGTGTCCCTGCCGAATCGGCAGCGTTCTAGATAGTCCTCTAGAAAGGAGGTGATCCAGCCGCAGGTTCCCCTACGGCTACCTTGTTACGACTTAGTCCCAGTCACCGAGCTCACCTTCGGCATGCCTGAAATGACACGACTTCGGGTGCTCCCGGCTCCCATGACTTGACGGGCGGTGTGTACAAGGCTCAGGAACACATTCACCGCGCCGTTCTGATGCGCGATTACTAGCGATTCCGACTTCATGGAGTCGAGTTGCAGACTCCAATCCGAACTGGGGCTGGTTTTTTCCGATTTGCTGGACCTCGCGGTTTTGCGTCGGTTTGTACCAGCCATTGTAGCACGTTTGCAGCCCTGGGCATAAAGGCCATGAGGACTTGACGTCGTCCCCACCTTCCTCCGGTTTAACACCGGCAGTCTCGCTAGAGTCCCCAGCATAACCTGATGGCAACTAGCGACAAGGGTTTCGCTCGTTACGGGACTTAACCCAACATCTCACGACACGAGCTGACGACAGCCATGCAGCACCTGTTCACGTTTCACCCGAAGGCAGCCGACCTGGTTTCCCAGTAG
>JAPLNA010000439.1:5614-10521 GCA_026693065.1 Planctomycetota bacterium
CCAGGATAAGGTTCTTCGCGTTGCATCGAATTAAGCAACATGCTCCACCGCTTGTGTGAGCCCCCGTCAATTCCTTTGAGTTTTAGCCTTGCGACCGTACTCCCCAGGCGGTCCACTTAACGCTTTTGTTTCGGCCGAAACTCCGTCAGAGAACCTTCGACCTAGTGGACATCGTTTAGGGCCAGGACTACCGGGGTATCTAATCCCGTTTGCTCCCCTGGCTTTCGCACCTGAGCGTCAGGATAGGCCCAGCGCACCGCCTTCGCCACCGGCGTTCCTCTTGATATCTACGCATTCCACCGCTCCACCAAGAGTTCCGTGCGCCCCTACCTACCTCAAGCCTGCCAGTTCGTCCAGCCGTTCCTCGGTTGAGCCGAGGGATTTCACAAGACGCTTGACAGGCCGCCTACGTGCTCTTTAAGCCCAGTGATTCCGAACAACGCTAGCCACCTTCGTATTACCGCGGCTGCTGGCACGAAGTTAGCCGTGGCTTCCTCTGGGATTCCTCAACGCGGAGACTATTTGTCCCCTTTGCTTGGTGATCCCTGACAGCGGTTTACACCCCGAAGGGCTTATTCCCGCACGCGGCGTCGCTCCGTCAGACTTTCGTCCATTGCGGAATATTCGTTGCTGCAGCCTCCCGTAGGAGTCTGGGCAGTGTCTCAGTCCCAATGCGCCGGGCCAACCTCTCAGTCCCGGTACCCGTCATAGCCTTGGTGGGCCGTTACCTCACCAACTAGCTGATAGGACATGGGCCGCTCTAAGGCCGGTAGGTCTTTCGATCCCCACCATTTGACCATCATACCTTATGAAACGATGGTATCATTGGGTATTACCCGCAGTTTCCCGCGGCTATCCCCATGCCAAAGGTACGTTACCCATGCATTACTCGCCCTTTCGCCACTCTACTGGCTCCCTTGCGGGAACTTTCGCGTTCGACTTGCATGCTTTAGCCACGCCGCCAGCGTTCGATCTGAGCCAGGATCAAACTCGTCACTTAATTTGACTTTAGTCGACTCGGGGGAGTCGATTTATTTGATCATGGTTGTCGGGTCTTTTTAGGGGTGACCCGACATGTCTTCGCCGGATCGCCATCGACCCGACAAAGGCTAAACTCAAAATCCTTATCACATGGATGTCACGAGGATTTTGAGCCGGCAACTTCTCGCAAGGGAAGTCGCCGTTCTACATCTGTTGCCTCCCGACGAACCCGATCGTGACGACCGGTTCCGTCGGGACACATCCTCGTGACGGCACCACTGTTCACTTGTCAAAAAACGCTTATCAACTACTCCTTGCCGCTCGCCGCGGACCTCATCGCCCGCTCAATCGACAAGAAGGAAGATTCTACTCATTCGCAACCGCGAGTCAATCTTCCGTTTCCGATTTTCGAAGATTTATTTCCACAGCTTTTCCGCCGCGTTTCCGCAGCCGCCGATTCGAGCCCTGCCGCAACCATCCCGTGAACCGACACGAAGTCCCGGACTAACGGCACTCCGGGAGTCTGCTCGATAAGAGCCAACTGCCAGGGCGACGAGTCCGCCCGTGTCAGTGGGCTCGCGACAGGCCCGTCATTCGACAGGCCGATAGTAAGTCTAGCAGCCGAGCCGCTAAATGTCAAGCACCCCCGCGATTTTTTGAGAAATCGCCATGGCTGTTCGCAAGGCGCTTCTTTGCATGGGTCCTATAAGTAAGCCTTATGGGTCCTATAGGACCTATGAAACCTATGGCCAATCCCCAACGCGATTGTGGCGCGGCATTTGCGATGCGCCCGTGTGTAATGTTTTCAGTTGGCGGCCGGGGCCTTCTGCACCCTGCTGCTGAGAAGCCGCATCTTCTCACGCACTTCCTGGGCAAACCGCGAATTGGGAAACTCCGCGATAATGGCCTCGCCGGCAGTGATGGCGTCCTGCCAGCGCTGGTCGGTCACGCAGATGGCGAACTGGACGCCCAGGTTGTGCAGCCGGGCCTTGAACACGCCGCGGGCCGACTCCTGCAAGGCTGCGCCTTCCTGCGGCGTAAGGTAGTTGTCCAGTTCCTGGAGAAGGGTGACGCCGCTGTCGACGTCGTTCTTTCGCACGGCCTCGCCGTATGCCTGGAGAAGCTGCCGCTTGACGTTGTTGCGGGCTTCCATGATGCGGTCGGGAAGCGCGGAGACTTTGGGGTTGTTCGGGAACAGCCGATGCACTCGCTGGGTTTCGCGCAGCGCCCGCGCCCATTTGTGTTCGTTGCACAGCTCGTCGATGCGAGCGATGGCCAGGTCGATCTTCTCCTCGACGGTCGCGTTGCGGCTCTTGGCGATTTCCGCCCGCAGTTGGGCGGCCTCGGCCCCGTAGCCGAGTTCGGTTTCGATGGTCTTGGCCAGGTCCTCGGCGCGGGTGTAGTCCTGGCGGATGATGTCCTCGTGAATGGCCTCGCGCAGCGCCTCGACCTCGCGGTCGCGATGCAGCAGCCGCTTGGCGCGATCCGACAGCGGCGCCAGTTCCGCCAGTTCCCGGATCCCTCGGGATGTCTCGTCCATGAGGGTCTCGATGCGGTCTATGCGTGAGCCGAGGCTCGTCGTGGCGCCTTGCCCGGCCGCCACGGCCCGAACCAGGCCGTAAATAACGATCGACCACATCAGCGCCACCAGTTCCGCCGTCACCAGCACGACCCACAGCATCGACTCCGTGGCGCCGACCGGGCCGGCCTGCACGCCGCCGATCGAGACGCTATCCGCGCTGCCAACAGGGCCCGTCAGCGTCAACGCGACCATCGCCACCGAGGCTGTCAGTGCGATGATCAACAGGGCCAGGGTGCCGACGAACGCCAGACGGGCAACTCGCGTCACCCACTCGAACCGACCGGTCTCTTCGGGCATGGGCCATGCTCCTTGCATGTAAAGGGCGCATCCTAGCGGCGAGCGAAGTCCGAAAGCCTCACCCGCCAACCTGAGCAATGTTACGTTGCCCGCCCGCGGATGTCAAACTTTCGGGCGCGACGACTTTGCCGACCTTCGGCCGGCCGGCGGGCACATTGAGTTATTCGACTTTCGGAGGTATTATCTTCACTGGATCAGCAAGCAAGAGGACTTTCATGCCGCACGAGATGATGAACGAACGACAGGTTGCCTCCTACCTGCACATGGACGTTCGAGACGTCATCAAGCTGGCGTCTCGCGGGCGGATTCCCTGCCGGAAGGTCGGCCAGGGCTACGTGTTCCGAAAGGGCCAGGTTGACCAATGGATCGAAGGCCACCTGCACACCCTGGACAAGGCCCGCCTGGCAGGCATCGAAAGGGGAGTGAGCGCCCACCACGGCGTCGATCACGCGTTGCTGGAAGTCTGCCCGCTGATACCCCCCGGAGGCCTGGCCGTGCCGCTGTCGTCCCGCACCCGCGAGGGCGTGCTTCGAGACCTCGTCGCCCTGGCCCAGAAATCGCATCTGGTCCACAACCGCGACGAACTTCTCAATGAAATCCGTAAACGCGAAGAGCTCTGCTCGACCGCCTTCGCCGGCGAGGTGGCCATGCCTCACCCGCGCCACCCGCTGCCTTATGGAATAACCGAGAGCTTCATCATCGTCGGTTCGACGAGTGGCGGAATCCCCTTCGGCGCCGAGGACGGCTCCCTGACGCGCCTGTTCTTCCTGATCTGCTGCAAGGACGACCGCACCCACCTGCACGTCCTGGCCCGCCTGGCGCGAATGCTCCACGACCCGCGGAACGTTCGCCTGCTCATCGAGACACAGAGCCCCGAGGAAATGCGCCAAAGATTGATCGAACTCGAAGAAGCCGCCGTCGGGGCGGGAGACTGACGCGGCAAAAAGAAAAAGAAGAAGAAACTGGTTCGCGCAGAGGGCGCGGAGAACGCAGAGAAAGAAAGAAGAAAAACCGAAGCGAAAAGAAAAAGCTAGAAGGGGATTATTGGACTACTAGATTACATGGATTGGGAAACTTATATATGCATTCATCCATGTAATCCTTTAATCCAATAATTCCCCTCCGATGTTTCTTCTTCTATATCTTCTCAGCGTTCTCGGCGACCTCTGCGCGAGATATTATCCGTTTCTTCTTCTTCTTCTTCTTCTTCCTCTTCTTCCTCTTCTTCATCCCCCCGCGAACTGGGTGTCGTAGAGGTTCATGTACAGCGGGCAGTCGGCCAGCAGTTCGGCGTGCGTGCCGGTGGCGATGATCCGCCCGGCGTCCATCACGACTATCATGTCCGCCGCGATGACCGTCTGGAAGCGGTGGGCGATCAGCAGCGTCGTCCGCCCGTGGCAGAACTCCTCTATCGCCTGCTGGATCCGCTTCTCGCTGTCGGCGTCGACCTGGCTCAGGGCCTCGTCGAAAATCAGAATGGCGGGGTCGCGAAGGATCGCGCGGGCAATGGTTATCCGCTGGCGCTGCCCGCCCGACAGCGTCGCGCCGTGCTCGCCGACCATCGTGTCGTAGCCGCCGGGAAGCTCACGGACGAACTCGTCCACGAACGCCTTCTTCGAGGCCTCCAGCACCGCATTGGGCTTGGGCCGTCGCAGGCCGTAGGCGATGTTTTCGCCGATCGTCGCGTGGAAGAGCACCGTCTCCTGCGTGACCAGCCCGATCTGCCGGCGAAGCGAGCGGACCGAGACCTGCGTAATGTCGTGCCCGTCGATCAGGATCTGCCCGCCCGTGGCATCGAGCAGGCGCGGAAGCAGGCTGACCAGCGTGGTCTTGCCCGAGCCGTTGGGCCCGACAATCGCCACTCTCCGGCCGGCGGTGATTCGCAGGTTGATGTTTCGCAGCGTGTCCTCGGCCACGCCGGGGTATCGGAAGTTCACCCCGCGAAACTCGATCGACTCGCGGTGGCGAGCCAACGCCGGCGCACCATGTACGGCCTTCTCCTGCTCGATGTCCTGAAGCTGGAATATCCGCGCCGCGGCGGCCTCGG
>JAPLNA010000440.1 GCA_026693065.1 Planctomycetota bacterium
TAAGGGAGAAGCGGGGAGGAGGGGAGCGGGGGAAGGAAAGAGGGACGGGGAACGGCGTCGCTGAGGCGGGCCGTCCGACGGGGGAGGTCAGGCGGGGGTGGGGGCCGGGAGGGTGAAGCGGAAGGTGGCGCCTTCGCTGCCGGAGGGGTCGACCCAGATTCGCCCGCCGTGGCGTTCGACGATTTTCTTGCAGATGGCCAGCCCGATGCCCGTGCCGGCGTATTGGTCGCGGGTGTGGAGGCGTTCGAAGATCTGGAAGATGCGGTCGCGGGCGGCGGGGGGGACGCCGATGCCGTTGTCGCGGACGAAGAACCGCCAACTGCCGTCCTGGCGCTCGGCGCCGACGTGAACGCGGCAGGGGCGGTCGGGGTGGCGGAATTTCAGGGCGTTGCCGATGAGGTTCTGGAAGAGCTGGGCCAACTGGGCGGGGTCGCCGGCGACGGTCGGAAGGGGATCGTGGGTGACGTCGGCCCGGGCGGCGTCGATACTGCCGCGGAGGTTGGCCAGGGCGACGGCGAGGGGCTCGTTGACGTCGGTCGATTGCAGGGCGGCCGATGGGGGACCCAGGCGGCTGTAGGTGAGCAGGTCGGTGATGAGTCGCGACATGCGAACGGCGGCGTCCACCGAAAAGGCGATGTACTCCCGGGCCTTGTCGTCCAGTTGCCCGTCGTATCGTTCTTTCAGCAGGCCCAGGAACCCGCGGATCATCCGGAGGGGCTCCTGGAGGTCGTGCCCGGCGACGTGGGCGAAGTGGCTCAGGGCGTCGTTGGAGCGTTTGAGTTCTTCGTCGGCCAGGCGAAGGGTTTCCTCCGCCCAGCGGCGTTCGAGTTCACCGGCGGCCCGGATGGCGACCAGTTTCAGCACCGACTCGGCCAGGTGGGGATGGGCCAGGGGCCTTTGCCCGATGACCGCGATCAGCCCGATGGGCTTGCCCTGGTAGCCGCGAAGAGTCACCCCGGCGTAGCTCTGGGCCTTGATCTGGCGGAGAACCTCGTCCTTCGGAAACAGGCGGGCGACGTCTTTGGGGAAGCAGCAGAAATCGCCGGCTACCACGTCGCCGCAGGGGGTGTCCTTCAGGGCGTACTGGATGTTGTCCTGGAATTCGCCGTCGACGTAGAGGGCCACGGTCCGGGCCGTCAGGCCGTCGCCGTCCAGCCGGTCGATGCAGACATAGCTCATGTCGAGGCAACGGGCCAGGTAGGGCGCCAGGGCCTGGAAAAAGTCCTGTCCCTCCTTTTCCGCCTCGGCCTTCTTGAGCTCGCTGATGTCGGTGAGGGCCATTCGCAAGGCCGGGGCGGCGAGCCCGGCGACGCCGGCCAGGCGGACGCTGTCGAGCCGGGCGTGAAACATCGAGCCGTCCTCGCGGCGGAGAGGCAACTCGCAGGTATGGCGGTCAGCCGTCTGGAGCACGCCGGCCAGGTAATGCTCCCACAGACGCAGAGTCTCCGGGGGGACGAACCGCCCGAGGCCTCGACGAAGGAGCTGGGGGCGGGGCACGCCCAGCATGGCCGCCCCGGTGAGGTTGGCCTCCACCACGCGTCCGGCCCGGGTAAGGGTAAAGTAGCCCACCGGGGCGAAGTCGTACA
>JAPLNA010000441.1 GCA_026693065.1 Planctomycetota bacterium
CAATGGCAGATCTCAAATTGCCAAATCTGGGATCAAGGCCATCGGCCTGCGGGGGGATGAGCTGGCCACGGGCATTTTTGAAAAGGAATGCCTGGAGCGAGCCAAGTGGAAGCGGGTGGCGATCAAGAAGGACTCAGCCGAGGTTCTTGCGGCCGTGAGCATGGACCCCCAGGCGATCGGGTTTGTGGACCTGGCGGGCATTCCCGCGACTGGTCAGAGCATCAAGATTCTGGCCATCAAGCTTGGCACGGGCGAGCGGGCCAAGCTGATCCAGCCCACGCCGGAGAACATCAAGAGCGCCATGTATCCGCTGAGCCAGCGGCTGTGGTTGTACGTGCATCCGCAGGCGAGCGACACGGCCAAGGATTTCGTGAAGTTCATCGCCACGTGCGGAGCCAGCGAGGCCAGCCCGTACGCTGACACGGTCAAGGCCGTGATGGACACGTATCGCAAGAATGGCCTGGTGCCGCTGGCCGATGCCGCGCTGTTGCGGATGACCAAGGACGCGATGGCGGAAGATGCCGCAAGGGCGAAGGCGGAAGATGGGAAGGGGAAAGTAGGAAGTAGGCGGGACGGAACGGCAGCAGCAGGCAGGGAGTAGGCAGGTTTCGCGGATCGGGAAGCCTGGGTGGAAGGTGACAACATGAGTGAAATGAGAGAACACGGCGGTCGCGGCCGGGGCTGGGGAATCCCTGCCGGTGCGGCATGGTTTGTTGCGCTGATGGCGACGTGCCTGGTCGGCGGGGTTGCTTTGGCCCAGACCGGCGAGGCTGGGGGCGGAATCGAGGGGTCGCCGCGAAACGGCAAGGCTGCGGCGGGGACGACCGCAGAGGTCGCAGGCGGGCAGGTTCGCATTGTCGGCCCGTTGGCGGCGTGGATTGTCCTGGTCGAGGCCCTCGCGGCGGAGCGCGGCAAGGCCGGGACGCCGATTACTTTGGATTACCAGCGGATCGGCATTCCCAGCGTGGCATCGGCTCCCACAGCAAATGATAGGCGCGATATTGCCTTGTTCCCCTTCCGTCGAACTGAGATAAGGGGCAGCCTATATCGCCAGACACTAACGATATTCGGGGCGGGGCGTCAACAGCCGCCTTCCATAAATCTTTATCGTCCAAAGCCGTGGACGCCTTCGGCCTTCTTTTCCGTCGCCCCACCTAAAGAAAGTTCCTCACTTTTTGCCGCGGCTGGCGACTATATCAATGCAAGAAGCGATTCAGGGATTTGACCTCCTTCTTGCGTGCGTCCCAAAAAGGACTCCTCCGTGAGCATCAAAGATCAAGATTCTAACGAGGATAAGGCCAAGCGTCAAGCCCATCTTGGCCGGTATCGGACGACGATGTCCGACCCGAAGCCGACCCGGATTGCCGCGCGGGGCGCGGCCGGAGCCCATACAAGCACGGCCCGGTCACGCCGTGCCGCCGGAAATCCCACCAAGGTGAACGAATACTACTCCTTGGCCGTCCCGGGTCCGACGCCTGCTTCCGTTGAGAGTCCACGAGGCGGAGGCATGATCACGGCGCCCTTGGGAACAGGCCGGGACATGGCGGTGCAGTTCGGATTCTTCTTCGGGAGGCAAGTCTGGCAGCACAGGACAAGGGCTATCAGCATAGGTGAACGGGAGATGACTCCCTCAACGTCCGTACCGGCCTGCAACTATCGAGCGGTCGTGGCGGGGATCTGCCTGAGCTTGGCGGTACTGTCGGGCGGTGCCGCCGGTGCCCTGGCCGCCAACCCGCCCACGCCGGATGCCAAGGGCGGCGCTACCGCGAAGTCTCCGCAGGAAAAACTGGACCAGCAAGTCTACGGGCAGCTCGCCAAGGCGTGGTCCGCCCTCTACGCCGACAAGTACGAGGACGCCGTCACCCAGGCCGAGGCCGTGATAAAGAACGCCGGCACGCAGTTCCGCAACGCGGCCCTGGAGGCCGTACACGTCCAGGCCCGCGCGTACCTGGCCCAGGGCTCAAAGCCCGCCCAGGCCAAGGCCCGGCAGTTGTGGCAGCAGTTGGAGAAGGCCTCCCCGTCCGGCCAACTCGCCACGCGGGTCAAGATCGCCAAGGCACTCGAAATCGAGGACGCCGCCGGCGGCGAGCCCCTTCGAACCGCTAGTGGTGAGCCCGGTCGAACCGCCCCCACCCCCGCCGCACCCGCCAAGCCGATCGACCAGGCCAAGCTCAAGCTCGCCATCGACGCCCTCGAGGCCGTCGTCAAGGCCAGCCAGCCCAACCCCGCCGCCGCCGAGGCGGGCATCGACCTGGCCCGGCTGTACTGCAAGGCCCGCCGCCCCGACGACGCCAAGGCTGCCCTCCAAGCCGTAATCGCCATGATGAGCGGCAAGGACAACATCACGCGGATGGAAATCCCCGAAGCCCTGGCCAAGGTGTACGTCAACGCCGCCAAGGCCGCCATGAAGGACATCAAGTACGACGTCAACGACGGCCTGGCCGAGTTCGAGGCGGCAGAGAAACTCCGCAAGGCTGAAAAATTCGCCGACGCCATGAAGGCATACCAGTCCGTCGCCCAGAACTTCCCGCAAAGCGACTACGCGCCGCGCAGCGAGCTGCACATCGGCGACTGCCTGCTGGGCCTGAACCAGCCCGCAGCCGCGATGGCGCACTGGAAGAAGTTCATCGCCCCCGCCCCAGCCGGGCCGTGGCGCGGCCAGGCCTACGTAAGCATCATCGACTACTGCCTCGAAGAGCAGCTTGATCTCCCCGAGGCCGGCAAATACGCCGACCTCGCCCGAAACTCCCTCCCGTCAGCCCTCGCCGACCGCGGCACGGGCTCTGGTAATTCCCGCTCTGGAATCTCGCATCTGAAATCTGCTATCGGCGGCGAAAGGCCGCCCCTGCCCGGCTCCCCGCGCAGCGCCAACGCCGGCTCCCCCGGCCCCGCCCCCTCGGTAAAAACCCTCACCAACACGGGCGGCACGGTCAGCGGCCCCGCCGCCTCCTGGCAGCTCGTCGCCTTCGACATCCACCTCCGCGTGGGGCTGGTGAGCTTCTGCCAGGGCAACACCGCCCAAGCCGTCTCCGCCTTCGAAGCCGCCAAGGCCGCGACCACCAGCAAGGCCACCGACG